>JAXDDP010000087.1:0-55387 GCA_034676785.1 Anaerolineae bacterium | reverse complement strand
ACTGCGGCAGGGCTCCCCATGGCCATCTGAATCAGGCCCTCGGGCACGACCGGATTCAGGTCCTGCCAGTGATGAACATCCCAATGCGCCACATCGCTCCAGTCGTCGCGGTCGATCTTATCCAGGCGTTGCTGCATACACGTGTAGGTATCCGACAACGCCTGCACCGGGAAGTCCGGGTTCTCACCCAGCATATAGCCGAACCACTTCTCAGGCCAGAAATGTCCCGCCTTGCCGAAGTGCGGCGCTGTCGCGTACCAGGCGGCTCGGTCCGGGTAGCGCTCCTCGATCCGCGCCAGATCCTCGGGATCACGGCTCATGAAATACAGGTGCGCATAGTGGCGCGGCTCCATGACGCGCCAGTCGAACCAGCCGTTGCGACCGTAGCGGAAGGGCACCTTGACTACCCCGTCCTCTTCGCGCCGCAACGACCAGAGCAGATCATTCTGCGAACGGTGTAGATCGAGCCACGACGGGTCCCCTGTCAATAGCAGCGCGTTCTGTCCGGCGATCAACGTGGATTCCAGGATGATCCATGCGCCGTGCGGCCAGCGCCAGCCGTAGTAGCCGCCCCACCAGTGGCCCCCCATCCGCTCGCCAATCTCGCCCGAAGGGCCAACGTTGTCAGGTACGATCCCGCCGTTCCGCTCGGTGCGCTCGCGCCAGGCGCTCAGATAGTCCAGCACCCAGCTCCTGTATCGCTCGTCGCCTGTGTACAGATAGGCACTTGTGACGAGGCTCGTGGCATTCAGGTTGAGCGGCACGTCGCCTGGGACCATCCGTTCGTTCATCAGCTTGAGAATCCTGGCGAAGGTCTCGTCGTCATTCCAGTCGAGCTTCGTGAAGGGATCCGTGATGTCGAACCCAGGCACGTCCTCATAGGGTGTCAGGTAGTTGGCCAGCACGGGCCGGTGGGTCACCCAGTCCTCAGCTGACATCTCAAACCGTGGGCCGCGACTCCCGTTGATCGGCGATCGGATCATCTTCAGGTCTGGGTCCCAGTTGGGTGCTTCGGGGTCGTCGCCTGTGTACATAGCGGCGAAACGCAACGCGCGTGTGCGGTCGATGTGGTGGTAGGGGTTCGCCATACCCAGGTAGTAGATGTAGGTCGAGCTTTCACCGTGATGCATCCAGTCGTAATAAGCATCGAACTCGCGCCATACCTGACCGTATCCCGTGAACTGCCACGTGACCGCGTCCCATTCCCGGCGTGCAAGCGCATGCACGCGCTCGCTGCCGCCAAGTAGGTAGAGCAGGGGAAAGGACATGAAGCTCTCGTAGCCATCGTCGGAGCCGTCCATCCCGGGCCAGACATCAGTCCAGATCAACGTCCCGTCAGGCCGTATGTACCGATCCAGGAAGGTCACCGCCGCCGCATCCATCTGGTCGATCAGGGTGCGCTGCTGCACCGCCCAATCTGGCGGATGCATCCGCCCGGTCACCCCGACCGTAACGAAGTCCCTGTCACGCACCAGGCTCATCGACTGACTCCTTCCCGCACGTCCAGTGCCGTGCGCACCATTCACCCGCGATTTTACTTCAGCCCTCCAGCTCCTACAATCTCCCAGACCGCCCACCCTCCGCCGCTCTTACTGGTTGGACCTTCCCATCGTGTCTCCAAGGCGCTACATCTGCCCATTCTGCTTCCTGGGTATATACTCTGGCCGACACGGCTCAGCAAGGAGGTCACGCTATGGATCGAGTTCGCTTTGGCATTGTCGGCGTCGGCGGTATGGGAACTGGCCACGCTCGCAACATGGCCCGGATCGAAGAGGTCGAGTTCACCGCCGCATGCGACATCGCACCCGCAGCCCTTGCAGCGACCACGGAGGCCTTCGGCGTTCGCGGCTTCGACAACCACCGCGCTCTACTGGACAGCGGCATGGTCGATGCCATCATCGTCGCCACGCCTCACTACTTCCACCCGCCGATCGCGATCGATGCGATGGAACGCGGCATTCACGTGATCAGCGAGAAACCGATGGCAGTGACCGTCTCCGGTGCTGAGGCCATGATCGAGGCCGCAGAGCGAACGGGCGTCATTTTCTCGGTCATGTTCCAGCAGCGCACGCTTCCCATTCACCGGGCTGCGAAGCAGCTCGTAGACACAGGACGACTGGGCGAGCTCCACCGCACGCTGCTCGTCGACGCCCACTTCCGCAGCCAGGCCTATTACAACTCCGCTGGCTGGCGTGCCACTTGGAAGGGCGAGGGTGGCGGCGTCCTGCTCAACCAGGCTCCCCACGGGATGGACATTTTCACCTGGCTCGCCGGCATGCCGTCGCGCGTGGTGGCCCAGGTCAACACCCGACAGCACGCCATCGAGGTCGAAGACGAGGCTGCCGCTCTGCTGGAATACCCCAACGGTGCCATCGGATACATGTTGGAGAGCGTGAACGAATTCCCCACGGGTATGCGCCTGGAACTCAGTGGGGAGCGGGGCAAGTTGGTCATCGCCAACGACGAACTCCGCTTCTGGGAGGTGAGGCCCGGCGTCCGCGCGTCCTCGGATACCACAGAGGCTATGTGGGGCACGCCCGAAGCCGAGGAGGTCACGATCGCGCTGGAGGACTGCGAGACCGGGCACGCCGCGATCGTGCGCAACGTCGCGCGCGCCATCCTCTACGGCGAACGCCTCATCTCACCCGGGCCCGAGGCTATCCGCAGCCTGGAGTTGGCCGACGCCATCCTGCTTTCGGGGCACGAACACCGCCCCGTTGACCTGCCGGTCGATCGCGCCGCCTACGACGCCTTCATCGAGGCGATGAAGGCCACATCTCGCGACAAGCACGTCGAGGATAAGCGCATTACCGACCCACAACACGTGCATTAGTGCTCGACTGGTCCCTGTCGCGAGGTCGCACTCGGGAGATGCCTGAACGATCTCGCGACAGGGGCGTCGTCGCAAGAGGTCAACCTCTCCAGCAAACAGCTAAGGTGCCCACTCGCCTTCGTACACGGCCACCTGTGCCCCTTGGACGTCGGTCACGTAGGTGACACCTGCCGCTATCGCCACACCACCAGGGGTGATCGGCTGGGCGTCGTCGCCAAGAACGCCCAGGACCTCGCCCACAGAAGAGAAGGTCACGATCCGGGCATACGCCGGGTCGGTAATTGCCAGAACGCCCCCATGCGCAGCCACTTGGGGGCGGTTCTCGCTCCCGCTCGCACCCCAGGTCGGCATCGCGACCTCACGGAGGTAAATGCCATCAGCATTGAAGACCTGGACCCGACGATGCCACGTGTCGGCAACATAGATCTCACCGGTTGCGCTGACTGCGATGCTGGCTGGCTCCGCAAGCTGGCCTTGGCCATCGCCACTCCCGCCAAAAGCGCGGACGAAACCACCTTCTGTATCGAAGACCTGGACTCTGTTGTTGCCCGTGTCGGCTACATAGACCAGTCCGTCGGGTCCCACGGCCACACCACGAGGACCGTAGAAGCCTCCCCACCCCGTTGGGTCGTCAGCAGCCACCTGGGCGAGGCGCCCCCAGACCAGGACCGGGGTTCCCGCAGCGTCCAGCTTCTGGATCCGGTGGTTCCAGGTGTCGGCCACATAGATGGCGCCGGAGGCATCGACAGCGACACCCCACGGTGCGTTGAACATGCCTGGGGCGCTTCCATACCCGCCCCAGACACCGGCGAGTTCGCCCTCTGGCGTCAAAGGCCAGACGCGATGCCCCGCTGGATCAACGACGTAGATCGACCCGTCAGGCCCAACAGCGATGCCACGCGGCGTTGCGCCTGGGAGACTGATCATCCGCGTGAGGCGGGGCGAAGTCGCGCCACCCGAACCCCCATGTTCCGCAAAGGGGTCATCTTGTGAGCCCGGCTTAGCCTCGCCCTCTCCACCCTCGGTCGCATGCCCGCCCTCCAGGCGGTACGACCAGACAAGATCACCCACGTCCTTGCGCACATAGAGGCGGAACTCGGAACGGTGGGGCCACGTGTGGATCGTGAAGGTCCCTGCGGTACGCACCTGTGCATAGCGCGTGTAATCTCGTTTCCACAGAATGTCCCACAATGCGAGGCGGCGTTCGCGATCGACAAGCGTGGTCCGGATCCGCTCCCAAGTCATGTCCTTGTAATCTTCGATGGGCCACCAGATGTGATTGTAGTCGTAGGCATAGTAGCGATCGCCGATCGCCTCTTCCACGGCTGGCCACTCGGAGCGTGCAGCGATGATGACGGGTGATTCAAGAATGCGCTCACGATCAGGCGTCTCGAAGTAGTAGTTGTTCGGATAGCGCGTGTCCATATACCAGTAGAGTGGCCACGCCACGTCCTTACTATAGGCCACCTTCAACTGGTCCGGCGTGCCGGTCAAGCGCCAGGAGATGGCTTCGATCTCCGATAGCACCTTCTTCACATCAGGCGTCGCATGCGCATAGACGATGTATTCGGTTGCCATCTCGTCGTTGATGAACGCAGCCATGACCATCGTACGCGCAGTCAAAAGGCCCAGGATGAGCACAAGCGTCACGCCCAGGATCTGAAGGCTTCTCCGGTTGCCCACCCTGCTGACAGCGTAGAACAGCAGGCCTAGGAACAACAACACGCCCACAAGGCCGCCCAGGATCCTGCCCAATGGCTCCAGTTGAGCAATGGTGAGTGCCAGCCCCTCCGAGGCCCCACTCTGCTGTAGCACCTGCTGCAGGCTACCGGACGACTTCTGGAATGCTGCCCACGCGAAACCAAGGAATATCAACGACGTCGGGATGAGCCAGCCGCGATTCCCGAACAGATCGCGCCAACTCAGATTCCCTAGAGTTCGATCCAGAAACCAGGCGGCCAACAGAATATGGGGCAGTGCAGTATGGACGAAAAGCCAGGGCATCTTCTCCCCGGCAACCGCATATCCAACCCACGACAGAGCGGCCCACCCCACCAGAAAGTAGGGGAAGAGCGATTGCAGGAGCTCAGCAACATCGGGAACCCTCGTTGGGGCGTACAGTTGCTCGCTCTCCAGGCCCTCCTCCCGCTGATGCCCGCGCGGCCTGATGCCCACGATCCCGCGAACGAACACCCACAGCCCACCAAGGCTCGAGATGAGGAGCGGCAGATACTCATACATTCCACCGATGATGGCGTAGTAGTACCAGGGCTGGCTGCCGCGCTGCGTGTCCTGCTCTCCCAGCCAATAGGCGAGCCCGCCCACCAGCCCGGTAAGGCCCCCCCACCCATAGGTCAGGAGCGTGCTATAGAGAACGAAGAAAACGCCATAGTGGACCACTGCGACAATGGGCCACTGCTTGCGATCCCACCACAGTCCGACAGCGATGCCCACTGCCAGCGTAGCGGCAAGCGTCACGAACGCGCCCACGACCGACGCTTGGCTGACACCCGCGAAGCTCATCGCCATCAGGCCTGCGTAGAACGCATCCATATCAACCCCGGCAATGACACTCATCAGCAGGGCCGAGCCCAGGGGAAGCGTGAATGTCGCAAGAACCACAAGAACATCGAATAGCCGCAATGACCGGATCTGGGCCTCTCCAATAGCCCGCACGCATAGGACCAGACATAGACCAATGGCCACCACGGCCACACCCAAGGCGGCACGCCCGAAGCGTGAGGAGGTTGGCTCGGTAGCCACCGTAGGCAGCTCAGCGCTTGTAACGTCAACCGTCTCTGGTCCCGGTTGAACCACGAGATAGACTCCCGCCGCCAACAACGCCAGCACCACAAGTCCCACGATCAACGGAAGCAAGGTGGGCCGCACCCACCGCATCTTAAGGATCTGCCAGAGGAAGAGGACCGCCATCAGGACGAGGAAGATTGCGGTGTAGATGTAGGCATTCTCCTTGGAGACATACATCAGAGCGAAGAAGACTCCCATCCACACTAACCAGCAGCGCCTACCGCCGTCAAGATACTTCAGGATCGTCCAGACCAACAAGAGCGAAGCGAGCAACACAGGTAGGTCGTGTCTGGTGTAGCGCGAATAGTAGGTGATCGAGGGCGAGATCAGGATCATCAATGAGGCGAGAAAGGCCCCGTGCTTCCCCAGCCACTTCCGCAGCAGCCACGGCGCCAGAACCGCCGCTACGCCCACCAAGGCTGTGTAGAGGCGTGCCGTGAAGTCGCTGACGCCAAACAGCGCGTAGAAGAAGGCCGTGGCCTCAAACAGGAGCGTCCCGTGCATCAGCGGGTCGTGACGGAAGCCTCGCCCCGTATAGAGGTTCCAGGAGTACTTTGCGTGCGTCGTCTCGTCGTGGCTAACCGCCCGATCGCCCAACACATACAAGCGTGTAGCCAGTGCTAGCAGCAGGATGACAACGTAGGCGACCTTCCAGGGGTCGATTCGGCGGCGGCCCGCCTCTGTACTTGCCGTGACGGTCATAGGTTCTCCATCACACTCGATGATCGGCTGTCCCGATGGTTCAGGAATGGCTTCGCCACGATTCTACCTACGAAGGTCACCGAAGCAACCCGGCGTTGGATTGTAGACTGGACGTGCTACACTCACCGTGAAGCACCACCCGAATCCCGCGAGGTCACAATGGAAGACAACTGGAAAATGCAGACCAAGGCCATCCATGTCGGCACGACACTGTCGCCACAGGATGTGTCGCCCCCCGTTCACATGGCGAATACCTTTATCTTCGAGAGTGCGGAGCAGGCCGCGCACGCCTTTGAGTGCGAAGACCAGCCCATCTATACGCGGTGGGGGAACCCCACCACAGAGGTCATGGAGCTGAAGATCGCCGCGCTTGAAGGTGGTCAGGCCGCCATAGCCACTGCATCTGGTATGGCTGCTGTGTCCGCGGCCCTATTGGCAACGGTCTCCTCCGGCGATCACATCGTGGCAACAACCGGACTCTACAGCGGCACCCACCACTTCATCACAGACGACCTTCCTCGCTTCGGCGTCGAATCCACGCTGGCACAGGCTGATGACCCAGCCGCATTCGAGGCCGCGATTCGCCCGAACACGCGCATCATCTACCTGGAGTCACCGGGTAACCCGACCCTGATGATGAACGACCTCGCCGCCATTGGCGAGATCGCCAGAGCACATGGCATTCTGACGGTTGTTGACAATACCTTCGCCACCCCAGTGAACCAGCGCCCCATCGAACTGGGTATCGATGTCGTTGTGCACTCGGCCACCAAATTCCTCGGTGGCCACGGCGATGCAATCGGCGGCGCCGTAGTGAGTTCGGAGGCATTGATCGAGCGGATCAAGAAGGGACCGATCCGGCGTTTCGGAGGCTGTATTAGCCCCTTCAATGCCTGGCTTATCGCCCGTGGTATGTCGACGTTGCCCCTGCGTGTGGAACGCCATAACCAGAATGCCCTTCAGGTAGCGCAGTGGCTAGGTAACCACGCGGGGGTCGCATGGGTCCGCTATCCCTGGCACGCGGACCATCCGCAAGCCGATCTTGCCAGACGGCAGATGGTCGGTGGCGGCGGTGGCGTAGTCGTCTTCGAGCTCAAAGGTGGCTATGATGCGGGCGTCCATCTTATGAACCACGTCACGCTCTGCGCACGCACGGTCAGCCTCGGCGACGTCAGAACTCTCCTCACCCATCCAGCAAGCACCACACACCACAGCCTGGGTCAAGAGGTACGGGCCGCCTCCGGCATCACGGACGGCCTGATACGCCTGGCCGTAGGGCTCGAGGATGTGGGAGATATCCTGGCAGACCTCGACCAGGCTCTCGCCAACGCCTGGTGACGAATCCTGCCCCGATCCGGCTGAGCATTGCCAGAGCATGAATGGAAGAAGGACGACAGGCGCCGATGGCGCCTGTCGTCCGAAGTGTGCGGGGTCGCGACCTGCAGAAAGCCTGTCGAACTAGAGCTGGGGGACTGTTTTCAGGTTCATCAGAGCGCCGATGATCACCTGGGCCACATCCTCCGTCTCCCACTTGCCCGTGTTGATGATCATGTGGTACAGCAGCGGATTGTCCCAGTCGATCTGATAGAACCGTGCAAGGTAAGCGAGCGCCGACTGATCCTTCGACCGGCACAGATCGGTCGCCTCGGAGAGCGTGACACCCATTCGCTCCTTGATACGCATCGCGCGCGCTCCCAGGGGAGCGATCATCCGCACGTGCAACACACCAGGCCTATCGCGCAGCACGGCCTGACCACCTCGTCCCACAATGACTACGTTATCCCGCTCATAGGCTGCCACAATGGTATCGCGAACAAGCTTGATGCCCGCAGCCTCGCTCAGTGTCTCAACGCTGAGCACCGACGGGGTAGGTCCTGTTCCAGAGGTTGCTGCCCCGGGCGCCTCAATCTGGAGACGGCGACGCCCAAAGAGACGCTCAAAGAACGAACGCATACGATAGGTGTCCTCCGAGAAGTCCACGACGTTATCCTGTGAGACATCCATCTCACCAGCAACTCGCGCCATCAGGTTCTTGTCAAAGTAGCTGTACCCGAGAACGTCACAGAGGTGTTGCGCCACCTGCGTTGCTCCGCTACCGAACTCCCGGGATATGGTGATGACTGGCATAGCTACCCCCTTCTCCGACTCAGTGGAATTGTTTGCTGTGAAAGGCGGCCATTGGGCCCGCGATCATTAACCTGCATTCTCACTATAGCAGATACCCCCAAACGGCGCAACCGGGTAGGCTGCAGCTGGCGACAGGCAGATGACGCCGCGATCGCTCTCCGCGTAGAGATGCCTATAATCGCCAAGAGGAGGACAGCACACAATGAGAATCCGGTCCATCACTCTTTTTGCGCAGACCACGGTGCCGCTTGATACCGCAGCTATTGCATCAATGGGGCAGACCGCTCGGGCACTGGCCGCAGCCTACACAAACGCTGGCGGCTACGAGGTCCAGACCATCCGCTTTGCCACCTCGTCTCTGGATGCATTACCGCGCCACGCACCTGCCGAAGCCATCGTCGACTTAACGACCAGGCTGGAGGAAGCTTGCCAGGCCGCGGGATTCGATTTTGTGTCCATCGGACCAGCAAACGTTGAGCTCCAGCCGCTCATCCCAGAACTCCTCCGGTCAACGCGCTCCGTCTTCGTCACGAGTCCAATCGTACGGCCTGATGGCACCACGATAGATGGGGAAGCCATTCGTGGGGCGGCTCAGGTCATCAGGGATGCTGCAGCGATAGACGATGGTTTCGGTAACCTGCGCTTTGCCGCGACGGCTAACGTCAAGCCGGGGACTCCCTTCTTTCCCGCGGCCTTCTGGACTGCGCCACGCCCTGCCTTCGCCGTCGCCACCGAGTCGGCCGATCTTGCGGAGGAGGCTTGTCGCGCCGCAGCTGATGCCGCCGCGGCTCACGAGACACTCCGCGCCGCCATTACCCACCACGGGAACCGCCTCGATGCCATAGGGGCGGCAGCTAGTCACGACAACGGGATGGATTATCTCGGTGTTGATTTCTCACTTGCTCCCTATCCTGGCACGGGTGTAAGTATCGGCAGCGCCCTGGAGGCACTCACAGGCCAGCCCGTTGGGTCCCCCGGGACGCTTGCAGCGGCAGCCACGCTAACCGACGCGATTCAACAAGCAAGCTTCAGCCACACTGGTTTTTGTGGGCTCATGCTGCCAGTGCTCGAAGACAGTGTGCTGGCACAGCGCGCTGCTGAGGGGCGCTTACACATCACGGAATTACTCCAGTGGTCCGCTGTATGTGGGACAGGACTCGACACCGTGCCCTTACCCGGCAGTGCCAGTGTAGACGAACTCGCCGCGTTGCTGTTCGACGTTGCAGCGCTCTCGGTCAGACTGCATAAGCCCCTTACCGCTCGCCTGATGCCACTCCCCGGTAAGGTCGCTGGGGATCCGGTTCACTTCGACTTCGCCTATTTCGCTGACGGTGGCGTGCTTCGTCTCGAGGGCGGGGAGGCTTCAGGACCACTGCATCGAACCACGGAACACGCCTTGCACGCGATCGCCCGCTAGGGATGGCGTCGCTCTGCGTCCCATCAGTAACAACACCCCCGCATCTACGAGCGGGGGTGTTGCGCAAGGTAGAGGACTGCGTCACGAGCGCGCGAACGCCGCTTCAGCTTCAGAATTGAGAAGTGACACAAAGGTGTAGATTCCCAGAACCGTGCCCAGTGGGAACCCTGGCAGGTTCAGGAAACCGAGAATGAGGGCCATCACCCGGGCCCAGGCCTTGAAATTGATGAGTCCCGCACCGACGACGATGCCCGGCGCTGAGACCAGCGTCACGATGACAGCCACAACGGTGCCAACAATGATTAGTATGGCCGCTGCCTCCCGGTCATTCACCAGCACGCCGGTCCCGAAGAGAATCGCCAGTATCCCAAGACCAGTCAGCACCCCGAGGATGCCAAGAACGATGTAGAGCCATCCCAACACTTTCACGTTAGTAGCCATATGGACCTCCAAGCACTCGCATATCACTACACTACTTACGAGACCTTCGCCATCCGGTTGCATGTCGCGACGGACATCACCGCAGTAGGTGAGCGCACGGCCTCGTGCTATAATCGTGAAATCATCAACTTCCATCATATAGAGGTGTCAGGACATGAAGATCACGGCGAGCGCAGACCCAGCAGTACAGCACGCAACCCAGGCCCTTGCAGTGGGACTCTTCGAGACAACGGAATGGGTACCCACCGGCCCTCTCGCTGATCTCAACAGTGCCCTAGCTGATGAGATCGGTGCGGTGATAGCCGAGGGTGATTTCCGAGCGAAGAAAAACGAGACCTTGGTGCTCTACACCCAGGGGCGCCTCGCCGCCAGGCGCGTTATCCTCGTTGGGCTGGGAAAAGCGGAGCAACTCTCCTTGGACAGCATCCGCCAGGCAGCAGCGACGGCGGCGACGAAGGCACGCGACCTCGGGCTGTCCGAACTGAGTGTGCTGATGTTCGGGCACGATCGAGAGGGGATCGGCACCGACAAAGCTGCCGAGGCGATCGCGGAGGGTGCCGCCCTCGGAAGTTACGCTTTCCGCGAGCTCAAGACAGAGGACACCAACGTTCGCCCTGCTATCGAGAGATTGGTCGTCGTCGCGCCTGGGGCTCCCGCGCCCGGCACGATCGAGATGAGCCTCCGCATTGGAAACGTCATTGCCGAATCGACCATCGTTGCCCGCGATCTCATCAACCGCCCCGCCAATATCGCGACGCCCAGCCACATCGTCGCAGCAGCCCAGGACATCGCCGCGGGTACCGGTCTGGAATGTCATGTTCTGGACAAAGCGAAGATGGCTTCGCTCGGTATGGGCTTGCTTCTGAGTGTGAACCAGGGCGGCAATGAGCCCGCACAGATGATCATTCTGGAACACAATGCCGACCGGACGGATCTTCCTTGCGTTGCGCTGGTGGGCAAGGGCATCACGTTTGATACCGGAGGGATCTCGCTGAAGCCGGCCCAGGGCATGGAAGCGATGAAAGGCGATATGGGTGGAGCCGCAGCCGTCCTCGGAGCGATGCGCGCCGTGGCACTCCTTGGCCTGCCGCTGCGCGTCCTCGGCCTGGCACCGGTCACCGAGAATATGCCCGATGCCCAGGCTACGCGACCGGGCGACGTTGTTCGATCGCTGAAAGGCCTCACGGTTGAGATCATCAGCACTGACGCAGAGGGTCGGATGATCCTCGCCGACGCGCTCACGTATTCAGGCAAGTACCAACCCGATGCGATTTTCGACATCGCCACGCTGACGGGAAGTCGGATCATCGCTCTGGGCGATCACGCGGCAGCCGTCATGGGCAATGATGACCTGATCGCGCGCCTGACGGCGGCTGGAGAGGCAACGGGTGAACGTGTTTGGCCCCTACCCCTGTTCGAGGCATATGGCGAACAGCTCAAGAGCGAGGTAGCCGACCTTCGAAACGTCGGGGGGCGCGAAGCCGGCAGCATTACAGGAGGATTCTTCCTGAGCCGGTTTGTGCCTGAAAACACGCCGTGGGTCCATATCGATATTGCCGGACTTTCGTTGACCGAGAAAGCAACGCCCTACGTTCCCAAGGGAGGAACGGGATTCGGTGTCAGGCTGTTCGTTGAGATGCTCCGCCACTGGAAGGCCAATGCATAGCGGTAACGTAGCAGCCCATGGGGTAGCTGCAGGCCCAAAGACGCTCCACGAACTGACCGACGCGATGAACGCCTTTGTGGAAGCGATGGGTTGGTATCGATCCGACTCCCCATTCACACAGTCGCCGCGTAACATCGCAATCTCACTGTGCCTGGAAGCCGCGGAGGTCCTGGAGCACTTCCAGTGGGGTGAGAATGCCGACAGCCATGCCCTGGCAGAGGAACTGGCCGACGTGATGCTGTACCTTCTGCAACTGGCCTACCTTACCGACGTCGATCTGGCCCATGCCGTCGAAGAGAAACTCGCGATCAACTACCGTCGCTTCGGCCCACGCCAGCCGGAGTTGCCCGACACTGCAGAATGATCGCAAGGGCTACCTGCGCCCAGCTCAACAACAGCCCTACCCTAGGAACGAGAGAAAAGAGACACGATGGCTGACTTTTTGACTCCCCAACAAGAGGACTTCTCCAAGTGGTACAACGAGATCGTCCTGAAGGCAGATCTGGCAGACTACTCGCCCGTTCGGGGCAGTATGGTTATCAAGCCCTATGGTTATACACTCTGGGAGCGCATCCGTGACGAACTGGATCGGCGCTTCAAGGATACCGGGCACGTCAACGCCTACTTCCCGCTGCTCATCCCGATGAGCTTCCTGGAGAAGGAGACTGAACACGTCGAAGGGTTTTCACCGGAGCTTGCCGTCGTGACCCATGGTGGTGGGGCCGAGCTGGAAGAACCACTCGTCGTCCGGCCAACGTCCGAGACGATCATCGGACACATGTACGCCAAGTGGATCCAGTCCTATCGTGACCTCCCTCTGCTCATCAACCAGTGGGCCAATGTGGTGCGGTGGGAGATGCGAACGCGCCTCTTCTTGCGAACCACAGAGTTCCTGTGGCAAGAAGGGCACACTGCCCATGCAACCCAGCGGGAAGCTGTCGACGAGACACTGCGGATGCTCGACGTGTACACCGACTTCGCTGTGAAGGAAGCTGCCATCCCCGTCATCCAGGGCCGCAAGAGCGAGAGCGAGAAATTCGCAGGCGCGATCGCGAGCTACACCATCGAGGCGATGATGAGGGATGGAAAGGCCCTGCAATCGGGTACCAGCCACTTTCTGGGACAGAACTTCGCGCGAGCTTTCGATATCCAGTTCCTGGATGAAAACAACGAGAAGCAGTATGCGTGGACGACATCCTGGGGCGTCAGCACCCGTATGGTAGGAGCCGTGGTCATGTGCCACGGTGATGATCAGGGACTCGTACTCCCGCCGCACCTTGCACCTATCCAAGTCGTGATAGTGCCGATCTGGCGCAAAGAAGCCGAGAAAACCGCCGTACTGGAGGCGGCTCAGAGGATCAGGACCCAACTGAGGGGAATTGTTCGCGTGGAACTGGACCAACGCGAGGGTCTCTCGCCAGGCTGGAAGTTCAACGACTGGGAGATGCGTGGTGTTCCGCTGAGGATTGAGATCGGTCCACGTGACGTGGCCAGCCAGAGCGTTATGGTCGCACGACGTGACGTCCCCGGTCGAGAGGGCAAGGTTCAGATCTCGATGACCGAGCTCGCTGTGCGCCTTCCCGTGCTACTGGAGACCGTCCAGGCCGCGATCTTTGAGAAGGCACTCGCTTTCCGCGACAGCCACATCTTCGACGTGAGCACCTACGACGAGCTCAAGGAGGCCATCGAAACGGGTTTCGCACGAGCGTGGTGGGCTGGCGATGCCGCAGATGAAGCAGCCATCAAGGAGGACTGCAAGGCCACCGTTCGCTGCATCCCCACCGACCAGCCTGGTGGATCGGGGCCGTGCATCTACACAAATAGGCCCGCGACAGAGATCGCGATCTTCGGGAGATCCTACTGACGGGACATAAGCGCCCGGGCGTTGTCCGGGCGCTTATCTTGCATCAGCACCACAGACTGGACAGTCGGGGTTGCGCTCGAAAGCCACAACATCGAAGGATGCGCGCAGCCCATCCCACAGCATCAACCGGTTCGTCAGTGGCTCGCCGGCACCCAAGAGCAGCTTGAGTGCCTCAACTGCTTCCAGGCATCCCATCACGCCAGCAGCCGCCCCGACGACGCCCAGGGCCGCGGGTGAGGGCAATCTTCCCGGTTCAGGAAGCGTGGGGAACAGACAGGCACGGCACGCACTGCCAGGCACGTAGACCCCCAACTGCCCCTCGAAGCGCGTCACTGCGGACCACACCAGCGGCTTCTCGGCCTCAACACAGAGTGCATTGATGAGGCTCTTCGTCTCAAGGTCGTCCGCTGCTTCAACAACCAGATCATACTGGCGAACCAGCTCGGGGCCATTCTGGCGTAGCACCCGGCAGGGATAGGGGATCACGTCCGTGTTCGGGTTGAGGGCCCTGACGCGGGCCACCGCTCTGGAGGCCTTGCCCTCCCCCAGGTCATCGGTGACGTACAGGATCTGGCGGTTGAGGTTCGAGAGCGACACCACGTCGTCATCAGCTATGCCCAGGACACCGACTCCCGCAGCCGCTAGGTAGAGAAGCACCGGCGAGCCAAGCCCGCCGGCGCCCACAACCAGAACCCGTGACCGCCCCAGACGCTCCTGGCCGGTAACGCCAATCTCAGGCATGACCAGCTGCCGCGCGTAGCGATCCTCCATTGTGCCTCCTGACCCGGTCCTCTCAGATACAGCCCTGACCTGCCCAGGCAGAGGGCGAGTCACATCGAGCCGTCGCTCGATTCCCCAGCGACAGTTGCCGGTGGCGTCACAGCATCCGCGGCTGCTTCGGTCGATACCTCAACCTCAGCACGGGCCACCTCAACCGGAGCTGCGGGGAGCCTCTGTTGACCACCGGGCGCGGCAGGTGGAACGACACCCCGTGTCGCATACGGACGAGAGCCGAATCGGGTAAGTAGAACCGCACCCGCGACCGGGGGCACCAGCAAGAAGACTAACAGAGCATTCAGCGCCCCGAGAACTCGCGACACGACCAGCAGCGCAGTGATCAACACTGTGCCAACAACCGCTGACACGGCGACGTCGTGCTGCGATCTGATAGACAGCCCAGTCATTACCCGGCGACCGAAAGTGAGCCCAAGTGCCACCCAACCAACGAGCAAGCCAATACCGACAATGACCATACCAGCAAGCGCCAGGGGGCTCAGACAGATCGTGATCGCAAGTAGAACCGCAACCAGGCCCGAGAGGATTAGCGTGAGAAGACCCACACCGAACGAGACCAGAGGTGCTTCCTCTATCGTGCGACCAACACGCTCCACGTGTTTGGGCCACAGGCTTGCCAACAGCAACGCCAGAAGCCCCATGACCACAATGCTGGCGATCCCACGGACCACTCGCCACAAGAACGTAACCCATCGCGGCGTCGAGCGTCCGCTGCTCACGGGTCCCGGCGTACCCGGAATCGTGACCCCGCCGGGCCACGTCCAGCCATCTTCTGCCATCGGCTTGACCGTGCCCATCACGGTCGCATCCGGGTGTTGGTTCAGCCTACCCGCCACGGCGACGTCGCCAACAACCGTCGCGGTCTCGGTCAAGATCAGACCATCCACAGCAAACACATCGCCATCAATCGTGCCCGCGACCTCGCCTGACCCAAACACGACGAGTTGGCCGTCAAGGGTCGCCTCGCGTTCAACCTCAGCTGTACCGAAGACCGTCAGGTCGCCTGAGAATGTTGAACCGCTACGCAGCAACACCGGGCCGCCAAAGACCACAAGATCCCCCGAGGCCCGCTGGCCTGACTCGAGCGTGTACTCTCCGAAATGAACGCCGCCAGCCTGCGCCGGCACGACCCCGTCGCTCTCCGCCATTGCGGGCACTGCCAGAAGTGCCCAGAGCAGCGCCAGTAGGATCCCTCTCCCTAATGTCTTCATGTTTCCTCCAACTCTATGAGTATGCGCCATCCACGACTCTATACACCCGCACCGGCAGTCACCGCCCGGCCCCGCCTTGAAAACCAGTACAGCGCGGCTGTGACCAGGACACCATGGGGCATCAGTACCAGATAGAGAGCGATGGTCCCCCCGATCATATAAGGCAGCAACGCCTTCCAGCTCAGCACCAGGCCGACCAGCGTCTGAACGAGCGACCGAAACACGATCTGCCTGGCCGAGAGCAGTGCGCCAATGGTCCGATCGAGCGCAACGTAGGTCGATCCCAGAGAGACGGCGATGACCAGCGACACAAGCGCAACGATCACAGCGCCCCCCAAATAGGATGCCAGGCGCTGCGTACGCTGTTTCCGAACGATCCTTTCGACGGTTGCCGCGGTGAATTGCGGCGGCAGGGACGGCACGGGTGGTGCCATCCCCAGAGTCAGATCCACGATGGCCATAGCCTCCCACTCGCGCTGACAGCGCGCACATCCTTGTAGATGCGCGTCCCAGCGCGCCCGTTCGTCAGCTGTCAGTTCACCGTCCAACAGGCGAATCCACCACGCTTCGCTGTGCGGATCCTGTGGTGACATTGCCTCCATGTCATGCATAACTTCCCTCCTGTACCAACAGCTCCGCCAAGGCCCGCCGTGCCCTAAAGAGCCTGGACTTGATGGCTGAGACCGTGAGACCCGTGATCTCCTCGATCTCAGCATAGGGCAGGTTCTCCCAATAGAACAGCTGAACCACCAAGCGGTCTGCTGGGCTCAACTGCTCCAAGACATCGTGTACCGCTGCCTGGCGTTCGCGATGCAGGAGCTCCGTCTCGGGATTGGGACTATCTCCTGCCTTCCACTCCCAGGCACCATCGTCACCCATACCATCCAGCGACAGTGTGTCCTTCCGCCTCCGAATACGGTCGATGCATTCATTTGAGGCGATGCGCAACAACCAGGGTCGAAAGGGACGGTCGGAGTCGTAGGAAGATAGGTTCGTCAGGGCCTTCATCAGGGTATCCTGCGTCGCGTCTTCGGCCTCAGTCGACTCACCCAGCATCCGGTAGCAGACACTGTAGACACTCTGCTGGTAGGTCTGTACCAACTGAGTGACTGCGCCATTGTCGCCTCGCTGTGCCAGTCGCAGTAGTTCCTGTTCTTCCATGCTTTTCCCCACACCGTAGTACCTATACGTGGCCATCGCCAGGCAGTTGCATGAAAAAGAGGGCGATCGCCATGATCGCCCTCTTCCCTACATCGGCAGACCCGGATCAGATTGTGTCCAGGCGGAAGGGTTGCTGAAGGTCAGATAACAGCGCTGACTCCGGCTCCTCCTCGACATCACTGAGCAGTGTTCCCTTCGGCAGTTCCTTCTCCACCGGCACGCCCTCGTAGGTATCGATGGGGCCATCAGCTCCTTCGATGTCACCACGATAGCCCGTGCCTGCAGGGATGAGCTTGCCAATGATCACGTTCTCCTTCAGACCGTAGAGATGGTCCTCAGCCGAGCGGACCGCAGCATTTGACAGGATCTTGATCGTCTGCTGGAATGACGCAGCCGATAGGAAGGACTCCGACGCCAGAGAAGCCTTCGTCAAGCCCAGGAGTACCTGCCGCGCCCGCGCAGGCGTCCGGCTCTGGGCCACCAGTTCACGGTTCGTGCGCTCGAACAGCACGCGATCCGCGAGGTCACCCGGCAAGAACTCCGTATCGCCCGACTCCGTCACCAGCACACGGTCGAGCATTCTGCGGATGATCACCTCAAAGTGCTTGTCAGAAATGTTCACACCCTGCGTGCGGTATACCTGCTGAACTTCGTTGAGCAGATGCAGCTGGACGGCCTCTCGGCCCTGAACTTGCAGGATGCGATGCGGGTTCGGAACGCCTTCATAGAGCTGAGTGCCCGCGTTTACCTTCTGTCCCTCTGCGACTAGCAGACGCGCCGACGGGGGTACTGAGTAGGATTGTTCCTCTCGGATCTCATAGATCAGCGTGATGTCCTGGCCATCGCGGCTGATGCGACCAGCGGCTCTGGCGCGGAGCTCCTGGGAGCCGTCGTCTGACTCGCTGCGGGCCAGCAGCTCCTGCTGAGCCACATCGTCGCCGTCCTCGACCAGAATCTCCCAGTCCTCCGGAATGTCGTAGCTGACCTTCTTTGTCTGACTGTCAACGATCGCAACTTCAGCCAGATCTCCCTGGCGCGTGATATGGACGATACCGCCAAGATCGGCAATCTCAGCCTCACCTCGGGGTGCACGCCGCGCTTCCATCAACTCCTCGACACGGGGGAGACCGCTCGTGATATCACCACCCGAGGACGCCGTACCACCGGTGTGGAACGTCCGGAGCGTGAGTTGCGTGCCGGGCTCGCCGATCGACTGAGCGGAGATAATCCCAACCGCGGAGCCAATCTGGACAAAACCGCCACGGGCCAAATCACGACCATAGCAGAGAACACAGATACCGTGTTCCATTTCGCACGTCATCGGAGACCGCACATAGACGGCCTCGACCTCGAGTCGGTCGATCAGGTCCGCATGGTCCTCGTCGATCTCTTCGTTGCGATCCACGATCACCTCGCCCGTCGTCGGGTGGACTACCGGTGCCGCGGCGACCCGTCCCACAAGGCGAGCAACGATCGGCTGACCACCGACGTTGTCAGAACGCCTGATCCAGATGCCAGTGCGGGTTCCACAGTCGTGAGCGTTCACGATGATATCCTGAACGGTATCGACCAAACGCCGCGTCAGATAACCGGCATCCGCCGTGCGCAACGCAGTGTCGGCCAGACCCTTGCGCGAACCGTGCGTCGAGATGAAGTACTCCAACGCCGTCAACCCCTCGCGCAAGTTCGAGCGAATCGGCAGGGGGATGATCCGGCCTGCCGGATCGGCCATCAGACCGCGCATACCCGAGAGCTGTGCGATCGGGCCGAAACCACCCTTCGAAGCTCCCGACTTTGCCATCACCGATATGGGGCCATAGGGATCAAGCTTGCTAGCAACTGCCTTCGATACAGTGTCACGTGCCCGCGACCAAATTTCGATGGTCCGGTTGTACTGCTCTTCTTCCGTCAGCAGACCACGCCGGTACTGCCGCTCGATCTCGGAGACCTCGTTCGTAGCGTCGCCGAGGATATTCGCTTTCTCTTCGGGCACCGTCAGATCGTAGACCGAGATGGTCACACCTGACAACGTCGCATACTCGAATCCCAGCGCCTTGATCGCGTCGGCAAACTCCACCGCTTCGTTCGGGCCAATGCGACGGTAGCACAGGGCGATCAAGTCCTGCAGCTCACCCTTGCCCAAGGGGAAGTTGACCAATCGCAGCGGGTCCGGCACGATGCGGTTGAACAGCGCGCGTCCGACTGTTGTATCAACAGGCTTCTCCGGTGCTGGAAGATCATCGTGATACTGAGCGACTTTGATCTTGGCATGGAGCCCACCGACACCCAAGGCATAGGCCATCTCAACTTCGTTAAGGTCGGCGAACGCCTTGCCATCACCCTTGTCCGAGACCACGTCCATGGTCATGTAGTAGATGCCCATGCACATATCCTTGGAAGGACCGACAATGGGCTGACCATCGGACGGCTTGAGAAGGTTCCGTGTAGCCAGCATCAATTTGCGGGCTTCCTCAACTGCCTTGCGCGACAGTGGTACGTGCACCGCCATCTGGTCACCGTCAAAGTCCGCGTTAAATGCCGAACAGACCAGCGGATGCAGATGGATGGCTTTTCCCTCAACCAACACCGGCTCAAACGCCTGAATGCCCAGGCGGTGCAGCGTCGGCGCACGGTTAAGCATCACCGGGCGATCCGCGATCACCTCCTCCAGCACCTCCCAAACTTCAGGACGCTGACGCTCGATCAGCCGCTTCGCAGCCTTAACGTTCGTGGCGTAGTTGTACTCCACCAAGCGCTGGATGATGAACGGGCGATAAAGCTCCAACGCCATCGTCTTGGGCAAGCCGCACTGGTCCATCTTGAGCTGCGGGCCAACAACAATGACCGACCGCCCCGAGTAATCCACGCGCTTTCCTAGCAGATTGCGGCGGAACCGGCCCTTCTTGCCCTTGAGCATATCGCTCAACGACTTGAGTTGTCGGCGCCCGCGCCGGCTCATAGCCTTACCGCGCTGGCTGTTGTCGATGAGGCTGTCCACAGCCTCCTGCAACATGCGCTTCTCATTGTTGATGATCACCTCAGGCGCCCCCAGTTCCAACAGGCGCTTGAGGCGGTTATTCCGGTTGATCACACGCCGGTAGAGGTCATTCAGGTCCGAAGTAGCAAATCGACCGCCATCCAGCTGCACCATCGGTCGCAACTCGGGCGGCAGAACAGGCAGTACGGTGAGGATCATCCACGCGGGATCATTCCGGCTCTTGCGCAACGCCTCAATCACACGCAGGCGTCGCGTCGCGCGCTTCCGTCGCTGAGCCGAGCGTCCATACCGAACCTCGTGCCAAAGTTTCTCGGAAATGTCATCGAGATCGAGGCCACGGAGCAGTTCGTAGATTGCCTCGGCCCCCATGCCGGCCCGGAAGACCTGGCCCCAGCGCTGGCGCAACTCCCGATAGCGTTGTTCATTGTAGAATTGCAGCTCTCCAAGGCTGAGTAGCTCTTCGCGGAGGTCACCGTAGTGCGTCCGGATAATCCCAACCTTCTCGGCAAGCTCTTCCCGGACCTGACCAACTTCAGTCTGCACGTCCTCGGCCTGCGCCTCGACTCCCTCTTCCACAGGGCTCAGGACTTCGGACTCACGCTGGCGAATCTCCTTCTCCAATGCGTCCAGAGCATCCTGGGCTACGGTGTTCAACAGGGCATAGTGGTCACGGCTAACCACCTCATCAGCCTCAACAATCACCGTGTCTGTGGGGGCGAAAGCAATAGCCTCCGTCGTTGCTCGCCCCATCATGCCTTCCAGGCGATCCTGCAGACGGCGAGCATCTCCAAGTATCTGCTCGGTGCGAGCGTTCAGCTCCTCTTCAAGCTGCGCAGAGAGCTTATCCTGCGCTGCCTCAAGTTTCTCTTTGCGCTCGGCGACCTTACCCTCCAACTCGGAGATCCGCGCGGAGGCCGCATCCTCCATCCGCGTGATGCGAGCTTGCTCCTCATCATCGATGCGCCTGAGTGCACGCTGCCTGGCATCCTCGTCGACAGAGATGACGATGTACTGCGCAAAGTAGAGGACCCGATCCAGATTGCGCTTGCTGAGGTCCAGGAGGACGCTCAAGTGGCTGGGAATCCTGCGGGTGTACCAAATGTGTGCGACAGGAGCTGCCAGGGAGATGTGGCCCATGCGCTCGCGTCGCACCGAGCCGCGTGTGACCTCAACGCCACACTTGTCACAGGTTATCCCACGATACCGGATGCCCTTGTACTTACCACAATAGCACTGATAGTCGCGCGACGGGCCAAAGATGGCCTCACAGAACAGCCCATCCTTCTCAGGGCGAAGACGGCGGTAGTTGATAGTCTCAGGCTTTGTGACCTCACCATACGACCACGAGAGAATGTCATCAGGCGAGGCCAGGCTAATGCGGAGAACCTTAAACGTCCGTGCTTCCGTCACCCGTTCATCACGGTTCATTCTTCCTCCCTACCCCTAGCAGTTCATCCGAAGCGGCAAGACCAGTTGGGTCGGATCAGCCAAGCCGGCGTATGCTCAATCCCGACCAAATGGCGACGCCGGCAAACCACCCATTTCGCTCCGGCGCATGATCCGAGTCATTATAGCCGATACGGCCACGTTGTCAACGACGAACGACAGGCAGCGCTATCCCTGCGGACCCAAGTTCCCACCGCAGGGTCTGCTAGCGTCTGCCTGTCAGCTATGGTTGAGGCTGTTGCCGTACACCGTGCCCGCGATACCAGGCCACGATGGTTTGAGCACCCATATGATCGCGGCAGCTCGGCTCAATCGTCCGAGACCTGCATCGCCATCCGCATCTCAGTATACCGAGTGCCCTCAGGTTGTCAATCTCTGCGAACACGCTATGATAGCAGCCGGACATCGACATTCGGCAGATCACCGACGAGAAAAACAGTGGCGACACTTCGCGCGTTTCTCAAGACCATGCGGCCCAAACAATGGACAAAGAACGCCATTCTCTTTGCGGCGCTGGTCTTCGACTTGAAGCTTCTTCACACTTCCTACCTGACACACACGGTAGCGGGTTTCATCCTCTTCTGTCTGATCTCAGGGGTCGTCTACACCATCAACGACCTTGTCGATCTGGAGAAAGACCGCCAGCATCCCACCAAGCAATTGCGCCCTCTGGCATCGGGGAAGCTCACCCCTGGGTTCGCGGCTGTTGGTGCAGTGGTCGTCGCTGTCGGCTCACTTATCGCTGGCGTCTTACTGGACCTTCGGTTTGCCACCATCCTCTTCGGATACCTGCTTCTGCAACTCGCCTACTCCTTCCTGCTGAAGAACATCGTGTTGCTGGACGTCCTCGCCATCGCTGCAGGGTTTGTCTTGCGGGTTGCTGCAGGCGCGCCTCTGGCTGAGGCTGCGATCTCGCCCTGGCTCTACATCTGTACGATCCTGCTCTCGCTCTTCTTGGGATTGTCGAAGCGACGCGCGGAGCTCGTATCATTGCAGGGGGAAGCTGAGAATCACCGACCGATTCTCAAGGACTACAACATCTATCTCCTTGACCAATTGATCGCGATGGTGACGTCCTCAACAGTCCTGGCCTACGCTCTCTACACCTTCTCAGCGCCCAACCTACCTCCAAACTACCGCATGATGCTCACGATCCCGTTCGTGATCTACGGCTTGTTCCGGTATATGTACCTCATCCACGCCGAGAATTGCACACTGGCTCCGGATGAGGTACTGCTCGCTGACCGGCCCTCCTTCGCCAATATCGCACTTTGGGGCCTGACAGCGGTGTCGATTATGTACCTGGGATAGGTGCACGATGACCGCGCAAGTCGTTGAACGAACAGCACCAGCCAAGACAATTCTGTGTGGCGAACACAGTGTGGTCTATGGGCGTCCCGCAATCGCAGTGCCAGTAAGCACGATGCGAGCACGTGCTAGCGTCTCGCCCAGCCCGAAGGGTTCGGGGCTCATCATCAAAGCGCTGGACTTGGGCCACGAACTGGTATTGCGTAACGCCCGGCAAGACCAGCCGTTGGCAAGAATGGCACAGCTGGTTTTGGAGTCCTTGGGATCCCCCGAACCCGATGCCGTGATGACCCTTAGCTCTGACCTGCCTGTGGCATCCGGTATGGGTAGCGGGACAGCGATCAGCGCGGCAGCGGCGCGCGCCCTGTCCGCGTTCCTGGGGAGTGAGCTACCTCCGGAGACTGTCAGCGCGCTGACCTATGAGGTCGAGAAAATCCACCACGGAACGCCATCGGGCATTGACAATACAGTCATCGCCTTTGAGCAACCGGTCTACTTTGTGCGTGGCTCGCCACCGGAACTATTCCGCATCCATACCCCGTTCCATCTCCTGATAGCCAATAGCGGCATCGCCGCCTCAACGCGTGACTCGGTGGCCGAGGTACGCCACCGGTGGGAGGCCGCACCCAGTTACTATGGCATCATCTTCGACTGCATCGGCGCGATAGCCCAGGCGGCCCGCGCAGCTGTAGAGCAGGGCGCGCTACAGGCTCTGGGAGTGCTTTTCAACGAAAACCACGAGCTACTGGCCAGAATGGGAGTATCGCTCTACCAGCTTGATAGGCTCACGAGTGCAGCGCGCGCAGCAGGGGCCCTGGGGGCCAAGCTGACAGGATCCGGACAGGGGGGCAACATCATCGCCCTCGTCGAGCCCGACACCCTCGATGATGTGCGCCAGGCTCTGCTTGCTGCCGGCGCGATCGCGACCTGGCATGCCACCATTGGTGGTTGATGTGGAGGAGCTGTCGGTCGTGAGCCCGTTGCTCTTTGTCAAGCTGGGGGGATCGCTCATCACCGATAAGCGACGGCCCTCCACACCTCGGCTCACCGTGATACGACGGCTAGCGCACGAGCTTCATGCAGTTATGCAGGCCAGTCCTGCGCCAAGAGTCCTCCTTGGTCACGGTTCCGGCTCATTTGGACACTGGGAAGCAAGTCAATACGGGACCCGCAACGGCGTTGAAACCTCCGAAGGTTGGAACGGTTTCGCCAGGGTTAGCGCTGCCGCCCTTGAGTTGAACCGCCTGGTCACCAAGAGCTTCTCCGAAGCCGGCGTCCCCGTGCTCAGTCTCCAGCCGGCGGCCTCCGTCCGTGCCCAAGGTGGCACCATCGCCTCCCTGGCACTTGACCCAATCTTGCGGGCACTCGACCATGGGCTGGTTCCATTGGTATTCGGCGATGTCGCCTTCGACGAGGTTCTGGGCGGCACAATCCTATCCACAGAGGATCTCTTCGTCTACCTCGCACCCGCTCTGATGCCCGAATGGATCATCTTGCTGGGCAATGCGCCAGGCGTTCTGGCTGGCGAGCATGAGACAATCCCTACGATCACGCCGAGAACCTATCCGGGCCTGAAAGAGCATCTCCGGCGATCAGGATATACAGACGTCACAGGTGGCATGGCCGACAAAGTCGAGCGCATGGTCGATCTGGTCATTCGGATGCCGCATCTGCGTGTCCGCATTATGTCAGGCACCCAACCGCACCATCTCGAAGAAGCGCTGCTTGACCCCGAGAATTGTGGTCACGGGACGGTAATCCGCGCGACGGCGGTCCCCGGTGCAGTGCCCGGCGGGGTGATGCCGCCGGGCCTGTGAGCCTGGCAATGGCCTATTACGAGGGCAAGACACGCCTCGCAGGTTCTGCGCGTTGGCGCGGCCAGGCCATCGTCTTGGTGCTCCTGTTGCTAGGAACGGCACTGCGACTGGTCGAGATCGGACAGCTACCGGCCGGCCTGTATCACGATGAAGCGCAGAACGGACTCGACGCCCTGGCTGTGCTCGAGGGCCAACTCCAGCTCTACTTTCCGGCCAACAATGGCCGTGAACCGGCCTTCATCTACCTCATAGCGGCCTCACTTGCCTGCCTCGGTCGCAGCCCCATTGCGACCAGGTTACCCGCCGCCTTCGTGGGTGTTCTTACGTTGGCAGCGACCTATGACCTTGGTCGAACCCTTTGGGACCGCCGTGTGGGACGTTGGGCCCTGGCCATCCTCGCAGTGACGCTCTGGCACGTTCACCTGAGCCGGATTGCCTTCCGCGCGGTGTTGCTGCCCCTGTTCATCGCGCTCTATCTCTCCCAAGGGGCGAGGGCGCTTCGGTCGGGGCGGATGCGCGCGTGGCTAGCCGCCGGCGTGTTCTTTGGAGCGAGCTGGTACACCTATATGGCCGCGCGGTTTACGCCGGTCGCACTGGCGGCCCTCGCGCTCTACGGCCTCTTATGCTACCCCCAGAAGATCCGCTCGCAGTGGCGGGGTCTGGCTCTGGCGGTGCTGGTCGCGCTCATCGTCCTCCTTCCCCTTGGCCTTTACACGCTCAGGTTCCCAGAGGTGGTTCTATCCCGCAGCGGGCAGGTATCAATCTTCAGTGAAGAGATCCACAGGGGCCAGCCGGGGGCCACCTTGCTACACCACGTCATTGCCACGATGGGAATGTTCACCGTACAGGGCGATCGCATCTGGCGCCACAATCTGGCGCTACGACCGGTCTGGGAGCCTGGACTGGCCCTGGCTTTCCTATGGGGGCTGGGAACCAGTCTGGCTCGCATCCGGCGCGATCCAGCTGCAGCTCTCGTCGTGCTCTGGACCGCGGTGATGGCGCTCCCCACGCTACTCGCAGAAGATGCCCCGCACTTCCTGCGTGGCGTTGGTGTCCTACCTACCGCAGCGCTCTTTCCCGCGCTGGGACTCGAATGGCTATCGGACCGGTTGGCAGGCGGCACACCGAGAAGTGCACGCCGGCTGTTTCCCCAGATCGGCTCGCTCGGGTTACCCTTGGTGCTGTTCATCTTCGGACTAACGAGCACCTGCTACGACTACTTCATCCGCTACAGAACGTCACCGTTGGCAGCGCATTGGTTCGAGTCAGGTCCGGTACAGCTAGCCGGTCGCATCAACTCACTGCGTCGCACTGGCTGGGATGGTGCGCGGATGCAACACGGCGAACGCGACGCCATCCAGGTACTCGTCGATGGCCAGCTGTGGAACACCTGGGAAGCACTGCCTTTCCTCGTACCCTCCTCATCGGTGAACTACCTACCACTCGACCACTCGGGCACGATGAGTCCCGGGCGCGCATTCGTCGTCTGGCCCTACCGTGACTGGGAAGCTGATGTGCTTCCGTACCTCCCGCATCCCGCTTACCTTCAGGTGGAACGTGGGCCGGAGGCCCAAGGGGACCGTGATCCAACCCCCTATAGCATAGCGACAATCATCCTCGCCGAGGCGCGACCCGAGGTTCCTCCCGCAGTAGCAACATTCGAGGGCGGCATCGTGTTGCGCGCAGCGCTGGTGACGTCTGCTCCAGCGGGTACGTCTGTGGCCCTCTGGTGGGATGCCACTGACCAGATTACCGACGACTACACCGTCTATGTCCACTACCTGCGCGACGGTGTCCGCATCGCACAGCACGATGGACAACCCGGGTTCGGGCACCTGCGCACGACGCTCTGGCAATCAGGCGACCTCATTAGGGACATCCACCCCATCGGGAGCCTCGATCCAGACCCAAGTTCGGACGCGCTCCGCGTCGGCCTCTATGAGGCTAACACCGGCACCACAGTGGGCTTGGCAAACTCCGGTGACCAGCCCGCGACAGATGGGGCCTTACTGCCCGTGATCGTTGTGGAGCAACCGTGATCGGGTATACCGCGAATAAGCGACCTTCTGGAGCGCGCCTCAACACAACACTCCAGGCGCTTTGCCCACTGCTATGCGGCCTGCTCGCCGCTGCGCCACTTTGGGGACCGGGCATCATCGCTACGCGGGGCGGAGGTGACAGCCCCTTCCTCCTGCAACGCACGATGGATATGGCAGAATCGTTGCGCGCAGGCATTTTCCCGGTGCGCTGGATGTCTCATGCAGCCTACGACCTGGGATATCCCTTCTTCAGCTATTACGCTGCCCTGCCCTACTACGTGAGCGGTGCGCTAACCGCACTTGGTCTCAACCTGCTCACGGCGATCCAAACGACGCAGACGCTCGGGTTCATCCTTGCTGCTCTATCGGCTTCGCTATGGGCTCGCCGGCTCCTGCACGGTAGCGCCGCGCGGATGCTCCTCGTCACCGCATACACCTTCGCGCCATTCCATCTGGTCAACGTCTACGTGCGTGGTGATTCGCTCTCGGAGTTCTACGCTTTCATCTGGTTCCCCCTGATCCTGTGGTCGCTGGATCGCCTTGCGGCAAATCCAACTTGGTCGCGCATTATCACCGCTGCAATGGCATATGGCGGACTGGTCGTCACACATAACGTCTCGGCCTTGATCTTCTCACCGTTTGCCCTGGGCTACGGCCTCGTCCTCGCGACACACGACTGTCAGCACGCCAGGAACCGCTGGGCCATGGCGCGTACGGTCTGGGGGAGCTGGATGACAGTTGCGCTGCCCTTCGTGCTGGGGTTTGCGATCACAGCTTGGTTCTGGCTCCCCGCGATAGTCGAGACAGAGTATGGCCAGATGGGCACGGAGTTCACTGCGGGCTACTTCCACTATAGCCAACACTTTCGTGGCCCAAATCTGGTGCAACCGTCGCTCACGTTTGATTACGGTGTAGCGGGCAACACTGATGAGAGCGGCCCGTTCGCGATGGGCCTCTGCCAGGCCTGTGCGGCAATGACGGGATCCCTCGCGATCGCGGCTTTCGTGTTGAAGATGAGGCTGAGACGGGGGCCGTTGGGCCGCAACCGGCTACAACACACCTTGATGCTGGGGGGGGTAGTGCTTTCCACGGCCATGATTACCCCGCTCTCGAGTCCTCTCTGGGACCACGTACCACTGCTCGCATTGGCACAGTTCCCATGGCGCTTCCTGTCCATTCAGGCGCTGTTCGCGGCAACTGTGACCGCCGTCCTGGCAGAGCCCAACTCGCTCCTCGCACACAAGACTGACCGACACATAGCTGCCGCAGGCGCCGCAGCCCTGCTCATCGTGGCAGCGCTCGCCGGGCTGAGACCCGACCGGCTGAACATTGCTGCTGAGGACGTCACGTGGGAGTCACTGCGCGTCTACGAGGCCTTCACCGGCAACATCGGAACAACGATCCGCTATGAGTATCTACCCGAAGCCGTCGTTCCCCGCCTCTACACGAGCGAGGCGCTTGTGGATGGCCAGGGGCGTCTGCTTGCGGCAGGCGAGACGATCGATGCAGGTATCGCGCCAGCGTCGGGCACCATGGTCAGTCGGAAACCCACCAGCCAAACGTGGGTCGTGCGCCACCATGCGCAAAGCGCGGTGACTTTCCCGATCAACTGGTGGCCTGGCTGGCATGCCACCGTGGATGGCATCCCCGTGGCATGTTATCCCATGGTCGGGTCGGGACGGCTGACGATTGATCTTCCCCCAGGCGAGGCCACTGTGGTCCTGCAGCTGCACCCTACGCCACTGCAGCGCGCAGCTGAACTAGCCTCATTGGGGACAGCCCTCGGCATCATCGCTATCGCCCTGGGGCGTGGCTGGCGACCCAGCACGCGCCGCCTCCTGCGAGGTCTTGCGATTTCCGCCTTGTTGCTTGCCTGTGCAGTCCTTGGACCGGCCCTGCTCCAACGCCCCCTCAAGGGACCGGCAACCTTCTTCGACTTCATCCAACTTCCCTTTGCGCACCGAGGCCCCATCATCTTCGGGCAGTCGCGCCTTCTGACCGCGAAACTCTCGGCAGGGACAGCCGCCCCCGGAGACCGAGTCACAGTCGACCTCACGTGGGACCCAGAGCCCACCGATCCGCTGACGCTCACAGTGCGCCTGGTCTCGCCGGCAACACCGCGCCATGGCATCGACCTTGCACTGGCCCAGACCGAGGCATCCATAGGAAGTGCAGACGCCCTGGTCATCCAGCTCCCCGACGATTTGGCCCGTGGGCTCTACTTCATCGAACTCAGAGTGACTGGCCCCATGGGAGAAGTGCACCCATCGACAGCCCAAGGACTGGAGCTGGGAGTTATCTACATCGGGGCTCTGCGGGTGCCCAAAGGCCCCTCACTGGTGCCCAATACGCGACCGATCGCTGCTCTTGGGGACATCCATCTGCTCAGCGTCGAGTCTGATCAGACCGGGACTACCGAGTTACGCCTCCGGCTGCAATGGGCTACGCCCGGAACGCCACGCAACTGGAGCCTATCGCTCCGTGTTCTCGACCTGCAGGGCCGGATGATCGTCCAGCAGGACCTCCAACCGGGTTACGGTTACCTCCCCACAACATTGTGGAACCCGAATGAGCGTATCGTCGACACCGTATTCCTGACACTCCCCGAAGGGCTTGCACCAGGCACGTACACGCTGCGCGTCATCACGTACCTCGAAGCCACCATGCAGGCGGGCGGCCAGGTCGATATTCCGATTACCCTCACTGTGCCAACGCTCTGGGATATGCGGGGTGCGTGCTGCGAACAGACCCGCAAAGGCGCAACGGTCCTGTGCCAGACAGATGAGATTGCGCTGTTGGGCCTGGACACAGTCTCTGAGCTAGAGGAGGGCGCCGACCTACCTTTTACGGCAGAATGGAACGCCCTTCGCGCCCCAACTGAGGATCTCATATCGACCTGGTTCCTCCTTGACAGCAGCGGAGCGGTCTTGGGTCAGCTCGAGGCTCCACTTGCCGTTGGCAGCCGGACATCCGAGTGGCCGCGTCACACCTGGGTGCTTTCGCCCCAACGCATCGATCTTCCACAGAGCCTCCCGCACGGGCCTCTCGAACTGCATCTATCGCTCCGTGGCGACACCTCTGGCACGACTACGTGCGGTCGTGTTTCCACAATCGAGGTGTCGCCACGACCACGCCAATTCGCTGCTCCCACGCCAACCTATCCTCAGACGGCTAGCTTCGGGGAAGCAGTAGCGCTGCTGGGCTATGATCTGGGCGGTACCGCGAGAGAGACGTTTGCCCGGCAATCGGCAACGGTGCGGCAGGATTCGAGCCTTTCGCTGACTATCTGGTGGCAAGCGAGTCAAACACCATCGCTCGATCTCAAGCGCTTCGTACACCTGTTCGAACCCGAAACGGAATCGATCGCGACCCAGGAAGACGCGATGCCGCGCGCTTGGACGTACCCTACCACACTCTGGGTTGCCGGAGAGGTTGTCAGCGAGACCGTCACACTCGACTTGGCAAGCGTGGAGCCGGGCACCTATCGCCTCGGACTCGGCTGGTATGATCCCGCGTCAGCTACTCGTCTCAAGGTCACTGCGACCGAAGCGGCCGCCACGCAGTCAGACCGGCTGACGCTATGGACCACGATCACCGTCCGACCTTAGGCCACAGACTCCGCGTTGTCGAAGTCACCGGATCAGCTATAATCGGCATTCGGTCGCTGACAACGCTATTCTGACGACCGCGCCGTCTCTGGCCCATGTGCCGGAACCGGTTCCAGCAGAGCGGAGACACTGTTGTCCCATGCCTGATGCAACGTATCATTTCCCACCTGACTTCCGATGGGGAGTAGCCACATCCTCACACCAGGTGGAGGGTGGTAATACGAATAACCAGTGGTGGGCCTGGGAGCAACTACCCGGGCATATCGCCCATGGCCATCGCTCAGGTCGGGCGTGCGACTGGTGGACGAACGCCGAGGCTGACTTCGATCGTGCCGCCGCGATGAACGTGCGAACGCTGCGACTATCCATCGAGTGGAGCCGGATCGAGGCACAACCTGGCCTGATCGACACGGCTGCCCTCGACCGTTACCGCCAGATGCTTCGGGGTCTGCGCGAGCGCGACATCGAGCCCATGGTAACGCTCCACCATTTCTCGGATCCCCTTTGGCTCGCAGAAGCTGGTGGCTGGACCAATCCCGATGCCATCGCCCACTTCGTGCGTTACGTGAAACAGGTGGTGAGCGCGCTCGCCGATGAAGTCGCCCTCTGGTGCACGATCAATGAACCTAACGTCTACGCCACATCAGGCTACGTCCTCGGGGACTTCCCGCCGGGGATGCACGATATTGGAACTGCTGCCCGCGTCCTTCGCCATATGCTCCGAGCGCATGCCGCAGCATATCATGCCATCCACGAGATTCAGCCCGAGGCACAAGTTGGCCTCGCACACAACCTGCGATTCTTTGACCCCGCCCGACCTCGCCGGCTTGGTGATCGGATCGTAGCCATGGTTCAGGACCTCTGGTTCAACCGCACTACGCTTGCCGCACTGGGAGATGGTCCGCTGCTGCCTTGGTGGCTCCCCCCGGTAGGATTCGGACCTGCGCTTGCGATGCGCAAGACTCTCGACTGGATCGGCCTCAACTACTACACACGCGATCGCGTCGCCTTCAACCGTAGTGCCCAGGACACAGCATTCGGCGCACGCGAACCCAGTGAGGATGCCGAGCAAATGGATGGCGATTACGGGGAGTTCTACCCAGAGGGAATTGTGCGGGCAATCAAGCGCCTCTCGCGATTGGGCTTGCCCATCCACATCACAGAGAACGGTATCCCCGACAGGGACGATGACCAGCGCCCGCGGGCGCTGGTGCTCCACTTGCACCAAGTCTGGCGAGCGATTCAGGATAACTACCCGGTGAAGAGCTACTACCACTGGACACTCGTAGACAACTTCGAGTGGGCCGAAGGTTGGACCCTTCCTTTTGGACTCATCGAACTCGATCCTGCGACGCAGGCCCGGCATTCCCGGCCCAGTGCCGATCTCTATTCGGCCGTTGCCCGGAGTTACGCCATCACGCCAGAACTGATTGATGCCTATGTACCCGAGCTCAGACTGAGGCTCCTTCCCGGCTAAGATGAAGACAAGCGATTTGGACTACGCACTTCCCGAGGAGCTGATCGCCCAGGTTCCCATTGAGCCCCGAGACGAGTCCCGTCTCTTGGTGTTACACCGGGACACTGGAGCGCTCGAGCACCGCACCTTTCGCGACATCGGCGCCTATCTCGCAGCAGGCGACACCCTCGTAGCCAATGAGAGTCGTGTGATACCTGCCCGGATGTACGCTCGCAAGGAATCCTCGGGAGGACAGGTCGAGGTACTCCTCCTGCGCAAGCTGGATGAGCTCCGGTGGCGGGCTCTGGTTGGTGGAGCGCGCACCCGCGAGGGGACCCGCATCCGCTTCCTGGAAGCCGAAGGGCCTTCGACGCTCACAGCCAGCGTGACCGATACTGGCGAGCGAGGCGAACGGACGTTGCTCTTCTCCGAACCTGTTGAGAGCCACTTCGATGCTCTTGGACACACACCTTTGCCACCGTACATTCACGCGCCACTCAGTGATCCAGAGCGTTACCAGACCATCTATGCCCACACACCGGGGAGCGCAGCGGCGCCCACCGCAGGACTCCACTTCACGCCCGACCTTCTCCTGAGCCTCCGGGATGCTGGGGTCAGGCTGGCCTATGTGACCCTGCACGTTGGGCTAGATACCTTCCGACCCATCACGGAATCTACCCTCGAAGGACACCAGATCCATCGTGAGTGGTGTCGCGTCGACACTCCAGCCGTGGAACAGATCAACCGCAGCAAAGTCATGGGCAGAAGCATCGTTGCCGTAGGCACAACGAGCGTAAGGGTCTTGGAGACTGCGGCGCGCCACGGTCTCTTTCAGGCACCAGACGGCCCAGAAGCAGAGAACGGAAGCGTCTGCCCCTGGCGGCCCCTTTCGCCGTTTGAGGGCTTTACCGACCTCTACATCACCCCTGGGTTCAAGTTCCGCATCGTCAACACGCTCATCACCAATTTCCACCTGCCGAGGAGCTCGCTGCTGGCGTTGGTGATGGCATTCGCCGGTGAACAGCTTATCCGCGACGCGTATGCAGAGGCAATCCGCGAACGCTACCGCTTCTTCTCCTTTGGCGACGCGATGTTGATCCTCTAGAAGAGAGGAGGTTGATCGTATGCACAGCCTCAATGACCCCGCCGGGTTCTGGAACGCGCTAGTGGACCTCGTAGGGTCGGCAACGGTAAAGATTGACCGGCCAAAGGGATCCTGCCACCCACGCTATCCCGAGCACGTTTACCCTCTGGACTATGGCTACCTGGATGGGACAATCGCCGCAGACGGGTCGGGAATCGACGTCTGGGTTGGAAGCCTCCCAACTCGGGAGATTGCTGGCGTGGTGTGTGCGGTCGACACAGCGAAACGCGATGCCGAGATCAAGATACTGCTGGGCTGCACCCCTGAGGAAGCTGCCGTTGTTCTACGCTTCCATAACGAAGGCAGCCAAAGCGCGCTATTTCTGCCCCGTTCTGGGGACCTCCCTTGAGCACCACTGGAGGCTTTGACATTGCAGTCCTACCGTGAGCTCGTGGGTAATATGCACGTGCACTCCGTCTATTCAGACGGCTCAGGCACGTATCGTGAGGTTGCAGCCGCTGCCGCAGCTGCGCAGCTCAACTTCGTCATTGTGACTGACCACAACATCAGACCTTCCGGCCTGGAGGGATATCACAACCAGACGCTCGTACTGTCCGGCGAGGAGTTGCACAACGTCCGAAGTCGACCTCAGCGCAACCATCTCCTCGTCTATGGCGCCGGTAAGGAAATGGCCCCCTATACCTTCGGCAGCACTCAGACACTGATCAAGGCCAGCCACGAACGCGATGGCATATGCGTGATTGCGCACCCCGTCGAACGGCGTAGCCCGATCCGACCTGAGCTTGGCGCGATTCCGTGGACCGACTGGCCACCGGAGGGCGTCCACGGTCTTGAGATCTGGAACTACATGTCGGAGTTCAAGGGGCTGCTTTGGAGTCGGTTCGCAGCTGCCATCTATGCCCTCAAGCCCGAATGGGGCATCCATGGCCCCTATCGCGCAACGCTGCAGCTTTGGGATGAGCTATTGGGCCAGGGCTATCGGCTTGCTGCGTTCGGTGGTGCAGACGCCCACGCAGCCAACTACGCTATGGGCCCCTTGCGGCGCAAAGTGTTTCCCTACGACTATCTGTTCGGCTGTGTCAACACCCACGTCCTTGTCAGCTCTCCGCTCTCGGGCGATGTTGAGGCAGATAAGGTGCTGATCTATGAGGCGTTGCGAGCTGGACGCACGTGGGTAGCCTATGATCTTCCATCGTCCAGTCGAGGATTCCGATGTCTGGCCAGAAGTGGCTCTGCCACTGCCGTACCAGGCGAGGAACTGCGGCGCCTTGGCGCAATCAACATCGTGGTCACGCTTCCTGCGCCAGGTGAGATCGTCCTACTCCGCGATGGACGCCGCATCCTCACGTCAAAGGGCGGCGGACTGAACTACACCTCGATCGAGCCCGGCATCTACCGCATCGAGGTATACAGGCGCTTCGGTGGGCGCCGCGTCGGATGGATCTTCACGAGCCCAATCTACGCGCTCTAGCCCTCATATAGCAACGGGGCCGACATATGTCGGCCCCGTTCCACTTCAGACAAGCGTACTAGACCAGGTCCGCGCCAGGTCCCTTCGCATAGAACGCTGCATTGATGTCAGCGTACTTGGCGTACTCACTGGGCAGATCCATATCCGCGAAGATTGCCTCATTCGGGCACTCCGCCGCGCAAGCGCCACAGTCAATGCAGGTGTCCGGGTTGATGTAGTAGATCGGCCACTCGGTATCACCATCCACAAAGTGGATCGAATCTGTCGGGCAGACGTCGACGCACAGACCGGCACGCTCACAAAGCGCAGTAATCACATAAGCCATGGGGAAGCCTCCTATCATTGTGGTGTTACAAACTGATATCGATCACGAATGAACACTGTTTTCATTCTACATCATGCCACGAGGCTGTCAAGAATCGGTAGAGGCTGCATCGAGCGGCTCTGTGTGCGCACCACAACCCGTATGACGAGCAGCACTGCGCTGCAGTTCCTCTGCCAACGCCACGACCAGCGCGACATCATCCGGTTGCCATCCACCTGGTCTGATAACGCCCAGGAATCCCAGAGTGCCGTCGGCTTGTGATAGCGGGATCCGCAGGGTATCGCCAGCAACAGCCGGACCATCCGTGTGCATTCCTTCCTCCACTTCTGGAAGCAACACCTCGCCAAGCGGTGCAACCGCTCCCTCCCGTAGTTCGTAGCCAGTGATACCGCTGCTGCGTCGCTCGCGGAGCGCTCCCAAGCCTCGGACATCCGGCTCAGGCTGAGGGGACTCGCTCCGGCTAGCAGACAAGCTACCGTGTAGTGCCACAGCTACCTGGTCCGCCACGGCGCGCAATGCTGCCAACCGGACATCGCCGAAGGCATCGCGTGCCCGACTCTGAACCGTTATCGCGCCGAGTACGTGGCTCTCATACCGGATCGGAACCGCAGCTTCCGACCGGATATTCGGGAGAAGGGGATTCTCGAGGCGCACGACCTCATCCGTCGCACGCTGCATGATGACGGGTTCGCCCGAGGCCACACACTGGCCAATCATCGAGGCCCCACCAGCGAGGAGTCGCCAACCGCTGGCTAGCATCGTGGCCCCAACGTCGCCCGTGCCTGCACGTAGCACAGCATAGCGACGCTCTTCATCGAGCAGGAACAGACCCACGTAGTCGAGAGCGAAACACTCCTGGATGAGCTCAACAACGCGCTGCAGAAGATCGAAGGGTTCCGTCGCCGCTGCTGTCGCCCCCGAAACCTCGACGACAGCCCGCAATGCCTGTGTTCGAGTCTGCAAGCTGCGCTGCGTTGCACGCATAGCATCATGAAGCTGCACAGACATGTAGTTGACAGACTCCGCTAAGGCGCCCACTTCATCATCGCTCGTGACATCCACAATCTGGTCCAGGTCACCATCAGCGATCGCCAGCGTTGCGTCTGAGAGCGCTGCCAGGGGTTGTGCAATATCCTGGGCGGCGGCATGGGCCAGACCACCAGCTACAAGAGCTGCAATGAGTGCAGTAACAACGTTGACGATGGTTGCCGCCCGTGTACCGGGCCTATCGGCAGCAGGCCCAACTGCGGCCCTGGGTACTTCCGATATGATCGCGACCTGCAGATCAGGAACCCAATCGTAGGCGCCTAGCACCGGCACACCCTCATGGTCCGTGTAGGCCAGCTGGCTGGCAGCGCCGCCAGTGAGCGCCGCGTCAACTGCCTCACTATGAATAGGGACTCCTGGCGAAGGCACCGGGTCGGTGAGAAGTACGCCGTCAGGGCCTACAAGGTAAGCCCTTCCCGACCAACCATCAGTACCGGCGTTCACAATCCGGATAAGGGCATCCAGGTCTGCCCAACCTACCAGAAGCCCCACAGGTTCACCATCGCGATCGAGTGGCTGCGCCAGAAGAGCTACGCGATCACCGGACAATGTGTCATCAGTCATGATCCGTGCAATGAGTGCGTCAGGCTGCTCTTGCTGCAACCATCCAGCCAAAGCAACGACATTGGAGCCCTCTCGAGGCGGGTTGGTCGAGATCACGACATCGCCCACCACATCCACCAACGCGATCTCACGGAACACCTGGGTGCGCTGTATCACCTGACCAAACCCATCGCGAACTGCATCCCTGGCTTGCGAGTCATCTTGCTCCAGGCTCCCTGCGAGCAGTGCGTTGTAGAGCTGGTTCAGCGTGTCGCCAACGGCAGTCTGCGCCTTCAGAACTGCACCCAACTGCTTCACCCATGTCTCAATTGCCACTCGCCTCAGCGCAACATCGGCCTTGAGGTGCACGTACACCTGTTGCCGCTCGCTGATGGCTTGCATCAGCGATGAGATCCCACCCATCGCTGCCGCCGTGATCAGGGCCAATCCTACAACAAGCACCGTCAGCCGGGTCGGAATCGAGCTTGACCTTCGATACGCCCGCATGGTGTGCAGGACCAAGACAACGCAGGTAGTCACCAAAACCAGCCATGCGCCCAGCCAGGTGATCGGTGACCTGTTCACATCGAACCGCGCCCACGGCAGCGTGACTGCGTTGGGCAACCAGATGGCAGTGCTCACCAGTACGCTGCCAATCCAGAACCACACGCGCTCCCGAGGCGCAACCACGAGTGCGATGAGCATCGTGGCGGCGATCAGTGCCACAGTCCCCAGGGCCGCACTGAGGCCGCTCACCAACACAGATGCGCTGCCAAAGGCCACCCAGGTCATCGCGACCATCAGGCTGCCACCAACCCGTTCCGCCCCCCGCCGGGAAAGCAAGCGACCAGCCAAGAACGCGAGCGCATTGACCAACAGCAGGACCGCAATGACAGTGAGTTGCCACACCTGCATCCGCACTCCGACGGCTACAACCGCCACCCCGGTGAGGAGAGACAGTACCGGTACGACCACACCCAAACGGTCAATGTTGTCTGACACGATCTTCTCGTGTTGTGTGGATGGCAAGATCATGGCTCATCCGTCCTGGCGCCTGGTACTTCGTCAGCCGAGTTACCGGTCTTGCCAGGTCCTGAGGGCAACCACTGAACGAAGACGCGCGACGCTTGTACAGCCTGACCGATCTCCTGCACTGCCGCCTGCATGAGCGAGTCCCAGTCATGTGCCGCGCGCAGTCGCTCGGTGCCTTCACGCAACACGCGTGCACTTGCCGTGGTTGAGGCCAATGCGTTGCGAAGGCGAACGCGCTCCAGAGCTACACCAAGATGGGCCACAACAGTGCGAGCAAGACCAACCTCGTGATCAGACCATTCGGGGCCGGCATCGGGCTTCTGCAGCCGCACCACGCCGACCACCGTATCCTGCATTCTGATGGGAATCATCAGGGTCCGGCCCTTCCTCTCGACCTCTCCTAGGGCCGCCACGCGTGCGATATCCTTGTCCCACGCACCGCGAACGGGCCCGACGCCCCCGTTTGAGAGCCGCTCATAGCCCATAACACCTTCAGGAAGCGCGCCGAGCAATGCTTCGCGGCTCGCCTGACCAAGTGACTTACGGGCCGAGGCCAGGGCAATCTGAACGGACTCGTGGTCAAGTGCCGCCTCAACGGCCGCACCGAGCTGGTCGGCAACGTCCTGCAGGGTCGCCAGGGTTGCCGCATCAAATGCGTCAGAGTCGCGATCCTGAAGCACAAGCGCCCCGAGCGCTCTGCCTTGGTGCCGCATCGGCACAATGGCCTCAGCACGACTGTCCGGAAACTCGAGATCAGGATGCAACAACAGCGATTCCACGGTCTCAACTGACACGGAGACGCTGAAGTCAGCAAGGGACTTCGCCAGCCGCTCGTGGTCCAATCCCACACTGTGGTCTTGTGGCGGGATCGCCTCCCCGTTCTCGCATAGCCCAGCCTGAAGCACGAGCATATCGGCACTGCTATCTACCAGAAACAGCCCGACGCAGGCTGGCTCGAAGGCGTCGCTAACAGCGTGTAGTACCCGCTGCGTCAGCACATTCAGATCAAGGGCGCCCACCATAGCACGGCTAACGGCCAATGCCCGTTCAGGGAGCGCGCTACGTTGTTCGACGGTCTCCTCCGGAACCAGAGGGACAGCGCCCTCAACCGGGCGATCTCGATGTACCAGAGCGTTTCCTGTGGCGGAGTCTGTCATACGCGCCGCAACACGCACCACCCAGACCAACGCTCCAAGCATGACCGCCACACACGATATCCCCAGAACGCTAAGCCAACGGTGAGGACCACCTGTTGCCTGGTCATCTACAGACAACCCCTTGAGAAGCACAGGATATGTCACCAGGATCACGGCGCCCACACACGCGGCTACTGCCGCAAGGAGAACAGCGCCTTGCAGCTGACGACCCAGGTCGCGGCGACTTGGATCGTTTCGCGCGCTGCCTCGACTAGCCATCGCCCACCACCTCTTGACCGCCGGAAGGGAGGCCTTGCTCTATCGGCCCAGTTTCCTCCGCTAGGGGAGCCGTGACTGGCCCGAGGCTCACCACTACAGCGCTGGCCTCAAAAAGCGTCTGCAACTCACGTGTGGCCGCCTGCAACAACAAGTCAGTGTCAGACAGGGCATCGAGACGCTGAACGGCCTCGATCACTTCGCGCTCCTGATTCAAGCGCTGTTCCGCCGCCTCGCGGTAGCTGGCCGCATCCTCGGTCTGGTGGACTCGCTCCAGGGCCAAGCCTGCCTGAACACCAACCATGCGCGCCAGGGCGAGTTCCTCAGCTGCCCAGGGCCACCTGTGCGTGTCTCGCTCAAGCAATATTCGCCCAAGGCAACGTCCATACGAGAACAGATGCACCAGGAGCCGTCCCCCATCTGCCTCTTCGATATCGGCCTGAGTGGGTACCTGCACTTCCCCCTGGCATTCCATCTCTGCGCTGTCCTGAACACCCACTCGCATAAGCTCTCCCCGCGCCCCGAGGGCCGCTTCGAGCTCCGTGACCGCAGTATTGAGCACTGACTCCGCATCGGCTGTCGACGCCCATAGACGCTGCACGACTTGGCCCTGTAGTTGTCGCCACGAGTCTCTGTCCCTTGCCTCGGTCATCAGTCTGGAGCGCTCGATCGCCTGCCCAACCTGGCCCGCTTCTGACACGACGAAGGCCAAAGCATCGTCACCCCAGGCAGGAGCCTGTGTAGGCTGCCGAAAGACGATGGATCCCAAGACCTGATCGCCGGCAATGATCGGGGCTCGCAACTCTCGGATGCCGCCGGTCCGCTCGACGATTTCGGGACGCATTGCCTCCGTCATGTCTAGGGGTTTTTCCACTGGCACGGCATCCAACCCATTGAAGTGGAAAGCGATCGTACTGGCACCCACCGCATCTAGCCGACCTCTCTCAGGATCATGGAGCGTGCGCGCACCAGGTGCTTCGCGACCCTCGAGCACAGGTCGGGAACTCGCAATAATCAGTCCGATTTGGTCAGCAAGCAATGACAGAGCTGTGATGACATCAGTGCTAAACACTTCCGCGTGAAGTGACTCGACCTCGATTGCTCCCATCACACGGTTGCGGACCTTCAACGGGATGGCGAGTCGCAGGCATAGCCGGCTGAGATCGCCGCTCAATGTTGGGCACGCGTCAGCATCGTGAGAGACCCCACTCTGGGGCAACCCTGTTTGGAGGGCACGGGCCAGAACTGAGCCGTCCTCACCCATTGCGCGCTGGGCCACCAGAACACTTCGCGTCTGTTCCGACGAGACAGCCTGCAGTACCGGCTGCTTGGTAGCCTCGTCGATCAGGAATAGGCCCACGTGATCGAATGCGAATGTTTCGACCAGGAGAGCGGTTGCCGTTGAGAGTACCTCAGGGAGGGAGTCGATGGCTGTGACGACGCCAAGGATCCGCGCCACAGCCTGATAGGCGCGGAGATGAGCCTGGAGAGGCTGAAAACGGTCTGCGGTGGCGGACTCTGCCTCCACAGCCCTTTCGTGAAACGTGTTGATGACCCTGTTGATGCCCCGACCAAGTGCCGCAAGCTCGTCCCTTCCCTCAGCGAGCACCGGTTGGCCAGAGCCACTACTGGAGATCTCCACAAGATGCTGCTGCACCGCCCCGAATCGCGCCTGCACGCGGCGTGCCGGAATTGCCAGCCCGGCAATGAGCAACGCTGTTGAGATCAGCCCGGCACTGGACACAATGGCAGTCGCACGCAATGCGGATATCGTCGCAGCATCAACAGGTGGCAGAAAGGGTAGAAGAGGTGCGGGTGCCGCACCTTCCACGCTCTGGGAAATGGAGGAACTACGGACAGTCAGAAAGGTGACAGCAGCAACCAGCACCACACCAAGCAAGGAGAGCACGGCCAGAAGCAAGAGTCCGCGGAAGAAGAGGCTCTCCGTGCGCGATGTCATTGCTCGCACTCCCCAGTGTTGATGACCCGTCGCCCGATCATGTCAGCCTTCGGTCCCCGGACCTGAGTCAGTTGGGACAGGACGGCCACCGACGGCATCAGCAGCGGGCTCTGGACCGCCTGGATACAAGCAGATCTCACCGTCGATTGCCCGAAGTGCTCTTGCCATATCACGAACCGCGACTCTAAGGATCGTGGGGACATCGGGCGCTCGCCCCAAGCGTGCTTCGATGACCGCCCTTTGCTGCCCTAGATCCAACCTATCCTGAGCTTCGGCCAGGAGCCGTGTGCGTTCGAGTGCTGCACCACCAAAGTCGACAAAGATCTGATGTAACCTTCGCTCTGAGGTCGCGAAGCGTTGTGCTTTGGGGTATAGAACAATGATCTCACCCTCCGCGCGCGCTGAGGCCGCCCGCAGCGGAATGAGTGCCAGGCCAGCCGACCCGGTCGCCTGCGCCAGATCGCGCAGGGCGTGCGCCAGCTCCGGGCTCAACAAGGGATCAAGGTTGTTCAAGTCCTCGGCCCACAGCGGTGACTCGAGCGACAACCCGCACAGCGCTAGGTCGACGAGGCCCGGAGGACCAAAGTCAACCAGGTCAACCTCAACCCGTTGTGCCTGCTGATCACGGTAGTCGAGCACGATCTGCGGCACTTCGCCACCGTCCGGCACCTGCACGATCAGGACACGGTCTGGGCTGGTGTCGCGCACCACGTCGATGATCACGTCAAAGACATCCGCGTCCGTTCGGGCGGTGACCAGAAGGTTCGCCGTACCCAGCAGCGGCCCACCGGCCTCCGATGCGGCGGCATCATCCCGAACGCCGCGCGCATGGTCGATCAAGCGCGCCAGATGGCCAGTATAGGAACCGAGGACGTCCAGGTCTTCCTTCCCAAAGTCCACCGCGGCAGCTGTCTGGACCAGGAGAACGCCTAGAGCCTGCCCGCTCTCCGGGAGAAGCAGAGGCAAAGCCAGCGAAACGCCCGGCTCAGGGACAGCGTTTCCATCCGAGGAGTCGGGTCCTTCAACTACCTGAGCGCCTTGCTCACCACGCCCGACCTTCGGCTGTCGGGCACGCACCACATTCGCCACAAGCTCATCCCCATCCACTCGCACACGGTATCCTCGCCTCACCGCATCGTTGTCAGATGAGTGAGAGGAAGACATCAGTGTCACCCACTCGCCGGTGCTGTCGAGTAGGTAGACCTGGGCTCTGAGGAAACCGAAGCTCCTCGCAGTGTGAGTGGCGGCACCCTCAAGCAATGGGCCCAGACCCTGCTGCACGGTGAGCTCCCGCGTCGCTCTTAGGCTAGCCTCGAGGTACTCAATGCGCTGACGAAGGGCTCGCTGGCCTGCGATCACGGAACCAGCCCGCGCCTCGAGCTCGCCAAATCGAGCCTGCCCATCCTGTATTTCGCCCCGGGCACGAGAGAGTGTTGCTTTCCGTTGGGCCTCCAGGCGTCCCCACATGGACACAACGACCCATCCAGCAGTCAGTGTTGCTGCTGTAGTGGCGAACTGCGCAACGACCGAGGGTATTGGCTCATAGTCCCGGGCTGCTCGGGGACGAAGAAGAATGGAGATGCCATTGCCCAGCTGCAAAACAGTTACCAGAGCCAGTGCAAGGAGCGCGGCCTGCTGGCTCGTAGCCATAGCCAGGACAGCAACCGCAGCCAGAAGGAGTACCGCAGAGACCTGCAGGGCCCCAGGCAAGACCAATGCCGCACCACCAGCGAGGAAGAGAGCAACAGGTAGGGCCCACGCCCGGATATGCGACGGCGTGCGCGCACTGCCCCCGAAAACGGCAAGCCCTGCCTCCAGCACAGCAATAACTACCGCCCAGAGCCGGTATTCCCGGAACAACAGGAGAACACCCACGCCAAGGAGCGGAATCACCACACGCGAGGCAGTCAGACCTACATGGTTCATCGTGTCCTGAGCCAATGCGGGGGAGTCTTGCGCGCCGACCCCCAAACCAGGAGTTGGACTTGGACCCGCCGCCCTGTTCTGCACGGATTATATCACCGGCTGCCCTTCACCGCATCTGACGATCGTAACTAACGTGTTACCGTTGCGCAACACTTGCCCCGACATCAGCGCTCGACCTGTAACGGGCGGATCCCCAGGCATACACTCCGAGGGCAGCAAGTCCGATTCCAGCAATCGCTGTCCCCCAGACGACACTCCGAGACTCATACGACAGCGTCACACGCCAGAGGCCCGGCGGGATGGGCACTGCGCGGAACATGACATCGGCTTGTTGCACTGCTTCCTGGCGCACCTCCGCAGTGCCATTGAGTCGCTCAAGCGTCGCCTGCCAGCCGGGGTACCATGCGTCTGCTACAACCAGATAACCATCTGCCAGGGAATGTACATCGATGACCAGCGCATCTCCCCTGTCGTCGACTACCCGGGCCCACTCTGCGGGTGCCGGGTCGATCCCTTGTCCCGCACAACTGGCTGTCACGTGCGTGTTTTCCCCAGCCAGGACTACGCTGCGAGCTGGATCGAAAGCAGGATTCTCCATCACCATCAGGGCACTATCGGTGTCTGCTGAACACGACTGGTGAACCAGAAAGGCCCGCCGTGGCCCAGTGTCGCGGGCCGTACTTTCGTAAATCTTGACATCGCCTGAGTGAACGAGGCGAAATGCATCCGATAGAACGATCGGGTAGAATGTACTCAGACGGTGATCGATCAAGCTGCCGGCACTAAGTCTGATCGGGCCCTGCGTCGCGCTTATCACCACGCCAGATACGATCGCGGGGTCCTCCCAGGTCAGGCGGTAGTCATCGCTGGATGACGATCGTGAGGGCAGTTCGAAGCTCAGGTTACGACCATCTGCGAGATCAACACCTACAGCACCCTCACCTTCATAAAGAAGCGACAGCGTGTCCGCTTCATAGTTCATCGGTAGCCACGCGATCTGCAGACTGCTGTTCACCGATAGCATTGGCTGAAACTGTCGATCGTAGAGGACACCCTCGACCCAGGTGTCCGACGTCTTATCTGTCACCAGGTGAACCACGCCCAGCAGGTCAAGCCAACGCTGTTCCGGAATGGCGCTGAGGTTTTCCCGCAGTCTCCCATCGATCGTTCCACCCTCGAGCAGGAGCTTCGTAAACGCAATGAAGTGCTTTGTAGGCAACAACCCACCATCGTATCCATCAACAGCCGGAACTCGATACACCAGGGACAGATTCGGGGTCAGGATCTCGCGGTGCTTCGATGCTACCAGATACGACCGGAGGGCGTCAGCGGGCAACACACTGCCATACGCGCTCTCTATCTCCGCCCTATCTCCCACCTCAAAGAGAGCCTGTGAGATGCTGAGGAATCGCCCCGACGTTTCACTCGCGGTGTCGATGCTTTCCTTTGGCATCGCGCCGCCTAGGAGATCCGCGGTCGCGGGTCGCAGGTCCGTGTAGGCCCGCGCTGTCGTGGCATCCGCATGGGGAAGATACTCGGCACAGACACACAGCTCGACTGTAATGCCGGCAATCAGCGCGATCCACAACACGCCTGAGGCCACCCAGTTGGGGCGCGTGCGTGACCGCTTGGTTTGGTCGTCGATAAGCCACTCGCAGGCCAGCGCGGCTAGCGCAGCGCTACCCAGGACAAAGAGAGCGAGAAACCGGGCCGGTGCTCGGAAATGCGCAAATCCGGGGATCCCCAGACGCACCGCTAGCAGGTAGGCCGGATTATAGCCGCCCAGAGCACCGAGGAGCCCAGCACCACTCAAAGCAAGCCACCCCAACCCAGTTCGGGAACTGGCATCCTTTCTGGCACGCGAAATGACCACGTGGTAGGCACCCAGCGCAGCAGCGGCCAGTGCCAATAGACCCACGGTTCCAACGCCTTCAGGCAATTGGAGGCTGACGAGAGTGGGCGGTAACAGCGCCTTCGGGATATCCCCCGGTGCTAGCGAAAACGAGATTGCCTCGCGCCACGGGAGTCCACCGCTGCGCCCGGAGTGTTGCACAAGCTCCAGGGTTGGCACGAGCTGCACGGCTGCGACCGCCACAGCCAACAGGAACGGCGCCAGAGCCACTACCCAGCCAAACAGAGATCGGAACAAGACGCCTGGCCTGCTCTCATCCCGATCGCACCTGACAGGGCCCCCCGAGATTAGCGCCCAGACAATCAACCCGACTGCCGCGATGAATGCCATCTGCGTGTGGCCTGCCAGTAGGATCATCGCCATCGCAGCAATGGATGCTGGGCGGGGTAGGCTGAACCGCGGAGGCAATCCTCTCGCCAGCGACCGAGGGTACCCGGTCCATCTCGGCAGGAAGAGCAGCGGCAGCCACGCAAGGGCCTGGAGTTGGTTGAGGTGCTCGACGTGGACACCTACGAAACCACTTCCGCCGTAGATCAGGCCCCCAAGTGCTGCCGGCCACGCACTCAGACCCATCCGGCGCAACACTGCGTAGAGGGTTGTCGCAGCTATAGCCACGTGGAGAACCACACTCCAATGGATAGCCGCAGCCATAGACGCCGGCAAGGCAGGGAAAAGCAGCCAGAAGGGCCAGTTCAGAGGGTAGAACAGGCCAACCTGCGAGTTCGCCAGCAGTGGCACCCCGGCGAACAGATAAGGGTTCCAGACCGGCACGCGTCCGGCCTGCAGCTCACGCGCCACCTCAACCCAGTGAGGGTAGAAATAGAGGTGCAGATCGCCACCCGCGAGGACCCAACCAGCGATCAATCGCCGGAAGATCACAGCGAGGGCTGCAAGCATAAGAAGGAGTGGCAAGAGCCTGCAAAGCAGATCGCGCGAGAGAAGCCGTGAACGGCCACCCCTGTCCGCGGCGCACAAATTGCTTGCCGCTGTCCCGGTATCAGTCCCTAGCGACATAGTTCCAGCGTCTTGAGCGCGTTCTCATCTTGCGGATTGATGCGTAGGGCAACCTCGATGAGCGGGACGGCCTTCTCACACTCGTCCAGCAGGTAGTAGGAGAGCGCGAAGCTGTAGTAGTGCTCGATGGCCGGCCCCTTGACGTGTCCCGTCGTTCCTGTAAGGTTTGCCCTGCCGTCAGGTGCCGGGTAGATTGGCGCGGTCCGCACGAGCGTCGACTCCGGGGAAAGCAGCCGTTGGAACCAGCCGATGTAGGCCTTGCCGGAGGGCGCAGGAGGCAGGCCCGTTAGCGCGGCCTCGTAACGCCCGGACAGCACATCGAACCGAATGTGGCCCCCCACCCCCGGCCCCCCAGCAACAGCCCTGAACTGACCGCGCATAGGCGTCTGCAGGTCCGCCGGATGGATGAACTCAGCAATGGCAACCTCTGAACCCCGGGGCTCGATGTCGATACCCTCGGCGTCCTCAAGCGTAATCGTGAACTGCACTGTGCGACGCCGTGAGCGCGCTTCGGCGTAGTCAATCGCTGGTCCGAAGGCCACGATCGCATCCTCATAGTTGCGCTGATGGAAATGAAGCGTACCAAGATATCCATACGCATCGGCAAGGTTAGGATCAGCTTCGAGGGCCGCGGCCAGATTGGGCCTTGCGGCTGAATAGTCGCCCATCAAGATCTGCGTCCATCCAAGTCGGGCCAGTGCCTCGGCATGGGCTGGATCAGCAGCGATGGCCTGGGAATAGGCTTCCTGCGCTACAGTGAGATTCCCCAGCGCTCCGGCATTTCGCCCGATCGCCAGATACAAGTGTACGAGTTTGTCATTGACGGCAATCGCCTCGCGATAAGCCTGGATCGCACCCGAGTAGTTGCCCTGGTTCTCCAGCACATAGGCGCGGTTGCGCAGCACGTCGACATTGGTGGGGTCGAGTTCCAGGGCTGTGGCAATCACCTCGTTGGCAGCGAACCACTGCCCGTCATCGACGTAGGCCTCCGCCAGGTAAGCATAAGCCTCAGGCAGCGTTGGTGCGAGTTCAACCGCCTTCTGACAGTAAGCCACAGCTTGCTTGGTCAAACCGAGCCAGTCATAGGCCAGGCCAAGGAGAGCCCAGGCCCGCCCATTCTCGGGCTGACGTGTGAGAGCCTGTCTGGCCATCTCAAGTCCGCGCTCTGCCTGGCCGTTATAGATCATCAGACGCGCCAACTCGAGATAGAGTTCCGTCTGGTGTGGGTCCAGGTCGAGAGATCGCTGGTAGCCAGAAATGGCTGCGCTGACGGATCCATCCCAGTAGGCCTCTTCCGCCAGTGCAGCGTAGTAACCCGCCGATGGCGTGGCCGTCGGCATCGGCGTGGGCGTGGCGGATCGCATCAGAGGCTCGGCATACCCAGAGAAGGCACTGTAAGCGGCATACAGGGCGCCACTCAAGATTCCCAGCACGGCAACCCAACGCACCCACCTGACCGTGCGCCGCTCCCGGAACAGCCTCCTGTCTGGCTTAAGAAACACGAACTCGCCGTCCTAGAGCAGTCCCTCATGCTGATACCAGGCCCACGCATCCTCAACCGCTTCCCGGGCACCGACACGTGGGCAGCCGAGCTCCCGCTCGGCTTTGCTCCCATCAAAGTACATATCCAGCCCGCTCAATTCGAGCTGCGCAAGCGCCGCTGAGAACCTCGAGTGGGGCCTTCTGAGAAGCCTCCGTCCAAGTACAGCCGCAACCCTGATGGTACTTCTTGGTACCGTGAACCAGGGTGCGCGCCCTCCAACCACCGATGCTGCCATCCGTAAGAAGTTGACATGCGAGATGTTCTCGCCGTTGAGAATATACCGCTCGCCCGTTCGACCACGCTCAGCCGCCAGAACGTGTCCCAGTCCCACGACCTCAGCGGCAACGATGCCCATCCCACCCGCAGGCGCGACTAAGGTCAGTCCCTTCCTCACCGTTCGCAGAATCTCGCCACCCACGAAATAGACATCGCGACGCCCGATCACCGTTGCCGGGTTCACACAGACAACGTCCAGGCCATCCGCTATAGCACGGGCAGCTTCAGCTTCTGCCAGAACCTTGCTGTGTCCATAGTGGAAACGTTCTGGCGGACGGTTGAATGTGGCAGACTCGTCGAGCAGAGGACGGTCCTTTGATGGCACGCCAAGGACCGCCACCGAGCTGGTGACCACAACACGCGCGACCCCGCTTGCACGGGCAGCGTCGAGAACGTTCCGTGTGCCCACCACGTTGGACTGATACAACAGGTCTACGGAGTTACGCCAGTACTGTGATACAGCAGCAGCATGGAACACCACCTCACACCCGGTCATGGCAGTGCGGAGCGAGTCGATATCCATGATGTCGCCGGTCACCAGATCCGGCCCCAGGCCACCCAGTGCTGTCAACCGAGACGAAGCCCGGCGCAGTGCACGCACTGAATAACCGCGCATGAGCAGAGCCTCGACGATATTCGCCCCCACGCAGCCGGTTGCACCGGTCACAAGCGCTGTAGACATTGATGGCCCAGACTACGGATTACGCATCGGCGGCAACCTGGCCGGGCAGTATGTGCTCCCGGTACCAATCCCAGAAGCGCTGCATTCCCGCTTCGACGGTCACGCTGGGATGGTACCCCAGAAGCGCCGTAGCCTTCGATACGTCGGCAAAGGTCACCTTGGGTTCGCTTGCTGGTGCGGCTGGCGTCTCCACGTGAGCAGGTCGGCCTACAAGACGCTCGACCAATTCGGCGAAATCCGCCATGCGAACGGGTTTCCCGCGTCCGAGATTCAGCCGTTCATAGCCAAGCGGGCACTCCAGGGCCGAGATCACGCCGTTGACGATGTCGCCTACATACGTCCAGTCACGGTACATCTCACCCGCATCGTACAGCTTGAATGACTTGCCGCAGACGATGCTGTCGGTGATGATGTACGGCATCATGTCGGGTCTACCCCGCTCCCCATAGACACTGAAGAACCGCACTGCTGTGAAGCTGATGCCGAAGAGATTGTGATACGTGTACCCCATCAGTTCACCAGCAATCTTCGATGCTGGATAGGGCGCCAACGGCTTTCCTAGCGGATCGTCTTCGCGGAAGGGCAACTGCTCGGTGTTCCCGTACACTGATGATGTTGAAGCAAAGACCACGTGTGGCACGCCTGCCTTCCGCACAGCCTCCAGCACGTTGACGGTTCCCCGGATGTTGACATCGGTGTACAGAGGAGCTCTCTCGATCGAGTAACGTACGTTAGCCATCGCCGCCAGATGGGCTACTGCGTCAAAGGACCCGGCCCCCAGTGCTGTTGCGACGCCGGCTTCATCTCGCAGGTCGACCTCTGCTAGAGAAAAGCGCGGATAGGCCTCCAGGACAGCGACATTGGCGCGTTTTCGGGCTGGGCTGTAATAGTCGTTGAAGTTGTCCAGGCCCACTACGGTATCGCCCCGCGACAGAAGCGCCTCGGCCAGATTACTGCCGATGAAGCCTGCCGCTCCAGTCACAAGTACTCGCATCTAGTCGCACCTCCCAGATTTGCTGCCACGCTACTCCCACCTCGCGACAGCAACGCTCACTCGCTCGGTCTGATGTCTTGAACGTTGAGCTGCAGATTGGTCCTGCCGTTCCATTCATTAAGGTCCAGCGAATACGCCAGATCGATCCAGGCAGGCAACTTACCCATCCAGTGCCCCTGTCGGAATGCGATCGCATCCCACCGCCTGCCGTTACTATCGGTAAGAGCGAGCTTGAGGTGTCGCCCATCTCCAACAGCGCGGGCATCAAGGATCGCTACACGGCGGCTCACAAAAACGGGAGTCGGGTTGCCGAACCCGAAGGGCTGCAGGCGCTCCAACTCGGCGTAGAGTGCCTCCGAGAGAGTGCTCAGCGACGTCTCAGCATCAACAGCCAACGTTGGTATGAGCACTCCCTCGCCGAATCGGGCTCGCGCCAGAGAGACCAGACGCGCCTCCAGCTCAGGCAAGCGATCAGTGCGAATCGTGAATCCGGCCGCAGCTGCGTGACCGCCGTAACGCTCGAGCAAATCGCGCACCGAATCAAGCGCATCGATCATATGAAACTCTGGAATCGAACGTGCCGAACCCTTACTGAACTCGCCATCGATCGAGACCGCAACCGACGGGCGGTAGAACTCATCCAGAAGACGGCTAGCTGCCAGGCCAACGATGCCCGGAGCCAGCTGGTCAGAAGCCACAAAGATCAACGGCGGCGCGTCACCATCCCGATCTAGCCACCCGCGATGGCGGTGAGCACCCTCACCGTCCCGACGCGCTTCGCAGAATGTGAGCAGCGATGTCGCCACGTCCTGTGCCTCTTGCGTCATTTCTCGGCGGCGGAGGTTCAGCTCGTCGAGCTCTTTTGCCCAGTCGAGCGCTGGGGCCATGTCCGGCGCAAGGAGTAAATTCAGGGCCGTCATCGCTTCGTCCAGACGCCCGGCAGCGTTGAGCCTTGGAGCCAGGACGAATCCGATCGTCTTCGTCGTCACCCGGCCCGGAGCGATACCAGCGACTTCAAGGAGAGCACTGAGCCCGGGGCGCCGTGCTGCATTGATCTTTCGCAAGCCCCTGGCGACCAGGGTGTGGTTCTCAGCAACGAGCGCGACCATATCAGCCACAGTGCCGAGGGCTACGAGATCAAGCAGGTCATCCGTGGCAAGTTCTCGCTGCGTCGTGGAGAGAGGTGCGCTCCGGTTCGCAAGCATCAATGCCTGCGCCAGTTCGAAGGCCACTCCGACGCCGGCCAGCTCGCCCAACCCATCATGATTCGTGGGGTGTTTGGGATTGATAACAATGTTAGCGGGTGGCAGACGATCGCCGGGCCGGTGATGGTCCGTGACGATGACAGCTAACCCCAACTCGCGTGCGTACGCCACCTCATCCAGGGAACGCATCCCACAGTCCACCGTGATGAGCAATCGCGCGCCGCCCTGGCTGAGCGCGTACAATGCCTCCGGATTCAGGCCATAGCCCTCATCTTCCCGGCTCGGGATATAGGGGGTGACAATCGCGCCCAAGGCCCGCAGTGTCTCGACCAGGACCGCAACGGCTGTCACGCCGTCAACGTCGTAGTCACCGTAGATAACAACAGGCTTACGCTCGGTGACAACCTCGCGAATGAGGTCCACGGCCTCGCGTATCCCGACAAGGGTGTAGGGATCTGCCAGAGGAGTACTGGCGTCCACGAAACGGTTGACTGCAGCGGAGTCGTGAAGGCCCCGATTGTAAAGCACCTGGGCAACCAGGGCGCTGAACGACCTCAGCTCCTGAAAATACTCAGCAGGTGCCCGAGATGCGATCTGCCAGTGCTTACCACGTGGAATCCCGCTCGTCACGATTTCTCCGTTCACTCCTCAGTATCTGCTCGGGCTTTGGCACCGGCGAGGTCCAGCACCCACACCTGTGGATCATTCTCACCGGTCAAGCATGCCTCTGCCTGTCCGCAGACGGGTAGTATAGCACGGTCCCGCCTGAGGATACACGAAGGCGGCTCCCCTTGTAGGGAGCCGCCTGGTTAACACAGAAGTCACACAGGGCCCTCTAGGCCCCGCTCAAAGATGGCCTACCGCAGCATCAGACGTGAAACATCCCCTGACGGCGCCACCGGCATCCCGTCAGGGGATCTAGCTAACGGCACTGAAGAAGCTCAGGCCTTCTCAATCCAACCCTGCTGAACGCAGAAGTCCGTGACAACCGGAATGGTCACCCACTTACCCTGGTAGGACTGGACGGCCAGGTAGATGATGTAGATCAACAGAGCAACACCCGTGAAGCACCCAACAATCACCGCCGAGAGCACCGCAGAGATCACATAGCCAACGACACTCACGACGAGTGCCTGAATGGCATTGTACTTTATGAACTTGCGTTGCTTCTTGTCCTCTAGCAACAGCACGATGATCGGCACGATGGGCGAGAAAATCCAGGACAACAGCGCCCACAGTTTGTCATCGTCCGTGAGGTCCAGTGTGGGTTGAGGATCCATTACTGCCATTGCGCGCTCTCCTTTGCTGAGTTGGGCTACCGGCGCCCTTAGGGTAAGGATGTCCAAACTTCTAGTCTATTCTAGGGTCGTTCGAGGCAAAAGTCAAGCGTACAACGGTGACGAATAGGTGACCGCCGCGCTCGAGTGCAGTATAATGGATCTAACCTTCTGGGCCATCCATGCCCAATCTGAGAGGCTAGGCTTTGACAATCGTCCAATCAGCGACGAGCAACAGAAGCGCACCACGCGCGACGGGAGGCCGGTGCATTGTCGGCCTCAGCGGCGGCGTCGACAGTGCTGTCGCGGCGGCCATACTCATCGAACAGGGCTTTTCCGTCTACGGCGTCTTCCTTGACACATGGCACGCCACGGTGAAGGGCGAGCAGCCACTCGCTTCAGCCGAGACGGTTGCCGATTACCTTTCCATCCGGCTTCGGCGTTGCGACGTACGGCAGGAATTTTACACACGTGTGGTGGAACCTTTTCTGAGCACGTACGCCGCTGGCCAAACACCGAACCCATGTGTCCTGTGCAACCCCACGCTCAAGATCGCCACGCTCCTGAATGAGGCCGACAGGGTGGGAGCTGAGTGGGTCGCCACAGGGCACTATGCCCGCATTTTGCGCGTTGGGGGTGGGCTGTCGCGCCTTCTGCAGGCACGCGCGACAGCCAAGGATCAGAGCTACGCGCTGTATCGTCTGGGCCAGCGCCACCTGAGCCGCCTGCTGCTACCCCTTGGCGAGGTCGCCAGCAAAGCTGAGGTCCGCGATATCGCCCGGGCTTTCAATCTACCTGTAGCTGACAGCGGTGAGAGCCAGGACCTCTGTTTCGTTGGAGCAGGTGGGTATGTGGACCTGCTAGCGACGTTACGGCCCGATGCGCTCCTCCCCGGTCCTATTCTGGACGAGGTCGGACACCATCTTGGTGACCATCAGGGTCTGGCGCGCTTTACCATCGGCCAACGGGGAGGGCTGGGGATCGCGGCTGCCGCCCCGCTCTATGTGGTTGACCTGGACCCTGTCCGCAATGCCGTGATCGTCGGTCCCAGGGAGCGCCTGGCACGGCGTGAGTGCCGCCTGATCGATGTTACGTTCACCGCAGGCACCCCTCCCGCACCTCGGTTCGAGGCGATGGGCCGAATCCGTTACCGCGCGCCGCTCGTGCCGATCACCGTGACCATGATTGGTCCGGACAACGCGCACATCGTCTTCTCCGATCCTCAGTTGGGAATCGCTCCGGGGCAGTCTCTGGTCGTCTATGACGGCGAGGAAGTCCTCGGTGGCGGTGTGATCAGCGGCAAGCCTATGCCCCCTGGCGTGGCGCCGCTCCAAGCATAACATCAAGGAGATCCCTCTATGGCCATTGTTTTCGACCTCGAAACACAAGACGCTTTCCAGGATGTGGGTGGACATTTTCCCGAACGCCTCAGGATGTCTGTAGCTGTCATCTACAACACCGCAGACCGGTTATACACACGCTATACCGAGGTTGATGCCGCTGCGCTTGCTGAGGAGCTGAGCAAGACCGACCTTGTGGTGGGCTACAATCTACTGGGCTTCGACTACCCGGTTCTACAGAAGTATGCTCCGGGCGTCGACCTTGCCCAGCTCCCCACCCTCGACATGATGCTCGAAGTCCAGAAGCGCCTGGGGTTCCGGCTTAAGCTCGATATGCTGGCAACCGCAACGCTACAATCCGGGAAGAGCGCCGATGGCCTACAGGCTGTGCAATGGTGGCGCGAGGGCCGTATTGACGAGCTGTTCGAGTACTGCCGCCAGGACGTCGAAGTCACCTACAAGCTCTATGAGTTTGGCAAGCAGAATCGGTTTCTCCAGTATTTCGATCGACAGTACAAGCTCAAGCGGGTCCCCGTTGCCTGGTGATCGGGCGCGCTGCCCGTCCGCAACCCGGCGCGACACCAGGATGAGGTGACAATGCACCGCAATCCGACGACCGGACGCACGCCCTTGAGGCATCGCTGTTCCGCACGTGCTCCCGCATCCGTCGTGAGACTGCTCTGGTGTGCATACCAGAGATGGAACTCGTCCGGCGTAGGGCTGGGTAACTCGGACACGCGCGACTGTAGTGAGATATCGGTGTCCGGGATCTGGTTCAGCTTGCTATGCGGAGGTCTAACCCGGCTTACGCCCCAAGAAACGCTCATAGCTCTGGGCAAGCGCTGTGGGCTGATTGACGTAGAGTTGCGTAAGGCCGCAGTCCGTGCAGACCCATGCTTTGAGCGGATAGTAGCGCACCTGCCGCAGTGTCACGTCAGGGCGCTCGTAGAAACGGATGGACAAGCCACTGGTCTCCACGGCATCGGCATTGGGCACAATCCGCGTCGATTGGCAGTTGGGGCAAACCTTCTTCATCATATCGAGCCTCCTTTGGTTGGTACCATGGGCAAGCGCAACCCGCCCATTTTCAGCACCTGCAGGCGGTAGAGAAGCGTCGCGGCGTCCATCATCCGGCGACCGATCTCTGCAACGTGCCGCTGTGATGGACCCTCCAGATGGGACCCCTTTGCCCAGTCGTTAAAGGCACCCATGGCCGGCCCACACCATATCTGGTAGTCGAGCTCGCGACCCGATTCGCCGGAGATGGCCCAGCGGGTGGCAAGACCCAGGTACCACCGGAAGACCAACGCCATCCGGCGCTTCGGGCTATCTAGCGCACGTTCGATCTGCGCAGGATCGCGCTCCGAGAAGAAATCGACGCATGCCTCCCAGATCTCGTCAACCGGCCTCTGGAAAACCTGCTGCTCCAGCTTACGCCTATCGTCTGCAGGAATAGCGTCAAGTGAGTCGTAGGTCTGAAAAAGCTCATAGAGCTTGCGAGCCCGAAGCGGAAAGAGCGTTCCGCGTTTGAGCACTTGTAGATTGACGCCCATCTCGAACATGTCTGCTGCCGGCGCCATCATCACGTCAGCCATACCCGCCTCTGCCAGGAGCTTCTTGACGTGCTCAGAGGTTCCTGCCTCCACACAGGCATGGTTGATCGATCCCGTGACAACGTAGGCAGCCCCCATCATCAGGGCACCGAACGCCGCGATGGGTGTACCGATGCCACCGGCCGCACCTATACGCACCGGCGTGGCATATTGATGGAGAGCCTGCACTTCATCTCGCTGCGCAATCACCGATGGAAGCAGGCATACCAGCGGGCGATTGTCTGTATGTCCACCCGAGTCTGCCTCGACTGTGATGTCGTCGGCCATCGGAACGTTCGCAGCCAGTGTTGCCTGGTGTTCCGTGATCAGTCCTTGCTGGACCAGCGTACCCAGCAGCTTGGCAGGGGGTGGATTTAGGAATAACGCTGCTATCTCTCGCCGCGACACCTTCGCGATGACACGGTTCCGAATGACAAGATGACCGCTCTGGTCAGTTTCAAGCCCAGCTACGCGGTAGCGAACGAGATGGGGAGTCAGTGCAAGGTAGGCAGATGCCTCAACGACGCGAACTGCATGCTTCAGATACAGCTCAACAGCACCACGCTCCAGCGCTGTCTCATGCGGATTATGGATGAGGTTGAAATCATAGGGCCCCTCGGGAAGAGCATCCTGAACGCGCCTGATGGCCAGCTCAAGTCGACCCAATGACAACCCGCCGGCACCAAAGGACCCGAGCATTCCAGCTTGACCCAGAGCAATGACCATCGCCTCACTGCTGATGGCGTTAGCCATCGACCCCGCCATATAGGCACAGTCAAGCCTGTAGGTAGCGCGAAAGTTGGGGTCGCCGAGTGACTGACGCGATAGGGGAGGCGCGACCAGCAGCGCCTCAGCGCCATCGGCAACCGGTGTCGTGAGCTGACCATCATTGGTCACGCCGACCCCGTGGCTAGTCCGCACCACATAACACGGGAGCGCAAGGTCGCCGATCCTGGCCAGTGCCCCCTCTCCGTCGTAAGCGATTGAGCCGACAGGTCCTTTCCAGACCATCTCGGCGATACCTCTACTCAAGC
>JAXDDP010000062.1:0-3760 GCA_034676785.1 Anaerolineae bacterium | reverse complement strand
CAAGAGACCCTTCTTCTCTTTTTCCTTCTTGTCAGCCATCAGTTATCCTCCTAGTGTGTGAGTAGACCTAGCGTCGGCCCAGCAGGGCCTTCAGCATACCTTGAGCAAGTGCGGCCCCGGCACCCTGACGGGGCGTCTGAGCCTGCGAGGGCTGGGTGCCCAGGACGGCGCTGACGAGCGCTGCCTGCATTGCCTGGGATGAGTCTGCCCCGGACTGTTTGGCCTGGAGATAGGCCAGGCCTGCGGGCAGGAGCTTGCCAAGGAGACCTCCCAGGTCAAGCCCGCCCTCTTCGGACGGTGCCGGCTGCACGGGCGCCTGGGGTTGCGCGCCCCCCAAGCCCGTCAGCATTTCCAGCAATCCACCAGCCTGTTGCGGCTGAGCCTGCTGCGGTGCGGCCCCTGCGCCGCCCAGTCCTGTGAGCATCTCGAGCAGACCGCCTGCCTGCTGCGGCTGGGCCTGCGGCTGCGCAGCTCCTGCGCCACCCATACCGGTCAGCATCTCCAGAAGCCCGCCACCAGGCTGCTGTTGGGCCTGCGCGGGCTGCATCGCCGCAGCGGCCCCGCCCATATTCATGAACAGGTCGAGGACACTGGGCGCTGATTCCTCAGGCTGAGGATACCCCTGAGCGGGGATGGCGCCGAGGAGCGACTGGATCAGGGAGATTCCGTCGGCGGCTTTGAGTTCGGTCTTGCCTGCGAACTGGTCCGCTGCCTGAAGAAGGCCACGGGAGTAGAACTGGCTGGTCCCGCCTTGCCCCTGTTCGCGTAGCTTGGCGCCGGCGTAGCGTAAGGCCTCATCCGGCGGATCCGATTTGTGCGCGCGCACGGCATCTGTGATCAGACGCACATTCTGAACCATGTTGTCGCCATGGTTGCCGTTGTAGCCGTCGAGCGCATTGATATCATCTTTCTGCGCAGCGATAGCTTGGGCTGCTGCCTCGAAGAGGCCTACGAGGTCGATCGACTCCTGTGTTTCGGTCATGCACCCTCCTTATTGCGAACTGCGACACACAAGAAAGCAATCCAAACGGCCAACGTGCCCGGCCCTGCCTCCGGAAAGCGCCCGTGGTCCGTCTCGACTGCGTTTACACTATAAGCCCGATGGGGAATGTGTCAAGGGGCAGACTGGCGCATAGCCAACCAGCCAACTGGTCCTATAATCCTGCGGGCGCCGTGGTGGCGCCTTCACATCAAAGATGGGGGATCCTCTGTGTTGGCTAACGTCCTGTTGCTCCTGCTGAGCGTCTTCTCTGCGTCGACGGCCGTGATCATGATCAAGGCCAGCACGACGCATCCGGTGCTTCTGGCGTCATTGCGGCTGTTTGTGGCTGCTCTCGTGCTTCTTCCGCTCTTTCTGCGTGATCTCAGGCGGCATCGGGGCGCCTACAGCCGGGCCCACCTGCGCGCTTCTATCGTTCCAGGTCTGATGCTGGCGGTTCACTTCATGTCATGGGTCGTCGGCGCCCGTATGACGCCAACGGCGAACGCGAGTCTGATCGTCAACCTGGTGCCGTTGGCGATGCCTTTCTTCCTGGCCTGGGTTGCTCACGAGCCCCTGACGCGCCGAGAAGCTGTTGCCACGGCGGTCGCGCTGAGCGGCGTGGTGATCCTGACGGCATCGGACTTGAGCTTCAATCCCACGTACTTCGCGGGCGACCTGATCAGCTTCGGATCGATGCTCTTCTATGCACTCTATCTGGCATTGGGCCGGAGGAACCGCACCTTCCCGACGGTCTGGCTCTATCTGGTTCCGCTCTATGGCGTGGCGGCAGTAGCGAGTATGGCTGTGGCGCTCCTGTTTGTGAAACCGATCCAGCCCTATAGCGCACGAGAGGCGGCGCTGATCCTTGGATTGGGGATTGTACCGACGGTCATCGGGCACTCACTTCTGAACCGGGCGATGCGCGTGTTCCGTGGGCAGATCGTCAGCATCGTGAACATGGGTCAGTTCGTCTTTGCCGGACTGATGGCCTTCGTCTTGTGGCGCGAGGTGCCCCGCCCATCGTTCTACGTGGCAAGCGCGCTCCTGGCGTGCAGTGCGTGGATCGTTGCTCGGGGGGCGCTTGGCCGTCAACGGTCACTTGTCTCCGGCGCCGGGCTGAGTAAGCTCTTCCCCAACGGACATTCGCAGACCACTCAGGTGGATCACGATGATAGGAGGGTGTGATGCAATACCGTCCATTGGGGCGTACAGGTTGGTCGGTCTCTACTGTGAGCTTCGGCGCATGGGCAATCGGCGGTAGCTGGGGGACGGTCGTTGACGATGAGTCAGTGGCCACCCTGCACACAGCGGTGGACCTCGGCGTCAACTTCTTCGATACGGCAGACGTCTACGGGGGCGGTCGGAGCGAACAACTGCTGGCACGGTTGCGGCGCGAACGGCCTGAGGAGATCATCATCGCCACCAAGATTGGGCGCATGTCCTCGCCGCACACAGCCGATAGCTACAACCGCAAGAACCTGACGACCTACGTCGAACGATGCCTTTCTAACCTTCAGACAGAAGCGCTCGATCTCGTCCAACTTCACTGTCCCCCAACCGAGGTCTACTACCGGCCTGAAGTCTTTGGCATCCTCGACGATCTGGTTGCTGCGGGGAAGGTGCGCCACTACGGCGTGAGCGTCGAGAAGGTGGAGGAGGCCCTCAAGGCGATCGCCTACCCTAACGTGCAGACCGTCCAGATCATCTACAACATGTTCCGGCAGCGCCCGGCAGAGCTGTTTTTTGGCGAGGCCCAGCGCAGGCAGGTGGGTATCCTCGCCCGGGTGCCGCTGGCTTCAGGCTTACTGACAGGCAAGATGACCGCGTCGACACCCTTCGCCGTCGACGATCACCGCCACTTCAACCGTGAGGGCGAGGCGTTCGACCGTGGCGAAACGTTTGCTGGCGTTCCCTATGATGTGGGCCTCGCTGCTGTGGAACACCTCAGGCCCCTCTGCCCGCCGGGAGCCACTATGGCGCAGTTCGCGCTGCGATATATCCTGATGTCGGATGCCGTGACCTGTACCATCCCGGGTGCAAAACGGCCTGCGCAGGAGCAGGACAACGCCGCAGCCGCCGATCTGCCGCCGCTTTCCAATGAGACGATGGCGCTGGTCCGCGGCATCTACGAGGCGCACATCCGGGAGCACGTCTACCACTACTGGTAAGCCGGATCATCGGCCAACCGACGAGAGGCCCTGTAACCAGGCGAGCGGTCATTGCACCTGGTAGGTGCGTTCGGGAGTCAGCAGGGCTCAGGACGTACCCCAGGGCATGGAGCACCCTTTGGCCCCTGCCCTGTCCCGGAACCTGGAGGCGCGATGTCAAAACGCGATGTCATCCTTGCGACGCTGGCCGGAGTAGCGCCACCTTACGTGCCCTGGTCGATGGGCTTCACGGTCGAGGCCGAGGAGAGGCTGCGTGAATTCTACGCTCCCCGTCAGCTCGAGGACGTGTTGGACAACCACCTCGGCGGTGTTGGCAGTGGGGTGGGGTTCTTTACCGAACTCGGGGATGATCACGTACGGGATGTATTCGGCGTGGTCTGGGATCGCCGGATCGACAAGGACATCGGCGTCGTGGTAGGCCAGGTGTTGCCGGAACCCACGCTGCGCGGCTACGCGTTTCCTGATCCGGTGGGCGACGTGTTATTTGATGGGGTTGTGGACCGACTGGCGCGCCAGGCCGACCGGTACCGCATCTTCAGCATCGGCTTCAGCCTCTACGAACGCGCCTGGACGATGCGGGGGATGGCCGAATTGATGATGGACTTCTATG
>JAXDDP010000060.1:0-6652 GCA_034676785.1 Anaerolineae bacterium | reverse complement strand
ACGTGGAGCTTGTGCTCGATGAAGCTGTCTAGGGTTGCTGTTCTACGCATCGGATTGCTGGGTGCGGCAGTCGTCGCCCTGCTGTTGCTGGCGATGACATTGTCGCGCCTCGAGATGGATCCTGGGGTTCCCTTCGCCCAGATCTGGCAGTTTCTCATCGATCAGCTGCGCACCGATGGGCTTGTTGGCCCGGTCGGCGGCGCACTTCCTGCGAGTGACACGCTCGTCAAGCTGTTGCGTACCTTTTTCCTGCTGGTTCTGATCACCTTTCCCTTTGCCGTGATCCTGACGCTGATCGACAAGGAGATGCGCAAGCGTGTGATTGGCGCTCTTCTGCGCCTGATCCTGATCTTCGGACTGCTTGCTCTGATCATCGAGGGTCAGTCGGAGATGATGAAGGAGATGGAGGAGGTGTCGATCGGGATGCAGCAGGAGGGCGAGCTGACGGCCGCAGAGCCGTTCACCGACGAGGAGTTCAGTGCCGCCAGGGTCTCAAAGTGGCTCATCCGGGGCCTGAGCCTTTTTGTGGGACTGGTTCTTGCAGCGGTCGCCGTGGTCACGATCAGGCGACTGCGGGGCAGCAGAAACACCTCAGACGACACTTGGGCGCAGTTGGCAGGGAGGGCGCGCGCGGCCATCTCTGAGATCGAGGGCGGCGGTGACCTCAGGAACTCGATCCTCAGGTGCTACGTCGAGATGACTCGAATCGTGCGCGAGAGCCGCGGCGTGCGCCGCGGAGCGACGATGACTGCACGTGAGTTCAGGGAATACCTCATCCAGGCCAAACTGCCACCGGGCCCCGTCACCCGGCTCACGGAGCTCTTCGAAAAAGCGCGCTATGGGCTGGGCGAGAGCTCGGCGCAGGAGGAGAGCGATGCGATCGCAAGCTTACAGGCCATCGCCGATGCTTGCAGGAGTATGACGTGAGCCGCTACCGCACCGCGCTCAAGCACGGGCTCATCCTCGCCGGCGTGTTACTGGCGCTGGCCCTGCCACTCATGTTCCTTCTTGAGGACTTCATCCGCGACGCCATCGTCTTGCCACTGGCCTATCTCGCCTGGCTCGTTGGGACCGTCTTGGGGGCGCTACCTGAAGGCTGTCTGCTCTTGCCTGTCGTAGGATTGGGCGCCTTCCTCGCCGTCAGGAGCTTACAGCGGCGCCAGGAGTCAGCGCCAAGCGCCAAGGCGCCGCCGCGTGTCTCGATAGGGATTGCCAGGGTCTGGCTCGAGCGCATCGAACACGTCGCCGCAGGCAGCTATTCACGGGAGCGGCTTGAGCACTACGTGGGCCAGTTTGTCACCAGCGTGATCGGGTACGAGAACCGAATGTCGCCTCGAGAGGCCCTGAGAGCCACCGAGAGTGGAGAAATCAGGATTCCGGACAACGTTCGCCGGTACGTGTACGCGGCGTTTCAGAGTGGCGTAGCGCCCAAGCAGAAATGGCCAACAAGGATCTGGAACGCTGTTCTCCGGGTCATCAGAGGGCGCCGGGCAACGGCGATGCCGTTGGACGAGATCGTGACCCGAGTGGACCCGGCACTGACATTTGTCGAGCAAGAACTGAGAATCGCACACGGGGAGGCAGGGAGTGAGCAACGACCGTAACCCAGACTACAGCTACCAGATGATCACCGTCAACGATGTCGCGGCACTGTCGCAGCAGATCATCACTGAAGTGGAGCAGGCCATTGTCGGCAAGACCGAGGTCTTGCGAATGATTCTGGCGGCCTGTCTATCCACAGGAGGCCATGTGCTGCTGGAGGATTACCCGGGCCTGGCCAAGACACTGATTGCCAACAGCTTTGCCACCGTCCTGGGTCTGACGTTTCGCCGAATCCAGTTCACACCAGATCTGCTCCCCAGCGACATCACCGGTGGGTACGTCTACGATCGAACCGGCGGGGCATTCCAGTTACGCAAGGGGCCCCTGTTTGCCAACATCATCCTTGCCGACGAGATCAACAGAGCCTCACCCAAGACGCAGTCCGCGCTGCTGGAGGCGATGCAGGAGTATCAAGTGACGCTCGAGGGCGAGACCCTCGAGCTGCCCGATCCATTCATCGTCATCGCCACGCAGAACCCTATTGAGTACGAAGGGACTTTCCCTCTGCCGGAAGCGCAACTCGACCGGTTCATGATGAAGCTTGCCATCGGTTATCCCTCGGCTGACGCTGAGCAGGAGATCCTGCGCCGGCGTCGCGAGCGGCGCCAGGATGAGTTCTCACTTACCCCGGTGACCGACGCAGCCGGCGTGCTTGGGATGCGCCAGGTCATCGAACGCGTCCACGTCGACCCGGACGTGGAGCGCTATATGGTCGACCTCGTCCGCGCCACGCGCCACCACCGCCATGTCGCGGTGGGCAGTAGCCCCAGAGGAGCGCTGGCACTGCTGAAACTGGCGCGCACTTGGGCCGCGATGCACGGTCGCGACTTCGTCGTTCCCGATGACGTGAAGCTCTTCGCCCACCCTGCCCTGGCGCACCGATTGATCCTCGAGCCGGATCTGTGGACCGACCGTCACGCGGCAGACGACGTAGTTTCTGAGCTGGAACGGATGGTTGCCGTTCCTGTGATTGGAGCAGGCATAGGTTGACTCTCCGTCGCACCTTCCAGATCGCAGTTCTTGTCTACGTGTTGCTGCTCGCTGGGCTCACGGCGCTGAACGGCGCGTTCGTCGCCGTCGCTTTGCCGCTTGTTGCCTACCTGGCGGCAGTCGCCCTCTACCAGCCAGCCGACATCCGCCTCACAGTGACGCGCGTCATCTCGAAGGACTATGTGCGTCCCGACGCGGAGGTGACGGTCACGGTGACGGTGGTCAACAATGGCGCTGACCTCGACGAGATAGCGATCGCGGACAGTGTCCCCGGAACCCTGACCGTTGACGGCGAGACAAACCACCTGGTCACTCTGCCATCGGGTGGGACACACCGATTTGGGTACAAGGTCAAGGGCCGGCGCGGCACGCACACCTTTGGCGCCATCGCGATAACGGCGAACGAACACTTCGCGCTATTCCGCCGCGTGCGCACGTACAACGTCGCGGGCAAACTCTCCGTACTCCCCGAAACGCCCCGGCTGAAGAGCGTCAAGATTCGCCCGATGCGCACGCGTGGGTTCGCCGGGCCGATTCCCTCACGCCAGGGCGGCTCGGGGACGGACTTCTTTGGCATCCGTGCCTATGAACCGGGCGACCCGCCTCACTGGATCAACTGGCGGCTGAGCGCCCGACACGAGCAGGAAGTCTACACCAACGTCTTCGAGCAGGAGCGAATCGCGGATGTGGGACTTGTCCTGGACGCACGGGAACGCAGCAGTGTCACCGCCAACGGGGAATCGCTCTTCGAGTATGCGATCCAGGTGACGGCAGCGCTCGCAGAGGCGTTCCTGAACGACGGCAACCGCGTGGGCTTGCTGGTCTACGGCAGAGGTCTCGAGCGCACCTATCCGGACCTGGGAAGGCACCAGCGCCAGAGGATCCTTCGCGCGCTCTCCCGGGCCCAGGTGGGCGACAGCCTCGTCTTTGACAGCCTCGACTACCTACCTACTCGTTTCTTCCCAGCGAAGTCGCAACTCGTGCTGGTGAGTCCTTTGTCTGAGGACGACCCGCCGGTTCTGGCAAGACTGCGGGCACGCGAATATCAGATCCTTGTGGTCAGTCCCGATCCGGTCCACTTTGAGGCGCAGGGGATCGCCGCGGGACCCGCTCGCGACCTGGCCGTCCGGATCGCCGCAGCCGAAAGGCAGCTCTGGATGCGGCAACTGCAGAGGATCGGCGTCCCCGTTATCAACTGGGAGGTCGGCACCCCACTCGACACTGCGGTGCAGGCGGGTATCCGGAAGTTCGCCCCGCGGCCATGGCGCCAATGACCGAACCAAGGCGAAGGGAGAGGCCCTGTGGCCAATAGCGCACCTGACCAGAATCTGACCGCGAAGGCGACCTGGATGCACCGGCTGGCCGTCATCATCACCGTTGCTGCCGCGATCTCCGGCACCGTCCTGGCCGCAGCCTTCGCTGCAACCTCGGCATGGGCCTACGCCGGCGTCTCGGTGTGCGTCATCGGTCTTGTCGTGCTTGCCGAAGAGGTCCGCCGGTTCCACTGGCTTAACGCACTGGCCTTCGCCGCCTTCGTGTTCCTCGCTATGGTGCTCGTGTGGCGAGCAGCGCCAACGCTCCCGGCCTTGGTGGGCACGACCGCCGCGCTGGCAGCATGGGATCTCCACGCCTTCCGTGAACGGGTCAGCAGCGCGGGAAAGCTGCCCACTCCGGACGCCCACGTCCTCTTGCACCTGCGGCGCCTGGCGATCACACTTGGGGTTGGATTGGGGCTGGGCCTGATGGGGATCTGGATCCAGGTCGACGTCAGCACTCTGGCGGTTGCGGGACTCATCGCATTGGCAGCCATCGGACTGACCAGTGCCGTCGCGCACCTGCACCGGACCTCAGACTGAACCGGGGTCCGCAGGCACGTCACTCATCGGTCCAGGCGTCAAAGTACGGCTTCAGCAGAGCGTACGTCTCATCAAGCATCTCCGGTATCACGCGTGTCTCACCGACCACCGTGAGATAGTTGGCATCACCATCCCACCGCGGAACGATGTGCACGTGGATATGCTCCTCGATGCCGGCGCCAGCAGCGTGGCCCTCGTTGATTCCGATGTTGAAGCCCTGCGGGCGTGACGCCTTTCTGAGGACGGCCTGCGCTCGACGCACGGTCTGAAACAGCTCCAGCAGTGTGGCGTCGTCCAGGAGCTCCAGGGAACTCACGTGCGCGTACGGCACGACCATCAGATGCCCATTACTATAGGGATACCGGTTGAGCATCACGAAGCAACGCGTCCCGTGGTACAGGACGTGTTCCTCTGCATCATCAGCGGCGATCTTGCTGCAAAACACGCATCCGTCCACAGGTTTGTGCTCTCCTCGTAGATACGCCATCCGCCAGGGCGCCCACAGCCTTCTCACAAGATCATCTCCTACCATGGCCCCGGCGATAGCAAGACTGGGAGGGCCCGCGCCGCTCAGCCATCGAGAAGCCCGGCACCGACGGCTAGCTCCTGCATCTCTCGGGTAATCGCCTGCCGGCGTGCTGACTGAACCGCCAGCATCAGCTCTTCGCTCAGCGCATCGGCATTCTGGGTTGCTGACTCCATCAGTTGGTAGCGGGCGGCATGTTCTGTCGACGCTGCATCCAGCAGGACCCGATAGTAGGTGTTCGCGGTCCACTGTTCGATGATCCGACCATAGAGGCTCGCAACATCGGTCTCCACGATGACGTTATGCCAGGCCTGTGCGTCACGCCACGCCTGGGCATCCTCTTCGTCCAAATCGCCAGCGACAGAGCCGGCAGCTCCGACCGGCAACTCCACCGGGATCAGCTGCGTCATCACAGGCGCGTAGGTGCCCGCACCACGATCTGAGTTATGAATCGTATCGACCCCGCCGATCTCATAGTCCTCATAGCGCTGGAGCCACTCCGTCACCCTTGCCAGGGCCGACGCATAACTCGGCACCGTCGTCATAGACAATGCACCTGTCCAGCCCAGGGTGTAACCCGCACTGCGCAGTTCGCGGACAATCCGGGAGCCCAGTCCCATGACCTCCACGACAGCACCGGCGTATTGTTCACGGAGAACAGTACCCAGATAGTCTAGCAGCACCTTGTTGTAACCGCCGCAGAGACCGCGTTCGCTGCCGACCACCATCACCAGACGACGGGATTCAGCACCATCGCCACGCTCTGGTACAGGTCCAGCGCCACGACGGCCAAGTGCGCGGCGACTTCCCGCGTCATGGTGCAGGAGCACGGCTGGCAGAAGCTCGACGAGGTGCTGTGCGTAGCGCTGCGGTGACGTTCGCCGGTTGCGTGCCATCTGCCAACTGCTCATCGAGATCGTGCGCAATGCCGCAAGAATCGGCTTGACGTTCTCGATGTTCCGCAGGCGACTCTCTGCTCGTTCGACGTCCACGCCCTACATAACCTCTGAGACGCTCAATAGGATTCGAAACGGTCCAGATCCCATACGAAGACAACGGCATAGCCCAGCTCGGTGGCCGTCGTCTCGCTGGGCGCGGTCCCCGAATCGCTTGGGCCGGCCGCATCAGGGCCCTGCTCCGTGATGGCCACACTCGTCCGACACGCACCCTGGATGATGCTCAATACGTCGTCGACGCTCTCTGCCGGCGTTGCAATAAACAGCATCTTCTGCGCCTGCCGCAACATCCCGCCACGGCTCTCCGTGAACGTGGCCCCGTATCCGGCCATAATCAGCTTGTCGAGGACCCGATCGGCTTGGTCGCGCGACACCACCGCCATCACCATCTTCCGCGTCATTCAGCTCTCCCCCTCGCGCATCATATCGAGAAACGCCCTGGCGGCTTCAGCAAACACCTCCGGGAACTCAGGACCCGCGTCGCCGGATCGATCGAGCGCCGTCATCATCGCCGGATGATGTGCCCCGAAGTAGGCGATGAAACGCCGCTCGAAGTCGGGAATCTGGTCAAGTGGCAGGTCATCCAGGAAACCCCGGCTTGCCGCGTTCAACATCAACAGCGTTCCCCCTTGGGATAGCGGGGCATGGGCAGGCTGCGTCAGCAAGCGCTGCCAACGCTCGCCGCGTCGGATCTGGCGACGTGTCGCCTCATCCACATCCGT
>JAXDDP010000059.1:0-3681 GCA_034676785.1 Anaerolineae bacterium | reverse complement strand
ACGCGGCGCACAGGTATCAGAGCATCCCTATCGCGTGATTGCCATGCGTTGACGAAGAGAGCATCCGCACGTGTGTGTTGCTCTGCGGTAGGCGTTGACACAATTCCAGGGCTCACTAGACTTCCATCGTGCGGGGTGTTCCACAGCAGGCGAGTCTGCGTGGTTCTGGCTTAGGTGAGGAGGTGGTGGAGCGAAGATAATGTGCGTTGAGTGTGAGGCAGGCTCTTTGTGACAGATGCTCAGGTCCAATCCCATGAAGGAGATGAGATGATGCGAAAGTTGCACTGGCTCAGGTTTCTGCTTCTCGTCGCGATACTGGCTGCCACAGCTCCAGTGGCGGCAAAGGCACCGGACCAAGACGATGGTACGGCCGAGATCGCTGGGCTCCCTTCGGATGGCTGGTATCTCGTGCAGTTCGAGGCGCCGCCTTTGGTGGGCTATGCGAGTTCGCTCGGGCAGATGAGCATGATGACCGTTGGTGGCAAGCTGAGTGTTAGAACAGCTGCCAGTCGAGCTTACATAAGCGAGCTCCAGGCCCAACAAGCACGCTTTGCCTCGAATCTCTCCAAGGTTGTACCCGGCGCACAAGTTGGACGCGGGTACCAGATCGTGCTCAACGCCGTTGCAGTCAAACTTGTGGCCAGCAGTGTTGAGTCTCTGAAGGCGCTGATGGCAATGCCCGGCGTTGCGCGCGTTAGTCCTCAGACGATCTACACCGTAGCCATGGACCGCAGTCTGCCGCTCATCGACGCACCGGCCCTGTGGTCGGCACTCGGCGGAAGAGACTCGGCTGGCGAAGGTGTCAAGGTCGCCATCGTCGACACTGGTATCGATCCGGACCACGCTATGTTCGATGGAGCCGGGTTCGATTACCCGGAGACGGGCACCTGGCCGAAAGGGTACTGCGTTGAGGACCCAGGCTTCTGCAATGGCAAGATCATTGCGGCCCGCTACTACACCCCCACCTTTGGCGTTCACGAGGATGAGACCCTGAGTCCTCTGGATCTCAACGGCCACGGTACACATGTCGCCGGTACGGCGGCCGGCAACCGGGTCACCGCAAGCTATGGCACCGAGACGCCTGAGATCTCGGGTGTTGCGCCGGGCGCCTGGCTCATGGTCTACAAGGGCCTGTTCCAGACCCCCGCGGCAACGGGCAGCGGCTCGAACATCATGCTGGCGGGCGCTGTCGAGGATGCCGTGGCCGATGGTGCAGACGTCATCAACAACAGCTGGGGGAGCGATGCTCTTGTGATCCCTTCGACCGATCCCCTGGTTCAGGCCTATGAGGCCGCGGTCGATGCGGGTGTTGTGGTCGTGTTCTCGAATGGCAACTCAGGCCCAGGCTATAACACTACGGGAAGTCCGGTGTCTGAGAAGTTCATCAAGGTCGGGGCGAGTACCAGTGACAGGGCATTCTACAACACGATCAGTGTGACTGCCCCTGAGCCTGTCACCACGACGTTACAGAGCTTCCCGGGCAACCAGTTCGCCGACATCGCGCCGACGGCGTTCCCGACGACGACAGTTGGCCCACTCCCCTACATTCCCTGCGACCTTCTGGGCTTCCCCGATACCACACTGCCTGGCGTGACCACGGGTATTACCCAGACGGCGCCTTACGCCGATGGATGGATTGCCCTGATCCCTCGAGGCACCTACAACTTTACGGACAAGCTCGACAATGCCATTGCGCAAGGCGCCTCTGCGGTGATTATGTACACCGACTCGTCGCGCACCTGGAAAGGTGGGTTTACCGCGACTGATCGTGATATCTACAGTGTGATGATCTCGTACAGCTTGGGCGTCGAGATGCGTGCCTGGTGGGCTACCAACACCGACGCCGCTCGAGTCCAGATTGGCTACCCAGCTTCCGCATGGGAAGTTGAGCAGCCAAACGTCATCGCAGACTTTAGCTCACGAGGGCCGGATGGGACGCTGGCGATCAAGCCGGATGTTGTGGCGCCTGGCGTCAACATCCTGAGCGCTCAGCCTAACGGCCTCTACGCGCCCTACCAGGGCACCAGTATGGCTGCCCCTCACGTCACAGGGTCCGCAGCGCTCGTGCTTGCTGCCCATCCCGACTGGACGCCCGCCCAAGTGAGAAGCGCCCTGATGAGTACGGCTGATCAGGTGATCACCGATGTTGGCGGGGTCACGATGGCCGACATCATGACGCAGGGCGCGGGGCTGATCGACCTTGGCCTGGCAGCAGACCCAGGCTTGACCTTCGATATGCCGAGCCATAGCTTTGGGGCTGTTGACGTTGGCGAAGATAAGAGCGTGGTCATCACGGCTCAGGACGTGTCTGGCGTCGCTGAGACCTATGCTCTAGCGGTGGATGAGTGGGTTAGTGCACCCGGCGTCTCAGTGACTGTGACGCCAATGAACCTCGATATCGCTGCCGGGATGAGCGGTGTCTTTACGGTCACCGTTGATGTCGCTCCAGGGGCGGATCTCGGTGATCTCGAGGGGAACATCGTTGTGAGTGGCACAACTCACTTGGCGCATATCCCCTACTGGGTCCGTGTTACGCCTGAAACAACAGCCGAGGTCCTCCTGGTCGACATGGATATGTCAAGCCTGGCACCGTACTGGACCGGCAACCCTTACGGCTTGACCTATCCGGACTACTCGGGGTACTACACCGAGACGTTGACGAACCTCGCCGTAACCTACGATGTCATCGATGCGGCGTGGTACGATATCACTCGCGACATTCTTGACGAATATGACAAAGTTGTTGTCTACACGGGCGATCACTTTGGGACTATCCCACTGAACCTCGGCAGTGGATGGGGACTCTACTCACTCGATCTATCGCCCTATGAGGACGACATCCGGATGTACCTGTCGATGGGGGGCAAGATGCTCGTCACCGGACAGGATGCATTGGGCATCGATGGCCTGAACACCTGGTACTTCATGCGCGGTGCTGCCAACGCGACCCTGAATGACGGCGCCTATCCGGTAGCTGTAGGCATGGGGAGCGACAACCCCTTCCTGGATGGGATGGTCTTCGACGCCCGACCTGGTGTTGGTGATGGCGCGAGTAACCAGTATTACGTGGACGAGCTGGCCTGGCTTAGCTACAGTGACCTGGACAGTGGCCCGCTGTTTGAGATGCCAAACACTGCTTCCGCCGTCGCGGATGGCGTGATCGGGGTGAAGAGCGCCTGGGAGCCTAACATCGAGCGCGTCAAGAACCCAGTACAGTTCGATGCGTATCCGTGGCGGGTCACCTTCCTTGGCTTCGGCATTGAGGGCGTCAACAATGACACAGGGTTCAACACTCGCGAAGAGTTGGTGGATGCGCTGTTTGACTGGCTCGACGACCAGGTCACGGTCTCCTTCGATCAGCCTTCCTATGCCGCACCCAAGCCGCTAGCGAATGTGGCCTTCAGTGCAACTATGTCCGCATCGATCGGGACCAATGCCATCTACTATGCCTGGGACTTTGGTGACGGATCGGACATCGCGTACACGACGACGCCGTACGTGGAACATCAATACCTTGAGGAGGGCTTCTATACGGCCTACGTCGAAGTAATGGATGAGTATACTCACAAGGCTGTCGGCGCGACTGTGACCGTCGAGGTGGGCTATCACTGCTATCTCCCGGTGGTCGCCAGGTAGACAACGCCGGTTGCTGTAGCTGTTCTGAGGTGAGCGTGAGGCCAA
>JAXDDP010000057.1:0-3478 GCA_034676785.1 Anaerolineae bacterium | reverse complement strand
CGAGGCGCTCCCAGGGTAGATCCAGATCGTCACGACCGAAGTGGCCGTAGGCTGCGGTCTGCTGGAAGATGGGCCGACGCAGATCCAGGTCGCGGATAATGGCACCCGGGCGCATATCGAAGTTCCTCTGGATCAGCCCGACGATGGCCTCATCGGAGAGCACACCGGTACCGAACGTCTCGACAGCCACGCTCGTGGGGCGTGCCACACCGATCGCATAGCTCACCTGGATCTCAAGCCGCTCTGCGACACCTGCGGCAACCAGGTTCTTGGCGATGTAACGCATCATATAGGTCGCTGAGCGGTCAACCTTGGTCGGATCCTTGCCGGAGAAAGCGCCACCGCCATGGTGCGCCACGCCACCATAAGTGTCGACAATGATCTTGCGACCGGTCAGACCTGCGTCGCCGGCAGGGCCGCCGGTGACGAAACGCCCGGTGGGGTTGATCAGGAAGGTCGTGTTCGCGTCCAGAAACTCAACCGGGATCACGGGCCGCACGACGTGGTCGATGATGTCGGCCTCGATCTGGTCATGCGTGATGTCGGGGTGGTGTTGGGTAGAGATCACCACAGTGTCGACGCGCTTGGGCTTGCCAAAGGCGTACTCAATCGTGACCTGGCTCTTGCCATCGGGACGCAGGTAGGGCAGGGTGCCATTCTTGCGTACCTCGGCCAACCGTCGGGTCAGCTTGTGCGCCAGCGAGATCGAGAGTGGCATGTACTCGGGAGTCTCGGTGCAGGCGAACCCATACATCATCCCCTGATCGCCAGCTCCGATGGCCTCGATCCGGTCATCCTCGGTCATCTGGCCCTTCTTGTGCTCGAGGGCCTCATCGACACCGAGGGCGATATCGGCACTCTGTTCTTTGATCGAGACTAGCACGCCGCAGGTCTCGCCGTCGAAGCCGTATTTGGCTCGGTTGTAGCCGATATCGACGATCGTCCTGCGGGCGATGTCAGCGATTTCGACATAGGCAGAGGTCGTGATTTCGCCGGTGACCAGGACCAAGCCAGTTGTGACCACGCAGTCGCACGCGACGCGCGCATTCGGGTCCTCCGCCAGGATTGCGTCCAGAACGGCGTCCGAGATCTGGTCGCACATCTTGTCGGGGTGTCCTTCCGTCACGGACTCCGAAGTCGTGAAGTACTGCGGGTCTTGCACAAACGACAGTGTCATACGTTCATCCCCTTCCACAATGGTGTTGCGGTCGCGCCCGACGGGGAGCACCCCGACAGAGCGTGTGTTGCAGGCATTTCGGCCACACGACCCGACGTGAGGCACTATCCTATAGCCTACCGCAAAACCCGATTAGTGCAACCGTGGTATATGACACTATCTTTCGTATACTTGTGGCAGAATCAGCGGTGCGAGGTAGAGAGCCATGGACGTGAATACACAGTCAGAACGGCTACCCGAGGGTCTGTCTGCATTTCTGGCACCGACGCGGGCCTGGTTCGAGGAGACCTTCGGTGCCCCGACTCCCCCTCAGTTGCAGGGATGGCCTCCTATCCAGCGTGGAGAGCATACGCTGATCCTGGCGCCGACCGGATCAGGTAAGACGCTGGCGGCATTCCTATGGGGCATCGACCAGCTCTTCCGGGCACTGGTGGATGAGACGGCGCCCGACGATGAGCCCGGCGTGCGCCTCGTCTACGTTTCGCCGCTGAAAGCGCTCAACAACGATGTGCACCGCAACTTACGGAGACCCCTTGCCGGCATCCGAAACACGGCTACGGAGCTCGGGCTGGACCTGCCGCCGATCCGTGTTGCCGTGAGATCGGGAGATACGCCGCAGCGCGAGCGCCGCGCGATGCTCAAAGAGCCACCGCACATCCTGATCACCACCCCCGAGTCTCTGTACCTGCTGCTGACCAGCCCCAAGGCGCGTGAGATGTTCCGCACGGTACACACAGTGATCGTGGATGAGATCCACACGTTGGCGGGCAACAAGCGCGGTGTGCATCTTGCTCTGAGCCTGGAGCGTCTGGCAAGCCTGGCTGATCAGCCGGTTCAGCGCCTTGGCCTGTCGGCTACGATCCAACCCTTGGAAGAGGTGGCCCGGTTCCTTGGCGGAAGTGCCTGGGTGGGCGAAGGGGAAGACCGTGTGCTGGCGCGCCGCCCCGTGACGATCGTTGACGCGGGCTATCACAAAGAGCTGGACCTCAAGGTCGTTACCCCCATCGAGGACTTCCGGAGCTTGCCCGGGAACTCAGTCTGGCCCATGGTGGTCGCGCGTGTCCTGGATCTCGTCCGCCAACACAAGACGACGCTTGTCTTTACCAACAACCGTCGCCTTGCCGAGCAGACTGCTGACCGGCTGAACGAGCAGATGGCGGCTGAGGCGGAGGGCCGGGCCACGGGCTTGATCGACGGCGGTGTTGTCAAGGGCATTGGCCTGATGGCGACAGGGAGAGGGCTGGCAGCTTCGACGCCGGGCGTGGTGCCCGTCCCGGTGCACCACGGGAGCGTCGCGAAAGAGGCACGGCTCGAGATGGAGCGCCAGCTCAAAGCCGGCGAGCTTCCGGTGCTTGTGGGTACCTCGTCTCTCGAACTCGGGATCGACATCGGCTCGGTCGACCTGATTGTGCAGCTTCAGTCACCCAAGTCGGTGGCGCAGGGGCTGCAGCGGGTGGGGCGGTCGGGTCACCTTGTAGGGCAGACGAGCAATGGCCGGATCTTCCCGACGCACCGCGAGGACTTTGTCGAAGCCGCGGCGGTTGCGGGCGGGATGCTGCGCGGCGAGGTGGAGCCCACTCATACCCCGCGTCATCCGTTGGACGTGCTGGCCCAGCAGATTGTGGCGATGGTCGCTGTGGAGACGCAGGATGTTCAGGCGCTCTATGACCAGGTTCGGTGCGCTTACCCGTATACCGATCTCACGTGGCGTGCCTATCAGGCGACGCTGGAGATGCTTGCCGGCAGGTATCCGAGCCAGTCCTATCGGGAGCTGCGACCGCGGCTGAGCTGGGATCGTGTGAACGGCAAGTTGGCGGCGCTGCCTGGCTCGCGTCTGGCGGCGTTGTCCAACGGCGGCACGATCCCGGACACGGGCGCGTTTGGTGCCTATCTCAGCGACGGCAAGACCAAGCTGGGCGAGCTGGACGAGGAATTCATCTACGAGACGCGCATCGGCGACACGATGATGCTCGGATCGCAGGTCTGGCGCGTCGTGGACATCACCGATGACCGGGTGCTTGTCTCCCCAGCCCCGGGCGCTACGCCACGGATGCCGTTCTGGCGTGGGGACTTTCCATGGCGCCCCTACGAACTGGGTGTGCGGGTGGGAGCGTTCCGGCGTGAGGTCGCCGAGCGCCTGGTGCGGATCGGGGAGCGCCTCGGTGTGGGTGATCTACGCGAGGTTCGGGATCTTCGCGAGACTGCGGAGATCCAGGAACTGCTGGCGTGGCTGGGTGAGCGGTATGCCCTTGATGCTCTATCCGCCTGGCACACGATCGACTACCTGATCGGGCAGATTGC
>JAXDDP010000053.1:0-4980 GCA_034676785.1 Anaerolineae bacterium | reverse complement strand
TTCCAGGAGGCCCGCACCGCATCCGTGAAGACCGAATCGCGGGTGTAGTGACCCGAAAGCAGGCCCTGGGCGAGCGGCCCGCGAACCATCACGGCGATGCCGTGTTTCTGGCAATAGGGGAGGAACTCCGGCTCTGGTGCGCGGTTGAGCATCGAGTAATTCACCTGAACCACGCTGCACGTTCCGTCAATGTTGAAGCGCTCAAGCACCTCAAGGCTGTCGGTCGAGATGCCGTAGGCGCGGATGCGGCCCTCACGCTTGAGGACCTCGAACGCTTCCAGGTAGACGGTGGGGTCGGCGATGTTGCCTTCGTGGCACAACTCGACATCCAGCCAGTCCGTGCGAAGTCTGTGGAGTGAAGCGTGTGCGCACAGCCGGATCATATCGACGGTGGTCTTGGGCACGCCCTGCCCGGTGCGCTCTCCCCAATGGCCGATCTTGCTGACCACGAATACGCGGTGGCGGATGCCCGCCAGGGCTGTCCCAAGTCGCTCTTCCGACAGGCCGTTGGGGTCACCATAGGACTCTGCCACGTCGAAGAGGTTGACGCCACAGTCGTAGGCCTGTCGAACTGTCGCCCAGGCTGTGACATCGTCAATCTTGCCCCACTGATTACCGATGTTCCACGTACCCAATCCAATGGCCGACACCTGCCAGCCTGTCCTACCGAATGCGCGTGTGATCATTGATGGGCTCCTTTACTCTGCTGCTTGATCCTCGGACCACCAGATCGGTTGGGAGGAGGATCTCCTTCGGGCGTTCGCTGGGTCCTTCGGAAAGGCGTTTGAGAAGCTGTCGTGTGGCAGACTGTCCCATATCATAGGCTCGCTGGGCCACGACCGTAAGGAATGGTTCCAGGCTAAAGTTGGGTGGCAGGTCATCGAACGACACGAGCGACACATCGCCTGGCACATTGAAGCCGGCCTCACGCAGTGCCCGGTAGGCGCCGATCGCGATGAAGTTATTGGCAGCGAAGAGCGCTGTGGGGCGCGGAGAGAGGGCCAGGACCTCCTTGGCCATAGCGTAGCCTCCCTGGCGCGTGAACGTTCCATAGATCACCATCCGGTGACCTCCGCTTGGATCTTCCTGCTGATCGGCCCCAGGACAGGCGATCCCTGCTTCGGTCAGCGCCCGGCGATAGCCCGTCACGCGGTCTGCCGCGGTTGAAACCTCGCGCGGGCCGCTCAGCATCGCAATCCGCCGGTGTCCGAGCGCCAGCAGATGGCGTGTCAGGTCATAGGCCCCCCCCTCGGAGTCGGAGCGCACGATGTCGACCGGGAGGGGGACCGTGCGGTCGATCACGACCAATGGCACCGATTGCTTCAGAATCAGCGTCGCAGAGTGGGCATCGCTATAGGCTGGAACCAGGAGGAAACCATCCACCTGCTTCTGCAGCAGAACGCGCACGTAGTCGTGTTCCTTGGCTGGAGACTCATCCGTATTGCACAGGATGACGCTGAAGCCCTCGCCACTCGCGACATCCTCAACGCCGCGCGCGACGGTGGTCCAGAAGGGATTGGTGATGTCGCTCAAAACGAGTCCCAGCGTATGGGTGCGTTTTGAACGCAGGCTTCGAGCAATGCGGTTGGGGACATACCCGAGGGCATCGATGGCAGCCTCGACGCGCTGGCGTGTCGACTCCTTGACATACCCCGAGTCGTTGATCACGCGTGACGCCGTGATCGGCGCAACACCGGCCCGTCTGGCAACGTCTTTTATCGTGGGCATAGCCTGTTCACATAGGGTAACGCTATCATTGTACGGACATTTCAGTGGTACACAAAAGAGCCTCGTCCAGGGCCATCGCCTTTGGCGCCAGCACGCCAGCATGCGACACGCCGGCCTTGCCCTTGCGAAGGTTTCCGGACACTCGCAAGGGTTCCGGGCATACAACCGCGCTAATCCCAGAACCAGCCCGTCAGGACGAGCGACTCAGAAGCCGGCGCAAGGTGCATCAACCTTGCAAAAAGAAGCTGTGCACTCCCGTGACGGCAAAATGCGATGGACCAAGCTATTGAGCTCGATCTTGCCAAAAAAGCGGGTTGTGGTAATATTCTCGCCGTGCCAGTGAGGCATTTGGCCCGCTAGCTCAATCGGTAGAGCAGGGGTCTCTTAAACCCTTGGTTACAGGTTCGAGTCCTGTGCGGGTCACAGAGGGCGTCGCGAAAGCGACGCCCTCTTCGTTTGAGCCAGCATCACCAGGGCGCACACGCAGGCCATAAGTACACTAAGTTGGTTCGTAGTAACCGATCTATCGGTTCTGCGACCGCCTGCTGGGGCACAGGAACGACTGAAATCGCCCCTGCGAACCCCATACATCCGCCTCACTGAGCACCAGGCGAGCATTCCCCCACACCTTCGGCATGGCAAGATGCTTTCAGTTGCCGCAGGCCTGCAGCCCCGGATGCCCCGAACGTCGCAATAACGTAACCGGCGATCGACACAAGCAGTATCCCCTGTGCGACGAGGTACTTGCGCGATGCCCACAACCATCCCCATGGGTACAAAACTTCGTCCGATAGCCGGTAGGCGATTGAGGCGTCCCACGGACTGACGATCCGATCAGGCATAGCGGCGAGCGCAAGCCCGACGAATCCTATGGCAAGTAGGCCGATTGACGGCAGCCCCATCGGTACTTGCCCTATCACGCGGGGCGCCTCCGCGACAAAGATCACGCCAAGCGGCAGCAGCCAGACGAGGTTCATGACCCAGGTTGCTGGCGCCGTCATCATGATGACGATCAGCGCCATGGCCCAATAGAGGAACTCGGCGACGCCTTGCTCTGGCGCCGTGCGGGCACGCTGGGTCGACGCGTAGATCCCCGGGTTGAGGCGCTGCCAGAAGCTGAAGACGCCGAAGAGCATACCGAATAGCCCCACCGACAGCTGGGAGATGCTGATGGGCAGGTGTAACCGCTCGACGGTGCGCATGGCCTCTCTGACGAGGGTGCCGTTGGACACAAATGGAAAGTACTCGCGCAGGGTGACCAACGTGCCTGTGCCTTCCACGCCAGCCAGGCGAGTTTGCCACTCGGGTAGTCCTGCCACCAGGGCTTCCAGCTGTGTGGGATTGGCAAGCATATCGTCGGTTCCGCCCTCGCCAAAAGCTGAGATCCGTGGCAGTTCGTGCTGCACGTAGTCGCGGGACAGTTGTGGGGCCACCAGCATCGACACTATGATGATGAGCGTGAGGCCGGCCGCATAGGCGATGCTCACAGTGAAGCGCCGTCGTATTACGAGGAACGGCAGGATCAGGCCCACGTGCAGCTTGAGCAGCGTCGCTAACGCCAGCAGCAACCCCGCCGCGACGTCACACAGCCTTGGTGGCAGCCGGCTGTCCTGACCATGTTGACGCATCAGCGCGATGCTTGCCACCAGCAACACCAGCGTCAAGCTGTCGATCTGCCCACGCTCGAGATGCGTGAGAAGCGGGTGGTAAAGCGCCGTTCCTGCCCCGACGACCATCCAGCCGGTTGAGCTCAAACGCGTGGAATGGATCGCCCTGGACGTGATCACGAGGCTGGCTCCGGTGCAGACAAGTCCCAGCAGCGTCCACAACGACTTGGCGGTCAGGTAGGGGAGTCGGGCGAGCGGCACGAACAGATAGGCCGCGAGGGGCGGATAGAGGAAGCGGCTGTGCGCGTAGCGCGCGACGCCATCCCACAGGGGGGGCGCGTGGTCGATATGGTTCACATAAGGCGTCAGTCCAAGATCCACCGCCCGACCCGCGACGTAGTAGGCGGCAAAGTCCATCTGCAGGCTCTGCATGGCAAACTGGGCCGAGAGGAACAATAGCCGGCCAAGCGCAAGGCAGAGGAGGGCCGCCAGCGCAACGCGACCTTTCGACCACGAGGCGGGATGATCGGGCTGCGGGTGCTCTGTGTGCGGCGATGTCATCACACTGAGCCTGGCCCGACGAGTGCGTTCCAGATCTCCAGCGCCTGGTCGATGTTCATCACAGTGACGTCCAGGGGCCAGAGCCCGCCTGCGGCAGATGTGGCCAGCCTGGCTGCGTGCTCATAGGCAAGCAGCTTGTCTTCCACCGAATTGGCTGTAACGAACCGGTGGAAGGCCTCAAGAAATGCTGGGTCCTCCCGCTGCAGATACGCCACTGCCGCCTTATCCCCCGTCCATGCCAGCTTGCGAAGCGTGAAGTATCCGTGCCAGAGATCCATATGTCCGTAGACGGCCATGCGGATTCCTGCTGTGGCTAGATAGACAGGATCGTCTGACCTTGATATCCGCTTCGTCTGGGCCAGGTTGTAGTTGATGGAAAACCATGTAGCATAGGCGTCCTGGTCACGGATTGGGTCGATCCAGCACTTTCCTGTCGCGAGGTGGTGCTGTGCTTCATTGGCGAGGCCCACGCGATCGTGGACGATGACGCCGTTTTGCAGCCAGCGAAGGATCGGCGCGAGTGGGTCGCTTTGCGATAGCGGTGCGGTCAGGGTCGCGAGACGCTGGACCTCGGCTGCGGCAACGAAGATCAGGTCGGTAAGCCGGTGGTCGATCTGGGTGATGCCCACGTACCAGGGCGGCAATGGGTCCGTCTCTGGACCGGAGCCGAGCACGATGACCAGGTCGTAATCGCTGGCGCTACCGAGTGCTCCCGTAGTCAGCGAGCCAATCTGGAGAACGCTCTCGACGCTGGGGTGCTGGCTCAGGCGTACGACGACATCGGCCATAGAAAGGTGACCCGTTACGCTGGGGGCTGCGTACCCCATCAGTGCGCCTCCGCTGGTAGGGACTATCTCATTGTACGTTGCATCCCTGAGTATCGGTGATAGGTTCCACAAGGCAAGCGGGCCAATTGCCCGGGAATCGATTCCATGGTACTGTGTTTCACACTGCGCGTGCACTCACTGGCGCCCACGACCCGGTAACGGGCGTGTTGGACGAAAAGGAGCGAAACGTCAATGGAACTCTCGTATCTCCGCTACGACCTCGTCGATGGCTACATCCACAACTGGCTCGTTGCCGG
>JAXDDP010000050.1:0-7450 GCA_034676785.1 Anaerolineae bacterium | reverse complement strand
CCGGCAATGAACGTATGGACGAACCCTGATGGCGCCATCGTCACCGCCGAGCTTCCCGGTGTCAACCCCGAGGAACTTGAGATCTCGGTCCAGGGCGACACGTTGACACTCCGCGGCACCCGTAATCCGGAGCCGCTGAATGAGGGCGAGGCGTACCACCGTCGCGAGCGCGGTAGTGGCAGATTCCAGCGGGCATTCCAGCTGCCCTTTTCGGTCGATGCATCGAAGGTCGAGGCGTCATACGAACTGGGGGTACTGAGCATCGCCCTTCCGCGAGCAGAATCCGACAAGCCGAAGAAGATCCAGGTGACATCAGCCTAGGTGCGGGTGACCCCGCCAGATGACAAGCAGCGATGAGGAGGTAGTAAGATGGCAGAGTCAAAGGAAATCGAGGTCCAGGAGGCTGAGAAGCAGGAGCTGGCAGAGAGTGTTGCGGAGCGCACCCGCGCACAGCGGGCCTTCGTTCCCCGCGTCGATATCTACGAGACCAATGATGCGATTGCCGTGATCGCCGATATGCCTGGTGTGGATGCTGGGTCGGTGGACATCACGCTGGAGCAGAACGTCCTGACGATCAACGGATACGTGAACGAGAAGCGACCGGAGGGATATGCGCTGGCCTATGCCGAGTATCGCACTGGCGACTTCGTACGCAGCTTCACGCTCTCCAACCAGATCGATCAGGATCGGATCGAGGCCGGAGTCAAGGACGGCGTACTACGGCTGCACCTGCCCAAGGTCAAGCCGACGAGCAAGAAGATCAGCGTATCAGGTAGCTAGCCCGAACACGGATTATCTCTTTCGCGGGCGAGGTGGAAGATCTACCTCGCCCGCGCCTCATGCATGAAGCTCACGTGCGATCCCGCACTCGGTTTACTCCGCAAGAGTATGGGATGCGCGGAGTCGCCCTCTTGCATACTTCGAGTTCTGAGCCTACACTACAGATGGATCCCCTAAGAAGCCAACGCGGAGCGAACAGGAGGCACGGTGACGCAGAAGGCCACGCGTCAAGGCAGACGACCTTCGGGTGCGCACGCCCCGATTGGTCGTGCCAGTGAGATCAATGCCTTCTCACGCAACCTGATCCACCCTGACGATCCCAAACTCCGGGTTTTCTTCCTTTGGGGCGAATCTGGCATCGGCAAGACCCACCTCGTACACGCCTATCGCACAATGGCCCAACGAGCCGGGCTTCTGTCTGCGCTCACTGACGAATCTGATCAAACATCTCTCCCTGACCATTCCGTGCTCAGGGCTATGGCACGCATCGCCGATGAGCTGAGACAGGGTGGCGCACCCCTGGAGGAGTTCGACGACCAGTACGATCTTTACCTCCAATGGCTCGACTGGCTTCAAGCCAAAGGAAAGGACAGGTCTGGATCGCTGGAACTGCTTCTACCCGCAGTTACCAGAAGCCTTGTGGTTGCCGCGACACTCATACCGCACGAGGGCGCTGTCTTGGTTCAACCCGGCGGTACTGGCGGCGATGCAGATCAGGCAGCCACAACCAGAGCTTGGGAAGCCTATGTCGACCGGAAGATCGATGACGAGCACGGTGCCGCCCTGGTGAAGGATCCAATATCCACGCTCACGCCCATCTTCGCGCACGAGATCTGCAATTGGGCTCAGCGTCAACCCATCGTGCTGTGCTTCGATAGTTGGGAGTCAACAGGCGAACACCTCGAGAGCTGGCTTCTGAACCTCCTTCGTCGCCAACTCCTGAACGAGCGAGTCTGGCTGGTGATCGCAGGAGAAAATGCTCCTGGCGATGCGTGGTCAGACCAGCGACAGTGGATGACATCACTCAAACTCCAGCCACTCACGGAGAACGAGACAGGGAAATGTCTGTCCAGCGAGCACCTGCTACCCCAGCCCATCAAAGACCGAGCCCGCGTTTCGGAGATCTACGACCTTGCCGATGGGCTACCCCTCTTGGTCATGATGCTCGGAAGCGTCATTAAGGCGACCGCAGCCCCTACTAAGGGTACAGCGGTCGAACGCTACTTACAGTGGATCGATGAGGAGGAACGGCGCGAAGCCGCCCTCTGGATCGCGCTAGCAAGGCAGTTCGACGAGGATGTGATCAGAACGTTGCTGACAGCGCTTGAGCTCAATGAGCCGCAGGACACCGTCGTGGCGCCACCTGGTGATGAGACCGTAGCCAATGGTCACCTGAGCCAGACTCATGAGCAGCGGCTCCTGCGCTGGTTAGTCGATCAACCGTACGTCAGAGCGGGTCGCACCGCATATAGTTACCATCCTAAGGTGCGACGTCTTATGATGGACCACGCCGCTCTTGCTTCGGCCCCACGTGCCGTTGCCGTAGCAGCCGCACTCGCCGAGTATCATTGGCAGTTAGCCGGAGAACGAAGGGCACAGCCCAGGTACACTGATGCGGTCTGGTGGAACAACAGGCTGGAGGCGCTGTACCATGAGTTACACCTGCCGGAGGCCGAAGTCGTGACGATCGGCCTCGAGACCTTCCTCACCGCACTCAACCAGCGATATGAGTTCGCGGGTGAGGTTGCCAGGCTCTGGAACCAGGTAACAGAAGAGCCTTCGGTGTCAGCCGAGGTCCAGAGAATGGGCAGGCTGGTTGCGAGAGCCTGGCAGGCGATTCAGGAAGGGCACTGGGATGGCTGGATCGCCTTTCGAGAGGCCGTGACTCCCGACAAGTTGAACGCGGAGAGCCGCTCTCCGCTATTCCGCGTAAGTGGGCTGGCCTTTGCGCACCAGGGTCGCTATGCCGAGTCGATCGCGGACTATAGCGGCGCCATCGCGCTGAACCCGCAAGGCGCTGTGACGTTCAACAATCGCGGCTATGCCTATGCCTGTGCGGGACAGCCCACAAAAGCGATTGCGGACTTCACGCGTGCGATCAGACACGATCCACACCTTGCCGCAGCTTACAACAACCGCGGTATCACTCACTGCATCCAGGGAAACTATGCAAAAGCACTCCCGGATCTCACTCGTGCTATCGACCTAGATCCGCACCTGGCCATCGCCCACAATCACCGTGGGCTGGCTTACGCCGTCCAGGGGCAGGCTGCAGAGGCATTGGCGGATGTGACGCGCGCGATCGAGATCGACCCGCGCCTTGCCGTAGCGCATAGCACACGCGGCAGCATCTATGCTACGCTCAAACAGGCCTCCAGGGCGATCACAGACTACACCCACGCCATCGAACTCGCTCCGCAGGATGCGGCAGCGTACCGCAACCGCGCCGCCGTCTACCATGAGCTGCATCAATACCTCAACGAGATTGCAGATTACGACCGCGCGATTGTGCTCGAACCGCAGGTTGCGGCGTCGTACAGTCTGCGCGGCCTGGCTCACGCCCACGATGCACGGGTATTGGAGGCGATCTCCGACTACACCCGTGCCATCGAGATCGATCCAGCCTCCGTCACAGCCTACAACAATCGGGGCAACGCTTACTGCCAGCTGAAGCAATACGGGGAAGCCATCGCCGACTATACTCGTGCTATCGAACTCGACCCAAGCTTCGCCGTGGCCCTGAATAATCGTGGCTACGCTTATGCGTGCCAGTCTCAAACTGCGGCGGCGATTGCCGACTACACGGAGGCTATCGCGCTCAACTCACACCTCACCGCTGCCTACCGCAATCGCGGCAATGCCTATGCCGCCCAGGCACAGGCTACCGCAGCCATTGCCGACTATACGAGCGCCATCGCGCTCGATCCGCACGATAGCTGGACCTACGCCAACCGTGGTCTCTGCCATGCCGACCGCGCGGATTACCCTGAGGCGATCGCGGACTACTCCCATGCAATCGAGCTCAATCCACAGGATGCCGATGCCTACACCAAGCGGGGCACAGCACACGACGCTCTGGGACAATACACCGAAGCCATCGCAGACTTCTCGCGCGCCATTACGCTCGAAACGCATCACACCGCTGCCTATACGAACCGCGGTAACATCTACTGCAAGCTACTGCAGTACACAGAAGCGATTGCAGATTACACCCGCGCCATCGAACTGGAGCCGCAGAACGCAGCAGGCTATCGCAATCGTGGTGCCGCCATATGTGAGGCACGGCAGGTCTTGGACGAAGTTGCCGCATATGCCCAGGCCACCATTCCTGAATCGCGCATGCCCACAGCCCCCAGTGATCGACCCATCATCTATACCGGCCAAAGCCAGGTTACGGATGCAATTGCGGACTATACCCGCGCTATCGAAATCGATCCGCACGACGCCTCGACCTACAGAATGCGTGGCAACGCCTATCACATGTTGGCTCAGACCGTTGAGGCGCTTGCGGACTACAACCACGCCATCGAGATTGATCCTCATGACGCAGCTGCTTTCAACAGCCGTGGTCGCGCCTATGCTGACCAGGCACAGTATCGGGAAGCCATCGCCGACCTCACGCGCGCCGTCGAGCTCGATCCGAGCTTTGCGGCGGCCTATCACAACCTCGGCCACGCTCATGCCGCCATGCACCAGACCACAGCAGCGATTGAGCATTACACCCACGCGATCGAGATTGATCCAACGAACGCTGTAGCCTACCGCGACCGCGGCGATGCCTATTATGAGCTCAAGCAGGTGGCGGCGCAGATCGCCGACTACAGCCGCGCCATCGTACTACAACCTCAGAGCTCCGCTGCCTACCGGACGCGCGGCAACGCTTACTACGAGCTGGGGCGGTATACCGAGGCACTCTCGGAATACTCGCGTGCTATCGAGCTCGATTCACAGGATGCCCGGGCGTATTTCAATCGCGGCAATACTTACCGCAAGCTGAAGCGTTACGAAGAGGCGATTGAGGACCTCACCCATGTCATTGAGGTCGATCCGCACGATGTCCCGGCCTACAACAACCGTGGCCTGGCCTACGCTGCTAATGGTCAGCTCGATGAGGCGATTGCGGATTACGCCCGCGCTATCGCCATCGACCCGCAGGATGCCCGGGCCTACAACAACCGCGGCCTGGCGTATGCCCAGCTAGGCCAGCGCGATGAGGCGTTCGCGGATCACACCCGGGCCATCGACCTCGATCCGCAAGATGCCTCCGGCTTCAGCGGTCGTGGGCTCATCTACCACAGCCGTGGACAGGTCGAGGAGGCAGTTGCGGATTACACCCGTGCTATTGCTCTCGATCCACAGGACGCCGGGACCCACTATAACCGAGGCCTGGCCTATTCGGAGCTGGGGCAATACGAGGATGCACTCACCGACTTCACCCGGGCGCTCGCGCTCGATCCGCGCAACGCCAGAGCGCATTACTCGCGCGGCATGACCTATGGTAAGCTTGGCCAGTATGAACAAGCTTTGGCTGACTTCAGTCTCGCCGTCGAGCTCGACCCCTATAGGGCGACCTATCCCTACAACCAGGCACGTGCCCACGGTCTCATGGGGAACCGTGTTGAGGCTTGTCGCTACCTGAAACGGGCGATTGACCTGGATAGACGCTACCGCGATGCTGCCCGCACGGACTCAACCTTTGACAACGTTCGCCGTGCCCTCTGTATGCGCATCCTGTTACGCCTGCGCTAACGCGCCTGCGCTGATGTGCAGGACCCCACTTCACGGCACCGGCTGCCTTTTCCCTGCTACGGGAGGATCGACTGATGATCGACGCTTTGTTCTATGCCTCAGCCACCACGTTGGCCCGCAGGATCCGTGACCGCGAGGTCTCCTCGGAGGAGGTCGTCGAGGCACACCTCCAGCGGATCGCGAATGTCAACCAGCGTCTGAATGCCCTGGTCCAGATCGCAGCGGAGCAAGCCCTTGGGCAAGCACGTGAAGCGGATGCGGCCCTGGCGCAGGGACGCCCCCTGGGCCCCCTGCACGGCGTACCATTCACGGTCAAGGACTGGATCGATGCGGCGGGGCTGCGCTGCACCGGCGGCGACCCCGAATTTCGTGACCGCGTACCAGCCGAGGATGCCACGGTTGTGGCCCGTATGCGCCAGGCAGGCGCCATCCTGTTGGGCAAGACCAACGTCATGGTCGACAACCCGGTCTACGGCCGTGCCAACAACCCCTACAACCTCGGCTACAGCACCACGGGCAGCAGCAGTGGCGAGGCGGCACTGATCGCCGCCGGAGGATCGCCCCTGGGCCTGGGCTCGGATTCCGGTGGTAGCATCCGTCAACCTGCTCATGCGTGTGGCGTCGTAGGACTGAAGCCAACCACAGGCCGGGTCCCCCTCACCGGGCACTTCCCCTTCATCTGCGCCATGACCGACCCCCGCACGGTGATCGGGCCGTTGGCCCGCTTCGTGGAGGATCTGGCCCTGACGCTCCCCATACTCGCCGGTTTGGACTGGAAGGATCCGAGCGTGGTCCCGATGTCCCTTGCGGACTGGCGTGCCGTCGACCTTCCGGGGCTCCGGGTCGCCACCTATACCCATCACGCTGGCGCCGAGCCGACGCCCGAAACGGCGGAGACGTGCCGGAAGGCTGCTGGACTTCTGAGCAGGCTGGGAGCCCGGGTCGAGGAGACCCTGCCACCACGGATCGAGGAAGCCGCGCCGCTCACGCGCCGCTACTGGCAGCGGGCTGAGTCCGCCTCAGCCGACGAGTATGTAGCAGGCGGGGAGATCCAGCTCACCAGTCTGGAAATGGAACAACACCTCTTCGAATGGGACCGGTTTCGCCGGGCGCTGGTCGGCTTCATGGAAGCATATGACGTCATCCTGACCCCTGCGGCGGAGCAGCCGGCGGCACCCCACGGGGCGGAAGGTGGCTGGATTCCGTATACGCTGCCCTATAGCCTCACCGGCTGGCCCTGTGTCGTCGTGCGCGCTGGCACGTCCCCGGAAGGGATGCCCATCGGGGTGCAGGTCGTCGCCCGCCCCTGGCGAGAGGATGTAGCGCTCGCCGTGGCCCACGCAATCGAGGGGGCATTCGGGGGCTGGCAGCCACCAGAGTTGGACTAGATGCCGCAGCCATTTCCAGTGCAAAACTCCACCCTGAGTGCGGATGCGCTTGCGGAGCTGCTACGCCGGGAGTACGCCCTCCACAGCACGCCCGTCTGCACATTCTGGCGGAAAGGCATGGCCGATGCCTACAGAATCAAGGCCGGGGAACAGTTCCTGTTCCTCAAGGTCTTCATGGCCTCCCGCCGGTCCCGGCACGATGTCGAAGAGGAGGTACGGCTCCTCCTGCACCTGGCTCGTGGCGGGGCGAGCGTCTCGGCGCCCGTTGCATCGACCACGGGTAAACACGTCCTGTCACTGTCTGCACCTGAAGGCGAACGCTACGCGGTGGTGTATGAAGGCGTCCGGGGCGTAGAAGGCACGACCGATCAGCACCGTCGGGAGCTCGGGCGAATGGTCGCTCGCATGCACCAATGTGCCGATAGCCTGGCTCCGCCGTATGATCGAGACTACTACGAGCTGGAGGAACTGCTCGACGCCAATCTGACCGCCATTGGGGCCATCATGGCACACCGGCCCGACGATTACGCGAT
>JAXDDP010000047.1:0-6036 GCA_034676785.1 Anaerolineae bacterium | reverse complement strand
CCCGGTGAGGAAGTCGAGGCCGGAGAGTTCGGCGAAGCGCCGATGCTGGCCGAGATGGTGTCTGCCGGCACGCTGCCGCCCGTAGAGGAACGTCTGCCCTCGGAGTATCAGGTCATCGAGGTCGTCGACGCTATCGGCGAGTACGGCGGCACCTGGAACGCCGTGACGTGGGATGCCGGTGGGGGCAACATCAAGATGAAGCTGTACGATCCGCCCGTCCGCTGGAGACCTGATCTCACTGGCTACGAACCCGGCCTTCTCATCGAGATGCCTGAGTGGTCCGATGACGGCAAGACGATCACGTTCCGCTTCCGTAAGGGACTGAAGTGGTCCGACGGCGAGCCCTGGACCACCGAGGACCTGCGATTCTGGTGGGAGGACCTCGCCAAGAACGAGGACTACAAGACCTCGTCCGTGCCGTGGTACGCGCGCAACAGCGATGGCACGCCGATCACGATGGAGTTCCCCGACGACACCACATGGGTGCTCAAGTTCGACAAGCCGCAGTACATCATGCCCTACATCCTGGCCCAGGGCTTCTGGGAGTGGGAGCCGCTGATGAAGCCGGCGCACTTCCTCAAGCAATTCCACCCCAACTACGATGGCAAGCCTGGTGAGGAGGGCTACACCGAGCTCGACCTGATGGATCGCTGGTTCCAGACGCCGGGCTATCCGTGCCTTATGGCGTGGTGCCTGAAGGAGTACACGGCCGGTGAGACCTGGCTCCTCGAGCGCAACCCGTATTACTGGAAGGTCGATCCCGAGGGCAATCAACTGCCTTACATTGACCAGATCCGGGTCGAGTTGGTTGAGGACACCGAAGTCCGCAAGCTGCAGGTTGCACAGGGACGGTACGACTGCGTCTTCCGCTACAACCAGGACCCCACCGATGTCCCGTTCCTGCTCGAGAATGCCGAAGCGGGCGACTTCCGCCTGGTGGATGGCTGGATGAATGGCGCGGGCGCATGGCCCGGCATCATCGTCAACCAGGACTACCACACGGAGATGGAGTATGATCCCGCGACCGAAAGCGAGGAAGATAAGGAGATCCGCGAGCTCCTGCGCAATCCCGACTTCCTGAGAGGTCTGTCGTACGCCATGAATCGCCAGCGCGTGCTGGACGTGGCGTGGGATGGCATTGGTGAGGTCAAGAACTTCACCATCAGCCCGCAGTCACCGCACTTCACCAGCTCCGATGAGGGTATGGCGGTGTACGAGGAGTGGGCAGCCGCCTACGCTGAATATGACCCCGAGAAGGCGAAGGAGCACTTCGACGCGGCGGGCTTCAAGGACGCGGATGGCGATGGCATTCGCGACCTGCCCAGCGGCACACCCTTCACGCTCATCCTGCAGCTCAACGACTGGAGCTCGCAGACGATCAACACCGCGTTCGTGGAGGTTTACAAGCTGAACCTCGAGGATGTGGGCGTCAAGGTCCTGATCGACAATGCCATTGGCACCGCCGATGGCGGCACCAACCGTGACAACGGCCTCTTCATGCTGGCCACGACCCACGCCTCGGAGCTCGATCTCTGGACCTATCCCGACTGGGTCTTCCCGGTCCGCGGTGTCGGCGAGGGCACGCGCGCCTTCCCGCAGCAGGGCCAGTACTACAAGACCGGTGGCGAGGAGGGTTGGGAGCCCGAGCCCGGCAGCCCCGCAGCCCTGTTGCAGGATCTCTACCGCCAGGGCCTACAGGAACCCGATGAGCAGAAGCGCCATGAGATCATCTGGGAGGCCGTGAAAGTCTACATGGAGCAGGGCCCCTTCATCATCGGCGCGACCGGTGACCAGCCCATGCCCGTGGTCTGCAAGAACTACTTCAAGAACGTGTATGAGTTCGGGGTTCTCGGTCCTTGGGCTCCAGGGACTCCCGGCAACACGCATCCTGAGCAGTTCTACATCGACAAGTAGCATCGTCTATCCATGCTCTTGGCGGGCGGCAGATGCCGCCCGCCAAGAGCCTTATCGTTGGGTGCGGCCCTACAGTCGAGGCGAAAGCCAGCGCAGCAGCGAACGTGGATGATCGACCTCTTGGCCTAGCAAGCCAAAATGAGCGACAGCCAAGGCAGTCTGCTGAGAGATCAAGGAGGTGAATGTGTTATCATACATTGCACGACGCATCATGTACATGGCGATCATGGTCGTGCTGGTCTCCTTCGTCAGCTTCCTCATCATCGAGCTACCCCCAGGCGACTTCCTGACCATTAAGCTACAGCAGCTGCAAGCGCGTGGCGACCTTAGTGCGCTGCAGCGGATAGATGACTACCGCGCGCGCTACAAGCTCGACCAACCCTTACTCGAGCGCTACTGGAACTGGATCACGAACTTCGTCAAAGGGGATTTCGGCGAGTCGTTCGAGTTCGAGCGCCCGGTCAGCGAGATCATTGGTCAGCGCGCGCTGATGTCCGTGATTCTGGCGCTTTCCAGCATCACCATTGTCTGGTGCCTGGCGATACCTATCGGGGTCTATTCCGCCACACACCAATATTCCCTCGGCGACCAGGTCGTCACCACGATCAGCTTTCTGGGCCTGGGAATGCCGGGGTTCCTGCTTGCGCTCCTGGTGCTCTTCTTCGCGATGATGGTGCTGAAGGTAGAGGTGGGTGGGCTCTTCTCTCGCGAGTATATCGACGCGCCGTGGAACCTGGCCAAGGTCTGGGACCTGCTCAAGCACCTCTGGATACCGGCGCTGATCAGCAGCGTTACAGGCACTGCGGGCCTGGTCCGCATCATGCGCGGCAACCTGCTGGAGACGCTGGGACAGCCCTTCGTCGAGGCGGCGCGCGCCCGTGGGCTGAAGAACCGCGCCGTCACGTGGAAGCACGCTGTACGGGTCGCCATCAACCCCCTGATCGTCATTCTGACGTCTGAGGCGCTCCCCAGCATTGTCGCTGGTGATGCCCTCGTGGCCACGGTGCTAAACCTGCCCACGGTGGGTCCGCTCTTCGTCAACGCCTTGATCTCGCAGGACATGTTCCTGGCTGGAACGGTGCTGGTCTTTATCGTCCTGATGACGATGATCGGCTCGCTGATCGGCGATCTTCTGCTGGCTGCGCTCGATCCGCGCATCCGCCTGGACTGACGAGGAGGTCGAACCCATGACAGAGCAAGCGCCTGAAGTCGTACAGACGGCGGAGGTAGCTAGCAAGAAAGGTGACCTGAGCCAGGCCTACTTGAGCCTGGTCTGGTGGAAGTTCAAGAAGAACAAACTGGCGATCCTGGGCGGGATACTGATCATCCTCTTCTACGTCATCTGCGGCCTGTTTGCGGAGTTCTTCGCACCCTATAAGGTACTTACCCAGTCTGACTATCTTGAAGCACGGCCTCAACCCCTGGTCTTCAAGAGCCCTGACGGGAGCTTCAGCCTGCGGCCTGCTGTCTATGGCCTCAACGTCGAGACAGACCTCGCGACGCGCACGCGGAGATGGGTCGTGGACGAGACACGGATCTATCCCATCTCGCTCTTCGTCAAAGCAGAGCCATACAAGCTGCTGGGATTGATCCCGATGCGCGTCCACCTCTTCGGCATTAACACGGAGAAGTATCCCGAGGGCACGGTGTACCTTTTTGGGACCGATCGCACGGGACGTGATCTCCTGTCGCGCATCATCTACGGTGGGCGGCTATCCCTCCTGCTGGGCCTTGTAGGCCAGGGATTGACGTTCGTGATAGGCATGGTGATGGGTGTGATCTCCGGCTACTACGGGGGGACAACGGACATCCTGATCCAGCGCCTCGTGGAGTTCGTGGGCGCCTTCCCCGATATCCCGCTGTTTATGGCGTTGGCCGCGGCCATCCCTGTCAACTGGTCACCAATCCTGGTCTACTTCATGCTGACACTGATCCTGGTCTTCATCCGCTGGGGCGGGTTAGCGCGACAGGTCCGCGGGCTGATCCTGTCTCTGCGTGAGCGCGAATACGTGCTTGCGGCGCAGAGCGCCGGCGCCAGCGACAAACGCATCATGTTCCGCCACCTGCTGCCGGGCACGTTGAGCCACGTGATCGTCATCGCGACGCTGATGATCCCCGGCATGATCCTCTCGGAGACAGCACTCTCCTGGCTGGGGCTGGGCCTGCGCCCGCCCTTGACCAGTTGGGGCGTCCTGCTCCAGGAGGTCAGCAGCGTGCGCGCGATCCGCTTCGCGCCCTGGATGCTGATCCCCGTCCCGTTCATCATCCTGGCAGTGCTGGCCTTCAACATGCTGGGGGATGGGCTGCGCGACGCGATGGATCCCTACGGTGGTCGGTAAGGAGGACGCCATGAGTGAACCACTGCTCGAGATCAATAATTTGCGTGTAGACTTCGAAGTTCGCGATGGCACGATCCACGGTGTGGATGGCGTCACCTATGCCGTGAACCGGGGGGAGACCATCGGCATCATCGGGGAAAGTGGCTGTGGGAAATCGGTCACGGCCAAGGCGGTGATGCAGATGATCGTCAAGCCCGGGAGAATCGCCGATGGCGAGATCCTCTACTACCGGCGTGACAAGTTCGACCCCAGCAAGCCCACAGAGGTCGTCAACATCACCAGCCTCGATCCGGATGGCGAGACGATTCGCACCATCCGCGGTGGCGAGTTCGCCATGATCTTTCAAGAGCCGATGAGCTCGCTGACGCCGGTGTACACCACGGGCACGTTGATCGGAGAGGCACTGAACCTCCACCGCTTCATCCCGGTCAAGGTCGGCGACCAGATGGTGGAGAAGATCATGCAGTACCGCCCGGTGACCAAGGAGGAGGCCCGCGAGATCTCGATCGATATGCTGCAGAAGGTGGGGATCCCCAAGCCCAAGGAGCGCGTGGATGCCTATCCGCACCAGCTCTCCGGTGGGCAGCGCCAGCGCGTGATGATCGCCATCGCCCTCTCGTGCCAACCGTTTATGCTGATCGCAGATGAGCCGACGACGGCACTGGACGTCTCGATCGAGGCACAGATCCTGGACCTGATGCGTGAGCTTCAGGAGACCACGGATATGGCGATCATGTTCATCACGCACAACCTGGGCGTGGTGGCAGAGATGGCAAAAGAGATCTGCGTGATGTACATGGGCAAGCAGGTAGAGAAAGCCTCCACGGTGAAGGTGTTCTACGAATCCAAGCATCCGTACACCCGCGCGCTGCTTCAGTCGATCCCCAAGGTGGGCAAGCGCACCGGCGAGCGCCTCGCGTCGATCAAGGGTATGGTCCCGGATCCCTTCCACCTGCCGTCCGGGTGCGTCTTCCACCCGCGCTGTCCGGAGTTCATGCCCGGCAAATGCGACCGGATCGTGCCCAGGTACATCGAGGTCGAGCCTGAGCACTGGGTGCGCTGCTTGCTGTACGAGAATGTATAGGAGGTAGGACGAACATGGCCGAGCGCATAGAAACTAGAGACGGCAAGACCCTTCTGGAGGTGAAAGCGCTCAAGAAGTGGTTTCCCATCCAGAAAGGTCTGCTCCGGAAAGTCGTGGGCAACGTCAAAGCCGTGGATGATGTCAGCTTCTACCTCCGCGAGGGCGAGACACTGGGCCTGGTCGGTGAGAGCGGCTGCGGCAAGACCACAGTCAGCCGCACCGTCATCCGGCTCTACGAACCCACAGGGGGCTCAGCGCACTTCAGGACCAGCCTCCTGTCTGCCGATGGCAGCCCTCAGATGGTCAACATCTTCGATCTGGACAAGGACCAGTTGCACCGCATTCGCCGGGAGATCTCCATGGTCTTCCAGGACCCCGTGAACTCCCTGAATCCGCGCATGTCGATCTTTGACATCGTTTCCGAGCCGATGGTGATCCACGGTATGAAAGTCGGAGAGGAGATGGAGGAAGCAGTCATCAGGCTGCTCGAACGCGTCGGGCTGCGCAGGGAGCACGTTCGCCGCTATCCGCACGAGTTCTCGGGTGGGCAGCGGCAGCGCATCGGCATCGCCCGCGCCCTCTCGTTGAATCCCCAGATCATCTTCTGCGATGAGCCGGTCTCGGCCCTGGACGTCTCGATTCAGGCGCAGACACTTAACCTGCTCCAGGACCTGCAGAAGGACTTCAACCTTGCCTATG
>JAXDDP010000046.1:0-2875 GCA_034676785.1 Anaerolineae bacterium | reverse complement strand
AATAGGCGAGTAGGCGAGAAGTGAGCCTGCGAAGCGCTGTCTCGCCGCGATATCGACGCTCAGCAATTGGAACTCGAAGCGGCGTCGACAGCTACGGGGTCCAGATCGTGGCTTCGATGTGGGTCTGGGGACGGTCCGGCGTGCACCAGAAGGTAACCACGACCAGGCGCCCGTCGGTACGCTGGAAGAGTCGGCAGTATCCCAGGTCAGGCCAGCCATTGACGGACTGGAAGTCATCCCGGAGGATCCGCTCCGGACCCCACGTTTGACCCTCGTCATCGCTAAGCCTTGCCACAATCTCGCAGCGGCTGCGATTGCCATAGGCACAGCACAGGCGCCCGTCCGCCAGGCGTACCATCGCCGGTGGGTTGCCGTTGAACTGGTTCCCATCCTCGGTCTTGCCCACCCGCGAGCGAAAAGACCAAGTGGCGCCATCGTCGCCCGAGGCTAAGCAGTCAATCCAGTTCTCGGTCGCCGACTTACGCCGCAGCGCCACCACCAGATCAGAGGGCGAGAGACGCACGGGAGCGGGCATCACAGCGCGGTAGGGGTCATCCTCGTCCACGAGCCACGAGATGAACTCGAACGTCGCTCCTCCATCCGTGGTCCGCGCCAGGAAGGCCTTGTCGTACACGACGTTGAGAGCCCCGGTACCGGGCTGGATGCGGGCCGAAAGGTATAGGTCCAGCGATCGAGCACCACGAACCTCATAGGCTGTACGGCCTGTGAACTCGAGCCCCTGTAGCGCGGGGTGTTCCATCAAACCGCCAAAGCCGAAGGGGCCCAGCCACGCCGCCCCCTTGTCCTGGCTGACGAACCACCGTGCTCCACGATTACCGTGATAGCCATTGCCCTCGATGCGCGCCACAAAGCCGGGATCGGTGAACGGTCCAACCGGGTGATCACAACAAGGGCACTCCGCCGCGGGGGGATCTTGGCCGGCATAGGGCTCCGGTTGCCAGGCATCCCAGCTCTCACCCCCGTCGGTGCTGCGGGCAAGCCATGACTCAAAGGGATGGTCATTGGAGCACTGATGGCCCGACCTGCGGTCCGAGAAGATGCCCCGGGTGAAACCCACCAGGATCTCGTCGCCCCACTGCCACGTCGGGCCGTTGGCACCATTGTTGGCGGGTACCGCCGCCCATGCCGTGGGCTCGTAAGTGACGATGACGTGCCTATCCTCGTTGATCATAGCACCTCACAGCAGCCTTTCGCAGTCCTTTCTCATTCGCCCTTGATGGTGAGTGAGCGGTTCTCGTCCATCCAATGCACGGCAAAGTCCACGAGCGATCGCTGCGAGAACAGCCGGCACAAAGCCCTCCCGACCCGGCCCACTGATACAGCACCGGTCTGTTCAAAAGCGCGCCCGATCTCCTCGAAATCCGCATCGTACCAATAGATGTCGTCGTACTGAATCCATCGCGTATGGCCATCCTCGGTCGGCATCGGCGCACCCCGAGTGCACCGTTTCTGCGACGCGAAGCGGCAACGATGCTCTGCCAGATGAAAACTGGTGTTACGATCGTATCCTACGCCGACGAGCAGCACATAAGCGCCGTGGTCATAGCACCGGGCCAGCGGCGAGCCTTCGCCCTGCGCGAAGCTCAGGCTGTGGCCTTCGGTGATGGACGCCGCGTTGGGTCCGCGAGCGGCCCAGGACACGGACGGATGATAGGAGCGCAGGGCGCCGCACTGCTTTCGAAAGCACTCCGGGATGACGCCCATATCCCGTGACGGCGTCAGGTCCTGACGATAGGCTGGCATCGAGTCCCGAATGACCTGATGCCACGCCTCGGGCACGGACGGGTTGGACCACGCTGCAGGATCCGTGAGGTCGCCCGTATGCGTTGGCATTGCGAGCGTGCCCTCAGGCCCCAACACCGACTCCAACGCCAGGATCACGGCGGGCGCTCCACCCACGACGTAACCGAGCGAGCTCAGCGAGCTATGCACCATCAGCGTCATTCCCGGGGCGACGCCGAGTGCCTCGAATTGGTCCGTCAGGGTCGAGATCGTCGATGGCTCTATCATAGGCATCTGCCCGGGAGGCAGATCCTCCCGGACAGGTGCCACTTTACAGCGATGGTCAGAGCACGCAAGTGCGTCCTCGCAAGTGCGACCTGCAGGGATATCGCACCAGGGCTTCATCCTGAGCGGCTGCTCGGGTCACCTGAGGTAGATGGCCCCATAGCGCAGAGGCTTGCGCTGACAAGCCGTCCTCACGTGTGATCCCCTTCTTCCTCCAAACGCCAGTAGATGCCCGCCTCACGTGTCATGTACCCATAGTCGACAAGGTCCCGCCGCAACTGAGCCACGTCCTCGTGGAATTCGACCAGAATGCCGTTGACCTCGCGCTCTGTGTACCTGCGATCGGGCTCGAACTCCTCAACGAGGCGCGATAGAATAGCGAGCCGTTTCTTGAGCTGCGATGGGATGGCGGTGAGCCTGCCGTGCCGCAGATAGGTGCGCAACACTTTGTCGCGATACGCATCCTCGGTCACCTGAGCCCGCAGTCCCTCCTGTGGCAACCCAACGACCTCGCCATGATTCGATATCTGTCAAATAAGATTTCCGTGCCATACTCGTCAGCGAGAACTCACCAATCGGAGGATAGCCGTGAACGAACACGCGCCGACCAGAGTGTTGACCCTCGCGCCCCAGCCAGGCAACCCGCGCAACAGCGAAGGCGACTTCGTGCAGCTTGGCAGCGGCCGTTGGCTCTTCGTGTATACCCACTTCGATGGGGGCGATGGTGACCACGCCTCAGCCCACCTGGCTGCAAGAGTCTCGGACGATGATGGTGCAACCTGGTCACAGGAGGATCACGTCGTGCTCCCCAACGAGGCAGCCATGAACGTGATGTCGGTCTCGCTCC
>JAXDDP010000043.1:0-32296 GCA_034676785.1 Anaerolineae bacterium | reverse complement strand
AAGTCGTGCGCGGGCCAGCGTGTCGGTTGGGACGAAGTCGTAACGCCCGATGCGGAGCATGAGTTGTCCCAGTGCTGCGGCTGACACTGGTAGCAGCGCGGTGAGCCTGCTGCTGAGCTCCGCAGTTGAAAGTGGTCGACGCACCAGCGTCTCAATCTGACCGCTTCGCTCCTCGAACGCGATGGCTACGGCAGAGACGCGGGTAGCCACTTCCTCTCCCAAGAGGCTCGAGAGCTGCGCTGGGTTACTGCGGAGTCGGGCAGGTGTGGGGTAGGCGTGAAGCGTTGGATTGCTGGGCAGCGGAAGGCCAAGTCCGTTGATTAGCGATGCTGTTATCGAGTAGTCCGGCGTGCCGTCGAGGTCCCAGACCACTGTCATTGACGTCAAGGCATCTTCAAAAAGGGTTGTACCACGGATCAGGCGAGCGCCCCTGGTCTTCACTGATCCGAGAGCATCGGCGCGTGCTGCGATTCGCACGAAGGGTGCCAGATCCTCTTCCAGGCGGAGCATCCGCCATATCTTCTGGCTGATCTCCTCGGTTTCCTGGCCGCTCAGGCGGGAGTCGGTTCGTAGCACCAACCCTGAAGGCACCTGCTCGATGGTCACACCCAGAACGGTGCCAGTCCCCAGCCCCTCAACGCGAAGTAGTTGCTGCCCCGAAGCCACGGCACGCAGTGGGGGCGGGTAGCGCCTCCCACAGCGGCGGACCAGTTCCCGCAGCGAAAACGTCTCCGGTGTCGACAATAGCCAGTGCATTCCCGCTCCCCAACTGGTCTCAGGATAGCACCGCAAGCCACGAGGCGTGGTTTCGGCCACGTTACAGATGCGTTAACCGAGATGCCGATGAACTCTGGCTACCGGACTGTGTGCTGATGGGGTCGTGCCGGGATCAAGCGTCCGTTCCCGGCACGACCTCAACGCAACCAGGGGAGCGTGCAGCCCGGAGTTGAGCAGCTATGCTATTGGAGTCCGGCGAGCATCATCCCCGCTTGAAGCACCGGCTGAACGAGCGCCTTATCGGTTACCTCGCAGTAGACACGCATGATGGGCTCCGTACCGGAAAAGCGGATGAGCAGCCAGCCTTTGTCACCCAGGATGAACTTGCGCCCATCGATGGTCACGATGTCGGTCAGTGGTAGGCCGGCCACCTGCGAGGGCACAGCATTGTCGATCAGGGCCTGCGTATGCGGCCGCTTCTCGGCCGGGAAGCGTACGTCGATGCGATCGTAGTAGTAGGCCTGTCCGAGGGTGTCGAATAGCTGTGTCACGAGCTGCGAAGCCGACTTGCCGGTCTGTAGGATAAAGTCGAGGAAGTAGAGGTTGCCCAGAATGCCATCGCGTTCCGGCACGTTGCCACGGAACGCATACCCTCCGCTCTCCTCACCACCGATCAAAGCATCAACCTCAACCACCTTCGGTGCAACATACTTGAAACCGACGCCCGTCTCGTAGAGTCCGACGCCGTACTTCTGCGCCAGGCGGTCCAACATCGAAGAAGCACTGACTGTCTTGACAATCGGTCCTCTCTCGCCACGAACTTCAAGCAAGTAGTAAGCGAGCAGGCTGAACGCACGCAACTGGTCGACATACTGGCCATTCTCGTCCCCGATGCCCATCCGATCTGCGTCACCATCATTGATCAGCAGAACATCCGCGCCCATCTCCACCGTCCGTCGTAATGCAGGGGTGATGTTCGGTTCGATCGGCTCGGGCCTGCCCATCTCGGGGAAAAGCGGGTTGTGGTCAGCGTGCATTTCCCAGATCGTGTTGGTTCCCCCGCCCAACAGGCGTGGGAACCACCCGGCTGCGTTGCCCCACATAGGCTCAACCAGTATTCTCATCCCGGCATCTCGAAGCCTTCCCACGTCCACCAGAGTCTCCAGGTGGGTGATGTACGCGGGGTCGGGGTCCCAGACCGTGACGAGCTCGCTTGCCACGGCTTCGTCCATTGCCATCCGATGGGCGCCGTCTGCCGACGCCGGAATCGCGGCCTCGATTTCGGCAAGGCCTTCGGGTGAGATCGCGGCTCCCTGCGGGTCGCGAACCTTGAAGCCGTTGTCAGCCGGGGGATTATGGCTTGCTGTGATGTTGATGGCCCCGCCCGCCTCGCGTTCAACCACACTATAGCTGATCACCGGGGTGGGCGTATTCTTGCAGGTCAGCCAGACACGGATGCCATTGCCGGCCATGATCTCGGCACTGGCTTCAGCGAACGAGTCTGAACCGAATCTCCGGTCGTAGCCAATGACCACGCCACGATCCGCCAGGTGGTGTGCCTTGAGGTACTCAGCGAAGCCCTGTGTCGCTCTGCGAACATTGGCGAAGGTGTAGTCTTCCGCGATTCTGGCCCGCCAACCATCGGTGCCGAATATGATGTCTCCCATACTTCCTCCCATTGCTGTTCTAACCGTTCTTCTCTGATGCCAGCAGCGCCAGATCTGCGTCAACCATCATCCGTACCAGGGCCTCGAAGCTGATCTCCGGTTCCCATCCCAGAGCAAGACGTGCCTTGGTCGGATCTGACACCAGAAGATCGACCTCTGCCGGTCGCATATAGCGCTGGTCCTGCACGACGTGGTCCCTCCAATTCAAGCCTGCGTATCCGAATGCGACCTCGCAGAGCTCCTGAACGGAATGGGTGTTTCCGGTCCCAACGACGTAGTCGTCGGCGTGGTCCTGTTGCAGCATCAGCCACATCGCACGTACGTAGTCGCCTGCGAATCCCCAATCTCGTTTGGCGTCCAAGTTGCCGAGCGAGAGAGTGTCGCTCATCCCCAGTTTGATCTTGGCCACGTTGTAGGTGACCTTGCGGGTCACGAACTCCAGGCCCCGGCGTGGGCTTTCGTGGTTGAACAGGATCCCTGAGCAGGCGAAGAGGCCGTACGACTCGCGGTAGTTGACCGTGATCCAATGACCGTACACCTTGGCTACGCCATAGGGCGACCGTGGATAGAAGGGTGTGTTCTCGGTCTGTGGGACCTCCCGGACTTTGCCGAACATCTCCGAGGAACTCGCCTGATAGAAGCGGATCTCAGGGTCGACCGCCCGGATAGCTTCTAGGACGCGCGTGACGCCGAGTGCCGTAACGTCGCCCGTAAAGACGGGCTGCCGCCACGACGTCATCACGAATGACTGTGCGGCCAGATTGTAGACTTCCTGGGGTCGCCACTCCTGCAGGACACTGATCAGCGATCCCTGGTCCAGTAGGTCGCCAGAGACCAGCTCGATCTGCTCCTGGATGTGCTGGATCCTGGCAAAGTTCACAGTGCTGGTGCGCCGGACCAGGCCGATTACCTCGTAGCCCTTCTCGAGGAGCAACTCGGCAAGGTAGGAACCATCTTGCCCTGTGATGCCCGTGATCAGAGCGCGTCTCTTTGTCATACGATGTTACCCTCCTGGGTCTGGTATGGGCGCCCTCTCACGATCGTCATTCGAGACCGACTCTGGCGCGCCATTCGTTGAGCACGTCCTCAATCGTTTGCTTGAGCGCTATGCGTGGCAACCATCCGGTGTCTCTTTGGAGCCTGACAGCGCTTCCGTAGATGACGGGAATATCGGCAGGGCGGTACCTTGCTGGGTCGACGCGGAGTTCGATCTCCAGCTCGGTGCACGCAATGAGATGGTCGAGAAGCGACTGAATCGCGACGGCGCGCCCCGATGCCACGTTATATACCTCTCCTGGCGTACCGTGGAGTAGGGCCAGCCGGTAGGCCTCCACCACATCGCGCACATCCGTGAAATCCCGGGCCGGCGTGAGGTTGCCCACGTCGATCACAGGTGGACGCCTGTGCGCCTCGATCTGGGCCACCTGGCTGGCGAAGGCCGGGAGCACGAAGCGATCTGACTGGCCCGGCCCAATGTGGTTGAACGGCCGGACCCTGACCACGGGTAGCCCGAAAGAGATGAAGTACTGGTAGCCCATTACATCCTGCGTGACCTTGCTCACGCTGTACGGGTTCTCAGGCCTCAGGGGATGATCCTCGGTCAAGGGCATCACGTTGGTGCTTGCACGCCCGTACTCCTCACCTGATCCAATGACGAGGACTCGAGGACGCTGGCCCAAGGCAATGCAGGCCTCCAGCAGGTTCAGCTGTCCGAGGACGTTGTTGCGCAATGTGTTCCACGGGTCACGATAGGCCGTTGGAACGTGAGACTGAGCGGCCAGGTGAATGACCAGATCAGGCTGCTCAGCATCCAGCGCGGCTGTTGTAGCCTCGGCGTCAGTGAGATCCAGGGCGATCAGGCGATCGCGGCTGTCTCCAAGGAGGGTGGGGGAGAGCTCGGGGTAGGCGGTACCGACGAGGCTCCAGTCGGTCTGGGCCAGAAGGTGCCGTCGCAGGTGAACGCCGACGAATCCGGTTGCCCCCGTGATCAGTGCGCGCATGGTGCTCCCCTATCGGGAATTTGGCCGGACATCGGCGGGTTGAAACAGTCGCCGGTGCGCACAGGCCATCGCAGGTCATTATAGCTGCCTGCGTGCAGAGGCCAACCCTCGTTGCGACGCGAGCCGCTACTGCCAGCGGAGGGCCGTAGCGCCACCGTCGTTCGTCAGGGTGCGGACTACGCCACTGCCCAGATCAAGCACAGAGATGTCACCGAGTTCGATGAACCCGATCTGGTCACCATCCGGGCTCCATACCCACTCGGGAAGGTCCAGGCCGGCATACGGCTGGGGCACATAGACTGTGGTCTTGTTGGACCCGTCTCGATCGATGATGACAAGCTCGTACGTGCTGGTCGCGCTCTGATACGGGATCGTGGCCCGTCCGTACAGGAGCCGTCCTCCGTCTGGCGAGAATCGTGGGGTGGCCCACATACCAACCTCGGTGGCGAGGGTGCCACTGACGGTACCGGCGCTGGAAACCGTGGTCAGGTTGAAGACGGGACTCTCTTCGCTGGTCTCAGCCGCACCATTATCTGCGTGTATGACCGTGCAAATCAGCTCGCCATCGGGTGCCCACGCCACAGAAGGGTTCCATGACCAACTGCTGAAGGTACGGAGAGGCACAAAAGCCAGCAGCGGCACCACAGTCGTGCTCTGCGGATTCACGAGGCCGACACTGTCGGGGCGGCTGTAGGCGAGGGCGGATCCGTCGGGTGACCAGGCGTAGCGCGTGCCCCACCAGCCGTAACCGCCGCCTGATTCGGGTTCCAGGACCTGCTGGCGAGCTGTGAGTGTATTTCTGTCGGTGATCGTGGCTGTCCACAGGTCGTTGCTGCCACGCCATCCGGGAGCCTGCTCGGTAACCTCTGCGGTCGACCATGCAACGAGTCGCCGGCCCTGTTGCCCCTGCGGATGCCAGTCTGCCCATAGTATATCCGTCACGTTGAGGGGTACTGGGTTTGGCGTGGCCTCGGTCGTCCTAACAAGCCAGAGCTCGTTCAGATGCTCACTCTCTGTGACAGTCCGTGTGAATAACAGAAGCTGTGAGTCGGGGGAGAGGCTGAAAACGCGCCCGTCGAGGTCACCCAGCGATGTGAGGCGACGGCGCTGGAATGAGCTCTCTCGGACCACCCACGCATCCTGATTGGCCAGGTAGGCCAGCGTACCTGTGATCGTAACGTTCTCGGGTCGTGGTCGCGCTCCGATGAGACGGATCTCTACCTGCGGCGACTGTACAAGGATCTCCTTGAGCAGGACGCGCTCACTCTCGACGTGATCCTCATAGGTGATCCGGTAATGCCTTTCTATCAGACCAGGTTGACCCGCCTGGAGCAGTTTGTTCTCGCCGGTCGGAACCGCAATGTCGCGGACAGTCTGTCGCTCGAAGGGGACGGTCTGGGTGATCGTGTAAGTCTGGTGCTCTACGCGGGTCACCCTCACAGTCATCTGATCGCGCAAAGCTGTGACCTCTGGTGGTTCGACACGGTCCAGGTCACCTAGCTCGATGCTGTACTCCTCAAGCAACGCCCTGACCGTCGTCGCGTCCGTTGCCACGGTTCGCTCTTGGCCGTCAGCCGTCAGGCTGATTATGTGCTGTGGAGACGGGAGTGCGGGAGGTGTCGCGCAGGCGCATAGTGCGAGACCTACTGCCCAGGCCGCGACCACGATCATCTGATGACGGCGTCCAGTTCGACGCGGTCCGTGTTTCGCCGTCACGCGTCGGTGGGACGCGGCCTGACGCATCACTGGTGTCTTGCCCATCTGAAGGCTGTGGCTCCCTCTAGCACGTCGCGGATGTCCCAAAGGGCAGGTGGTTGAAGGATACCCAGGAGGACAGCTTCGCCCTTCTCCGTAAGGAGTATGAAGGCGCTGCCGTCTGTGGTCCAGAGCAGAGATGACTCAGCTGCGAGATCGGCTGGAATGAGAGCCGCTATCGAGTACCCATCAGGCGCGAGCGCGCTGCCGCGGGCGGTCGCATAGATCCCTGAGTAGAACCCAGGCCCAGCGCTCTGTAGGAAAGTGAGATCCCCAGCACTCGCCATCGTGAGACTGCCCGCGAATGGCGACCGGGGGTGTAGCGGCATAGCTGGTCCACCGCAGAAGATGTCGGTCGGCGACAGGGTAGCCCAGGGTCTGTCGGGCGTGGGCGCTGAGATCCTGCCGTAGCAGCCCTGGGCCGGCGTGTCCCATGTCACCCACACTTCCACGGGCCCATCCTCGTCCGTCGCCCAAGCTGCGCCGACAGTGCACGGCTGCGGGCAGAGGGGCGAGAACGATGGTGTCGCCTCGGTGGCCTCGCTCGATAGGACGCTGATCGCGGGCATGCCGTTGATCGAGCTCTCGACGAGCAGCGTCTTGCTGTCGGCCGACCACCCGCGAAGTACCATGCCATGGGGACTTGGCGCTGTGGCGAGTCGGCGAACACCGGGGGTATTGCTATCAATGATCCAGAGCCCGCGGCGATCCAGCATCGCGATTCGCGAACCGTCGGGTGATAGCCCGAAACCGTAGCACGGCTCGGCATCAACGCCACCGCAGCGGCCCAGCGACACCTGTCTCTGGCGTGCGTCGTCCACAGCGGCGGAAAACACGACGCCAGACAGTGCTCCTTCTACGGCTGGACCGGCATCAGTCTGCACACCCCAAGCAAGGTAGACGATCGTCTTCCCATCTGACGTGATATCGAAGAACCCACCGTGCTCACCAATGAGACTGCCTGCCGTGGGAATGTAGATCTGCAGGGACTGACTGAGATCAACCACATAGAGGTCTCCTGCCTCGGAGAGGACAGCAATCCTTGGTGAACCCGTCGACACTCGATAGTCGCGCACGGTAAGCGGGGTAGCTGACTCGACAGGCGCGACCATCACCTCAGTGCCCCCTTCCGGGGGGCAAGCCAGCAGCGCACCATCTCGCAGGTAGTACAGCTCGACAGGAAGCTGCGGGCAAGTTGCCGCTATCGATGCCACGGTCGGTAAAATCAGTTCGGGTGGCAGCGTGGGCGTGGGAGTCGGGGTCGGCGTACTGGTGGGTAGCGGCGTGGGTGTTGGCGTGGATGTGGGTGTCGGCGTGGGTACAATGGGGGTCCGCGTCGCGGTTGGGGTGGGTAGCGGCTCCAGTGTCTGGCACCCGGTCACGAGCGCCGCCGCCAGACATAGCCAGGCGACGAGAGCAGCCGCTCGTGCCGGCCATTGCTGCGTGCCCTGGGATTCGCTGCCTGTCCGTCCTGTCACGCGATCTTCTCCGTGGCACCGCTGCCGCAGTCGTCATCTTGCTTCAGCCACTGCCGCACAAGCGCGCGTGCGTGTGCCGGCGCAGCAACCTCGCCGGCGGCTTGCGCTTCCGCCAGAAGCGCCGTGACTTTGCCAACGGAAGGACCTGGTGGAACCCCGAGTGCGAGCAGCTCCTGCCCCCGCAGCAATGGGATGGGAGCAATGACTTCCGAGTAACGGCAGAGGTAGCTCTCGAGGAGGGTATGAGCGGCACTTACATAGTCATCCTGGAGCGTGCTCTGACACGACGTCTGAGTCGAGTCCGCTTCTCTGGCGAGGGCAAGAAGAACCGCGCCAACGCCGGCCTCGCGCGCTCCTCTGAAGAATCGATAGGTGGCCCTTCGTGCTGCCACGTCCTGGGCGCCGGCCCTGTGCAGCGTGCCAGATGCGGCGAGTTGTGCAAGGATGTCCTGCGATCTTGCGAGGGCAGTTGCGAACTCGATCGCGCTATTGCTGAAACGCAACTCAGCCATGCGGTGCTCGAACTGCGAACGTGGGCCGGCATCCATGGGGAGCCGGCCTGTCCGGTAGACGAAGAGCGCTGCCAGGCGAATCAGAATACTGCGGGTCACCTCAGTGCCGACGCATCCATTCAGGTAGGAGCGGAGCCCCTCACGAGCGCGTTCGGACAGGCCTTGCACGGTGAGAATCAGGGCCGACTCGAGCGCCGGTCCTCCTGCATCGTTTCCGGCCAGGTGCGTCTCGAGAGCTACCAGGGCTCCGATCGCTGCGAGCGACTGCGCATCCACCGTGTATCCTGCCATGCAGTTAGGCGTGGCCAGCTCGGGAAAAACGTGTGGGAAGATCCCCACGTCTCCCAGAAGCCTCAGACCTTCCGCTGCCTCGGAGAGCGCCAGAAGGCCAACAAGCTCAGCCCGAACGCGCTCGGGTGCCGAAGTAGCGATGCTTGGCGCCTCCGCGATGATCCGCGAGCGCGTGTCGTCGGCAATGGCCAAACCGAGCTGCGATGATAGGCGGACTGCGCGGATGAGCCGGACCGAGTCGGCCGAAAAGCAGTCGGGCGTGACCATCTTGAGCAAACGTAGCTTCAGATCAGCGAAGCCACCGGTGGGATCGATGAGGTTACCTTTGACGCTTGTGGCCATCGCATTGATCGTGAAGTCGCGAGCTTGCAGGTCCTCTGTGATGGAGTTGCCGCGCAGAGCTGCAAAGTCGAGCATCAACCGGTGCCCTGAAGCCGGATCTGCGACGATGGCGCGCCCCGTCTGTCGCTCGTAGTCGAGGGGGTAGTACGCACCACCCATGTGATCTGCCACGGCCCTGGCGATGGGCAGACCCGATGTCGAGACCACGAAGTCCCAGTCGCGCGGCTGCCGTCCGAGAATCAGGTCCCTGACCGCCCCGCCGGCAACCCACATCTGTGCATCGCCACGGAGGATGCCAGACACTACAGAAATGGGCCATTCGGGTAGCGCGACGTCAGGACTTGCCATACTATGCCCGATCACAGTGCCGTACACAGATCGTGCGGCGCACCTGGCTCAGGGCGCCGCACGGTGCAGACTGAACGCAGTTCAGGGTCCATTGTCAGGACTAGACCCGTGTCTGATACTGTCCCTCAGAGGTATCTACTCGTATGACGTCACCGACATTTACGAACAGCGGCACTTGCACTTTGAGGCCAGTCTCGCAGACGACGGTCTTGCTGGCTCCTGTTGCCGTATCGCCTGCTACCGCCATCTCGGCTTCCACAACCTCGAGCTCAACGGCGGGAGGTAGATCCAGGCCCAACACTTCCGACCCATAGATGGTCAGTGCAACCTCCATGCCATCCTTGAGGAAGCCGCCTTTGTCACCAATCGCCTGCCGGCTGATATGGTACTCTTCGTACGTCGCGGAGTCCATGAAGTTGAAGACTTCCCCGTCGGTATACAGGTACTGCGCCGCCAGCCGCTCGACAGGGGCTTCCTCGAACTTGTTCCCATTCAAGAAGTTCCTCGGGATGATGGCGCCCGTGTGCATATTCCGGATTTTGGTTCGAATGATGGCGTTGCCCCGTCCCGGCTTGTAGTGCTGGTACTCGAGCACCTCATAGAGCGCCCCGTCCAGCAGGAATGTCGTACCCTTGCGTAGTTCGTTCGCGTCGATCACATGCCGCCTCCTCGTGCTTTCCGTGCTTGGTCATTATATGGTCTCGGTCGCTTTCGTCAAGCTCAGGCATCGCACGAGCGTTGACGTTATGTGCCTGGACTTGCGCATCTTTCTCAAACCGGAGTATAATCTAGTTGGATCGAAGCGGGATGTACTGTAGCCATCATTTGATGTGGGTTGCCTAACCAATGGGAGGAAAGGAGCGTTCTGATGGGCCGAAGATCACTGGCACTGTTGTTGGTTGGATTGCTGGTCCTTTCTGGACTGGTGGCGGGATGCCGGAAGTCGGCCGTGCCGCCGGTTGAGGAGCTCTCGCCTGATGAGGAGTCGTCGGCCGCCATTCAGGAGGCTCAGGAGAATACCGATCAGATAGGGCAGATGGAGTCGCCGGTAGCAACAGCGGTGCTGGAGGGAGAACCTGCTTTGACATTAGAACCGACAGCTGAGGCAACCGTTGAGCCAACTGCCGAACCAGCTGTGGAGGTGACCCCTGAACCCACCCCAGAACCGGCCGTTGAAACGACGGTCGAACCGACGGTGGCGCCAACAGCAGCAGTTGTGGCAGGAACGGCGACGTACACCGTTCAGCCTGGGGATAATCTCTTCCGCATCGCGCTACGCCATAACCTGACGGTTCAGGCGCTCGCGCAGGCGAATAACATCACCAACCCGGGCCTGATTCAGGTTGGGCAAGTGCTGACTATTCCGGCGAGTGATGCGACGCCGACGCAACCCCAGACGCCCAGCGGCTGCGCTAACGTTTATGTCGTGAAGCCTGGAGACAATCTCTTCCGTATTGCTCTGCGCCACAACTACAGCCAGTACTACCTGGCGCAGTACAACAACATCACGAACCCATCGCTGGTATACGTGGGTCAGGCGATCTGCATTCCCTAGGCGCGTCTCTTTTGGTTTCCTGGCCGAAGGTATGCTCTTGGCTGGGGCAGGAATAGGCCCGTGCGGTGGCGATTCTGCGTCTGAGTAGTGTGGATAACGCACGCGTACGGCGGGTGCTTGCGCTGCAGCGCAGCACCCGCCGTCGCGTGCGGGACGGGCTGATAGTCGTGGAAGGTACTCGACTCATCGAATCGCTCGTAGACGGCGGGGTCCCTGTCGAGACGCTCTTTTTCACTGTGGACTACATCAGACGGGACCCAACGAATGAAGCCCTGATCGCGAGGCTAGCGTCGTCCGCGGCCCTGGTAGAGGTGACAGACAGTGTGATGGCTGCGATGTCCGACACCGTCACGCCTCAGGGCATCCTTGCGGTTGCCCCGTTACCCCAGGTACCTGCTCGTCCGGGTCCGCAGTTCGTCCTCGTCCCAGACGGCGTGCGTGATCCTGGCAACCTTGGTACCCTACTGCGTGCCGCGTGGGCGTCGGGCGTGACGCGGGTGCTCATTCCGCCCGGTACCGCTGACTACACGAGTGCCAAGGTGCTCCGCGCCGGGATGGGAGCGCACTTCCATCTAGCCGTCCAGGCGCTGTCATGGGACGCCATCTGGGGTGCCATCGGGTCCACGCCAGTTTGGGTAGCTGAGGCGCGTCGCGGTAAGCCTTACTGGGACATTGACTGGCGGGGCCACGTCGCGCTCATTATCGGCGGCGAGGCGTCTGGCGCGAGCAGTACCGCGCGATCGGCAGGATGTTACGTGCACATCCCTATGCCCGGCAGTGCCGAGTCGCTCAATGCTGCGATGGCAGCCACCATCCTCTCGTTCGAGGTCGCGCGTCAGAGGCACGCGACCGATCTTGCTCGCAGTTAGCCCCGCCCAACTTCACCCATCCGGAGAAAGCGAACTATGCCTCTCTCTCCGGGCCGTCGACGGATCCTCTGCCGCTCTCTTGTGCCGCCCCGGCAACCAACGCTCTCACTGCCGTGAGAGACAACGTCGACAGGAATCCAGGCAACAGCACAAGGAGAAGCGGAATCGCGAGTGAGATGACCAGCGCTATCAGCGCAACAAACACCAGGAAGAGCGTCTGCAGCGGCCGCACCGCCGTAAGGTAGAAGCTGTTGCGAAGTGCTGCCCGCAGCCCTGGACGCTCCAGTTCCATCAGGAATGATTGGGCGTAGAACGCAATTCCGGTCCATACCAGCCCGAGCAGGACAAAGAGGGGCGTAGCGAGGGATGTGACAGTGGCTGGGAAGGGGGACAACCCAGGCGTGTTGTAGAACCACAGGTTTCCCGCAACGATGGCGTAGCCCGCCACAATCACGACTGCCAGGAGCAACGACCGCCCCCCAAACTCCCTGACCCCGCTCCAGACGGTGCTCCAGCTGGCGCCGATTCCCCGGACTGCCTTCTGGCCGATGGCGTAGATGCCAGATAGCATGAACGGTCCGGGGACGATGAGAAGCCAGGCTAATAGATGTGCCAGTCCTGAGACTACGTGTAGAGGTAGCTCTTCATAGAACGATCCTGCAGCGCGCGCCACGATCCCAAGGACAACCACGCGACTCATGCCTCATCACTCCACGATTGGGGTGGGGGACAGTACGGTGACGTCACTCTACTGCTCTACACGTGAGCCCCTTCAGGTAGGCACCCTCGGGAAAGGTCAGGGCAACAGGGTGGTCGCTTCCCTGACTGAGGCGCCCCGTGATCTGAATGTCGCGCCCGGCGTCGAGAGCCGCACCGAACACGATCTTCTGGAACAGATCTTCGGAGATCGCGCCCGAACAAGAGAACGTGGTCAGAGTTCCTCCTGGCTTCAGGAGATGAAAGGCCTGTAGATTGATGTCTTTATACCCACGCGAGGCCCGCTGAACATCCCTCTGCGCCGAGGCGAACTTGGGTGGATCCAGGACGATGAGGTCGAAGCGCTCACTCTGCTGCCTCAGCTTCCGCAACGCCACGAATGCGTCTGCCTGGATATCTGTGATGCGGGAGCTATCGTACCCATTGGCTGCCACATTCCGCTGCCCTAAGGCCAGAGCGTCTTCCGATGCGTCGATGTTTACCACACGCGCCATGCCCGCTGCCAACCCGCAGACGGAGAAGGCACCGGTATAGGAAAAGACGTTGAGCATCACTGGGGCGGCGGATTGGTCCTGCGTGGCGGCCAGCGCGCGGAACCGCTGGCGGTTCTCCCGCTGGTCGAGGTAGAAACCTGTCTTGTGGCCGTTTCGGATGTCGACGCGGTACGTGAGCCCGAGCTCGGTGATGTCGACCAGCGGAGGCGGCTCGACCCCACGTAGAAGGCCCGCCACAGGGAGTAACCCCTCTTGCCCTCGCACGTCAACGTCACTGCGCTCATAGATGGTCAGAGGGGCTATCATCTCCATCAGCAGATCGGCGAAGGTGTCGCGCAACGCATCGGTGCCTGCCGTTAGTAGTTGGATCACAATCACATCACCGTACTGGTCAACGATGAGTCCCGGAATTCCATCTGACTCAGCGTTCACGAGACGATAGGCCGTTGTTCCAGAGCTGCGACGCAGGCTCTCCCGCAGCCCAATCGCGCGCTGGAGCCGTTGTCGCCAGAACCCGGGCCCATCTGGGATGTCCTGTGCCCAACTGAACAGGCGGATACGGATCTGCGATGCTGGGCTGTAATGCCCCCACGCCAGCTGGTCGCCCTCGGCGCTGTAAACGGCTACCAGGTCTCCAGGCCCTGGGTTGCCCTGCACCATCGTGATGCTGCCTGAGAAGATCCAGGGATGCCGGCGCATCGTGGGCGCCTCGCGACCGGGCTTCAGAATGACGAGCCGTTCTGCTTTCATCGTGTTGGTCACGTCCCCCCCTATCCAGTGTTCGACCAAGTATAGCCGATTACGGTGACTAAGGAACGGATCCGGGCGGGCAGCGGTCCGCAGGTTGGTGTGACTAGTTTTTTGTTTCGCTTGAAGTTTTCTAAACCAGCTCTTAAGGATTTGCAGATTCGCGATGGTGTGGTATGATGCTCGGTTGCGTGCCGCATAGCGCTGCGACGCCGAATCCGCGTGATCCCGTCAGCGCTAATCACATAAGTACCGGAACTGAGGATGAGCACCGACACTAACCTGAAAGCCTCATTGGCGAAACACCGCATCGTTGGGCTTTACCGACTGATGACTGGCTACCGTTTGCGCTACTTCGGAGCGTTGATTGCGGTTGCTGCAGGGGCCTTGATGCGCACCTACTACTACCGCCTGGTGCGGCACATTGTGGACGATGTGCTGGGCAGCCCCGACGCGGGCAGACAGCTTGCTCTCGCCGCCGGGGGATTCGTTGGCCTCGCCGCTCTCGAGGGGCTCTTTGCCTATTTCAGGGGCACCTGGTCCGCCAAGACGGCGGAGGGGGTCACGCTCGGACTTCGCAACTACCTGTTTGACCATATCCAACGATTGCCGTTCGCGTTCCACGACTACGTCAAGACTGGAGAGCTCATCCAGCGCTCTACATCCGACGTCGACGCTGTGCGGCGTTTCTTTGCTGACCAGGCTCTCGGGATAGGCCGGATCCTGGCCCTGTTCTTTGTCAATCTTGCTATGTTGCTACAGATGAGCCCAAAGCTGGCGGGTGTGTCAGTCGCGATGATGCCACTCATCGTCGCGCTCTCCTACTTCTTCTTTGGTCGTGTCACCAAGGCTTACGAACGATACCAGGAGCAGGAAGCCAAGCTGTCCACAGTCCTGCAGGAGAATCTCACAGGCGTGCGGGTTGTACGTGCGTTCGCCCGACAGCGGTACGAGATCGACAAGTTCGATCAGGAGAATCTCGGCAAATACCGACAGGGACGCCGGCTTGCGACAATGCATTCCCTCTACTGGCCTGTCTCCGATGTGCTGAGTGCCGGTCAGACCGTTCTAGCCATGGCGGTTGGCGCAACCATGGCAATCCGCGGTGAGATCACCGTTGGCACCTACCTGGCTGCCATGGGTATGGTTACCTGGGTCATTTGGCCGATGCGCAATCTCGGCCGCCTGATCGTGCAGATTTCCACGGGCTTGGTCAGTTACCAGCGTGTCGTCGACGTGATTCGCGAAGATCGCGAGGACATTGTCGATGGCAGGGTCGCGCAGGACACGCAGATTGAAGGGCGGATCGTTTTTGAGCATGTCGGCTTTTCATACGAACCGCGCACCGTTTTTCAGGATCCCAAACCAGTGCCCAAAAAAGGCCGTCGTTCGCGACCGGAGGATGCCTCGCAGAAGACCGATGGAGCCGCTGCAGAGACGCAACAGCCAGTTGACGTCCTGCAAGACATCTCGTTTCAGTGCGAGCCAGGTCAGGTTATTGCGCTGTTAGGTCTAACTGGGTCCGGAAAGACCAGTATCATCAACCTGCTGCTGCGGTTCTATGACTATCAGGAAGGCAGCATTCGCCTTGATGGTGTTGAACTCAGCGCATATCCCAGGGCCCTGCTTCGCCGCAATATCGGGATCGTCGAGCAACAACCTTTCCTGTTCTCGCGCAGTATCCGCGACAACATCGCTTACGGGGTTGACCGACAAGTGTCAGATGCTGAGGTCGAGGCGGCGGCAAGGGCAGCGGCAATCCACGATATCATCCTGAGTTTCCCGGCGGGTTACGCCACGGTAGTAGGCGAGAAAGGCGTAACCTTGTCCGGTGGACAGCGCCAACGTATCGCGGTAGCGCGAGCTCTCCTGAAGGATCCACGCATCTTGGTCCTTGATGATGCCACGTCATCCGTCGATACGGAGACTGAGGAGCAGATCCAGTCCGCGCTCAAAGGGCTCATGGTGGGCCGGACCAGCTTCGTGGTGGCTCACCGAATCCAGACGGTAATGGATGCCGACCAGATTCTGGTGCTTGATCGAGGGCGCATTGTGCAGTCAGGCACGCATCAGGAGCTGATCTCTCGGCCTGGTCTCTACCGTGAGATCCACGAGCTGCAGTCGCGCATCGAAGATGAGGTTCAGCAGGAGGTTGCCTGTGAGGTGACCCCGTGTCTGGAGGGTGAACGGATATGAGTGACGTGCTCGAAGAGGAAGATTTCACCACCAAGGTCAATACACGCGTCGTAGTGCGCATGTTTGGGTTGGTCCGTCCACACTGGCGTTGGGTAGCCGGCTTCATCGTGCTCATTGCCACGACGTCAGTTCTGGACTCGTACTTCACCTATCTGGGCAAGCTGATTATCGATGATGCCATCAGCGTTGGTGATGCATCTATGCTCTCCCGCTTGCTGCTTCGCTATGGCGGAATGGCGGTGTTGCAGGCTGCCACGGTGTGCGGATTCATCCTCCTTGCAAGCTTTCTGGGCGAGCGGGTTCAGTATGACCTGCGCCGTAAGCTGTTCAGGCATCTCCAGGAGCTTTCGTTCTCCTATTTCGACAGAACTCCCGTGGGCTGGATTATGTCGCGGGTGACCTCCGACTCTGAGCGCATCGCCGAACTCGTTACCTGGGGCCTTGTGGATATCACATGGGCTGTCCTGAACATCACGACATCGATCATCTTCATGATCTCAATCAACTGGCAACTCAGCCTGCTGGTGCTAGGTGTCATTCCCATCATGATGGCCCTCGCTTTCTGGTTCCGCCAGCGCATCCTGTTCCAGTACCGTGAGGTTCGCCGGCTCAACTCGCTCATCACCGGAGCGTACAACGAGAACATCACCGGCGTCCGCGTTGTGAAAGCGCTCGTTCGTGAAAAGCGCAATGCTGAGGAGTTTGGAGAGAAGACCGGGGCGATGTACCACGCGGCCTATCGCGCGGCTTGGCTGTCGGCCCTCTTCCTTCCGATTGTGCAGATCGTTGGGGCCTTCGGTACAGGGGCAGTGGTATGGTATGGTGGGCTCCGGGTCGAAGTGGCGGGTATGACTGTGGGAGGCATCCAGGCCTTCCTAAGCTATCTGGCGTTCATCATGTGGCCGATTCAAGACATGGCTCGGGTCTACGCTGAGATGCAACGTTCAGTCGCGTCAGCTGAGCGCGTCTTCTCGTTGGTCGACGCCAAGCCGGATGTTGTGGACCGCGAGGGAGCCATCGAGGTGGATCGACTCCAGGGGGAGGTAACCTTTGAGAACGTCGGATTCCGCTACAAGGATGGCGATGTCGTGTTGGACGGTTTCGACCTTCACGTAATGCCAGGTGAGCACGTCGCGTTGGTTGGACCGACCGGTGGTGGAAAATCCACGATCGTCAATCTCGTCTGCCGGTTCTACGAACCGACCGAGGGGACGATTCGCATTGACGGCACTGACTACGCACGCTTCACGCAGCACGCGCTTCAATCGCGGGTCGGCATGGTCTTGCAGACTCCCCACCTGTTCTCGGGCACCATCCGGGAGAACATTCGCTATGGGCGGCTTGACGCGACCGATGAAGAGGTCGAGGCGGCTGCGGTGCTAGCACATGCCCACGACTTCGTGATGTCGATGAAGCACGGGTACGATGAGGAAGTGGGCGAAGGCGGCAACTTGCTAAGCGTGGGGCAGCGGCAACTGGTGAGCATTGCGCGGGCCATGCTGGCTGCGCCCGACATCCTGATCCTCGATGAGGCTACCAGCTCTGTCGACACGCTGACAGAGGCCCTGATTCAGAAGGGGATGGAGGCAGTCATGACCGGTCGCACAAGCTTTGTGATCGCGCACCGGCTGTCCACGATCCGGAGCGCCGATCGCATACTGGTCATCGAGGGTGGGCGCATCGCTGAGATGGGCACTCACGAGGAGCTAATCCGGGCTCGGGGTCACTATCATGATCTGTATACCCGTCAGTTCCGTCGCGACCGGGAGCGCGTGTACGGCCTGGAGGATCGGCTGGCGCCCTCTACGGCCCCTGCAGCGTAGTTCGTGCTGCGGATGGCTAGCGGTGGCGTTGACAACGTTGGCGGTCCGTAGCTAGCGCTGTTGGTCCGGAATCCAGGGTGTGAGGGTGGGGGTGGGGGTCTGGCAGATGACGGCTTGCTCGACAAGGGCCTCAAGCTCTGGTTGGGTGGGGATCAGCCTGCGGGCAATGTCCTCTGCCTCGGCACAGCGTTGGATATGCACATACGCTCTGGCCAGCCTGCTGCTCAGATCGCCGACTGGATCGTCGGACACCGAGTAGAGCGACGCGTCTCCTCTGGCGAGAAGCGCCGCCGCGACCTCGAGTGCCGTCGCGGCCTCTTTGTAGCCGTTGCGGCCGAGATAGGCCTCACCCAGGGCATACCAGATTAGGGCGGGTGAGTCGGGTGCTTGTTGGAGCTTATCCACCAGAAGCTCGATTGCTTCCAGCGGCTCTCCAATGGCCAACAGGGCCTTGGCGCGGAAATAGGGTCCTGCCGCGCCATCTGGATGAAGCGCAGCATAGCTCTCAGCAAGCGTTACCAGTTCATCAGTGGCACCTTGCATCTCGGCGAGCACCCACCTGTCAGCAAATAGGTCGCTAGTAAGTGAAGGCTCGAGCGCTGCCGCGATCGATAGGGCGTGATCAGCGCCACTGCTGTCGCCTGCTGTTCGCAGGATGACCCCAAGGAGCGACCATACCTCGGCATTCTTGGGCTCCAGACCGATCGCCTTCCACGCCCGTGACTCAGCTGTCGCCGTGTCACCCTGCAGTAACGCTATGCGCGCACCGACGGTCTGAATCGTGGCATTCTGCCCGAGGTCGGCATCTCGCAGTGCCTCCCACATGACCTCTGCCGCCCTCAGATCCCCTGATAGGATCGCTCGGTGGAGCACTCCGAGGTCGGGATCGATCGCCATAGACGATGCGGCTGTCAGTTCCCGCGTGGGTAGGGGCGCCCACGTAGGAGATGGGCGCGCCGCGGCCTCGATGGTCGCCATCGTCCTGTGGCTACGATGGGGGACCACATAGGAGATGGTGACCAGGCCGGCGCCGACAAGCAACAGCGCTCCCCAGATGAGCACGCGCTTGGGTTGTGCGTCTGCCTGTTCGCTCACTCTCAGCTCCTCGTCGCGGCATCGGGGCCTGCGCCCCGCATCTGTTTCCGCGCTTCACGCACTCGCCGGTACTTGAGCATCTCGTAATAGCCCATCATACCGCCAAGTAGAGCGCCCCAAACGGAATCGCGCCATCCTTGTAACGTGACGAGCCGCCACCACACATGGCGCAGCGCCTGAGTATAGGGCGTGTAAAGTTTCGGTTCTACCCCAGACGCCAGAAGAACATCCACGTCGTAAGCGAGGTACCGACTCTGCTTCTCTGTGAACTGTTTGAACGTCTCATAGTTGAAGTGAATCAGGTGCGATCTGAGGTAGCCAGCAGCGCCATCGAGCAACACGAGTTCGTGCACCCCACGTGTAGGGTCATAGCGGGCTGAGTCGCGTCGGAGGAGGCGCATCTGGTGATCAGGATACCATCCGGTGGCCCGCATCCGGTGCCCAAAGATCGTGTTGTATCGCGGTATCCACCAGCCGGTCTCAGGTCGAGACGCGATGACTTCCCTCGCCTCTTTGGCCAACCCTGGCGTGGCTCGCTCGTCAGCATCGACGAAAAGGATCCAGTCTGCCTCTACCACGTCAAGAGCAATGTTCCGATTGTGTGCGTAGTTGGTCCAGCGGTGCTGAATCACCTCGGCGCCGGCGGCCCGTGCGAGTGGAACTGTCTCATCGGTGCTGAATGAGTCCATCACCACGACGCCATCAGTCCACTGGACACTGTCTACACAGACTGCGACGTGCCTCTGCTCGTTGTAAGTGAGGATAACAGCCTTGAGCGAGGTCATGCCCACGCCTTCAAGATGCCATCGTACGCCGCCAGCCACGATGCATCGTCCGTTGTCGCCCTGCGCATCTGGAATGTTCTGCGGACGGCGAACCGTGCCAGGCGGAAGGTCACGCGTCGACCGTGCTTGCGATAGAGCCGTGCTCGACTCTCCCACAGATAGCGGGTTGTCTCTGGGCGCATCTGCTGGGTGCTTGCGCCGCCCACGTGCGTCACCGTGACGTCAGGGAGCAGCCAGTTTGTCCAGCCGGCTCTCCGCATACGCCACGCCCAGTCGATTTCCTCACAATACATGAAGTAACCGGAGTCCAGCGGGCCAACGTCCTCGACGGCTTGCGCGCTTGCCATCATAGCGGCACCTAAAGGGTGGTCGACTCTGAAAGCCGAATCCTGGTGGTATGGGCGGTCCGGGTAGCGACCGTTTATCGAGCTGAAGTACAAACGCTGGGGCATCAGGTCGAGCGCAAAGAGCGCCTGCAACAGGCCCGGGAACCGAAAGGCCGATTCCTGTATAGATCCATCAGGATTGAGTAGCTTGGGACCCACGAGGCCTGCACGAGGTACATCGCTAAGGAATCCAAGCATGCGCCGCACGGTGCCCTTTGGAACGAGGGTGTCGGGGTTGAGGAGCCAGTATGCGGGCGCCGAGCCCCGAAGCATATCGAGGCCGAGGTTGCAGCCGCCGACGAAACCCAAGTTGCTCGGTGATGCCTCTACCGCTGCCCAGGAGTGCGACCTGCGGACCATTTCGACCGTTCCGTCGGAAGAGGCATTGTCGATAACCAGAACGGAAGACTTCACGCCGTCGGCATCAAGTGCGGCGCGGAGGCTTCTGAGGCAACGGTCCAGGTGCTCCCGGACCTTCCAGGAGACGATGATGATGGCGAGGTCAGTGAGCATCCCGTGGATCGCTGGTCGCACCCTTGGCGAAGACTCAGGGCTCCCAGATCTGCACGTAGTTGGGATCAACGCGGTTGTTGACACCGGCGATCTCCACGTCTTCGTGGATCAAGCCCATCCAATAATAGAGAGGATTGCGCACAGGCGCCTCGACGATCTGGAGACATCCTGTGACGATTGAGCGCACCTGCGGCGGAAGGTACCAGTTGCCATCGATCTTCACAAGGTTCTCGCCAGGCTGCCCGATGCCCCACCGGAAGGGGTAGTTGCGAAGACTGGTATCGAAGTCCATAGCAATCCGGAACACCCCGGATTCCTCGGACCAGCCGAGGGTGTTGAAGTTCTGGTCGCTGCGATAGAGCGTCCCGGGCCACGGACCTGTGGTCCTTATGTGGGTGTCGCTGTCGTTCTCAACAGTCAGCGTGAAGCATAGCGTGTCTGAGAGAACCAGCGTCGTCGCCGAGTACTCGACCTCACCATTCACGATGTACGCCCTTGGAAGACCGGCATCGACCAGTTCCAGGCTGCTGGATACGATGACGCGTTGTCCCATAGCGTCGCGAGCTTCGGCATACAGCTCATAGACGCCATCAGGAGGGGGTTCGCTGCCTGCGTCGATCCCTCCATCGTAGTCGTACGTGTGCCACCCAGCTACGTTCGGCTCAGTGAGTCGTTCATCTTCTGCGATCGGATGCTCAACACCGTCCTGACCCTTGAGGAAGACGCGGAGCTCCTCGACATCCTTCTCGAGGACCAGGTTGATCGTGACGCGGTCCGCAATGCCGTCCTGATTTGGCGAGAAGCTCGCGGGCGAAGCGCTGAAGCCGCGTATACCAGGCAACGCGGTATCGGCGTCGGCGATCGTGAGGGCGCCAGTGACAACCTCCGTGGATCCAAGGTCGTCACTGGCCGACAGAATCCAGGTGTAGGTGCCGTTGGGAAGCATGCGGCTGAGGATGGTATACTCCCGATCGTCTTCGTCCGGATGGGTATAGCCATCCACGACGCCGCCGAAGTACACCTTGTAAGGAGTCTCGCTTGCGCCGAGAAACCGCGGCGGCCGGAAGACGAAGGTCTGCCCTTCACTGTCGATGAAGGAAAGCCCAACAGACGCGTTCTGGTACAGTCGGAACTCCACCTTGGCCAGATCGGTGTCACCATCTGCGTTGGGCGTGATGGTTCCTGGGGTCACGGTCACGTCGTCGAGAAGAGTCTTGGGCCGACACGCGACAAGCCCTGCCGATAGTAGTCCAATGACGAGGGCAGCCACGATCAGCCGCGCCCGGTGGCGTAGCGAAACTGTCGGTCGGTTGAGTTCGGGCACTGTCGGATCGCTGGTCATCGTCTCACCACGAACGCGAGTGTACCAGACATCCGAGGGTTGACAACCGGTTTGCTCTGTCCGTCTGTTGCGCTACAATAGGGTTGGAGGGGAACACCGATGAAGTCCCGCGCGCGCGGCCGCGGGGTCAGGCTGCTGCTCTTGGTCCTACTGCTACTTTCCGCGGTCGTCCCACCGCTGCAGGCCCAGGAGTCACCGCCGGACCCTATTCTGGCGCTCATGGAACGCATGTCGCCCGAGGCGAGGGTAGGCCAGCTTGTGCTGATCACCTATCCTGGAGTCGACGTCGACGACACTTCCGAAATCGTAAGCCTCGTGGAGGCCTACGGTGTTGGCGGCATTCTGTTGCGGCCCCAGAATGGGAACTTCGGCCCTTCCGGCATTACCCCCACCGAGCTTGTGTCCATTACCGATCGGTTGCAGACAGCGGCGTGGTTCGCTTCTCAGGCACCCTCCGCGCCCTCTGTGACGGAACCAGGGACTGGCATGCCGTCGCCGTTCGTGCCGTTGCTGATCGCTACCCAGGCTAGTGACGGTGAAGCTACGCCATCGGAGTTCGTGACCGGTGCCATCGACTTACCCTCACCCATGGCTCTTGGCGCTACCTGGGACCCAGGCTTGGCACAGGCTGTGGGTGCTGTTCTGGGCCGGGAGTTGGCCGATGTTGGCATCAATCTGTATCTAGGCCCGGATCTTGATGTGCTCTACACACCCAGGCCTGGTGATGATGCGGACCTTGGGACCAAAGCTTTCGGGGCTGATCCGTTCTGGGTTGGCGAGTTGGGCACCGCCTACATTGCCGGCCTTCACGAAGGAAGTGGCGCACGCCTTATGGTCGTGCCGCGGCATTTACCAGGTCTCGGCAGTGCTGATCGGCCCTTGGAGGACGAGGTGCCCACGGTACAAAAGCCACTTGAGCAACTCAAGCAGATCGAGTTGGCTCCTTTCTTCGCTGCGACGAAAAGCTTGCCAGGTGCATCGGCGGATGCAGCCGATGGATTCCTCGTCACGCACATTCGGTACCGCGGCTTCCAGGGCAACAATATCCGGCGCACGACGCGTCCGATCAGCCTCGATGCACCAGCTCTGCAGTTGGTTACGAGCCTGAAGGAGGTGCTTCCCTGGCGCGAGGCTGGTGGACTTCTGGTTGCCGACAACCTCGGCCTTGCCTCCGTGCATCTCTCGTACGACCCCACGGGTCAGACGTTCAACGCACGCCGGGTGATGCAGGATGCGTTGAGTGCCGGGAACGATCTACTGATTCTGGACCGTTTCGCACCGCAGGGCGGCGATAACTGGCCGGCGCATTTTGCTAACGTCCGCGATACGTTGAGCTATCTGGCGAGCCGCTATCGCGACGAATCGACCTTCCGGGCGCTTGTTGACCAGGCTGTCTACCGGGTGTTGAGCGCCAAGCTTCGTCTCTATCCTGAGTTCTCATTGGATGCCGTGTTGCGGGGTCCTCTGGAGGAGCGCAGCGACCTGGATGCAATGGACGCATCCGTGGTGTCGCCGGTTGCCCTCGCAGCTCTGACGCGCATCTTTCCGCTGTCCGATGATTTGCTGCCCCCGCCACCTCAGGAGGGCGAAAGCATCGTCGTCTTCACGCAGGAGGGCCGCGCTGCTGGGGGCGATGAGACGGTGTCAGTGAATGCGCTCGAAGGGGATGATATCCCTCAGGCAATCCTGCGGTTCTATGGTCCTGAAGGGACCGAAGTCGTCAGCAGCAATCTGGTGCAGGGGTTCACATACAGTGATCTGCTCGACGCCCTTGCGCTCCCTGGTGTTACTGCGGTCGAGGAGGGTGAGGCCGTAACCACGCCTATCGCCGTCAACCGTGCGTTGTTGTCCGCCGATTGGGTTGTCTTCGCAACGACGGGCCTCCGTTCAGGCGATGATGCGGCTGGCGCACTTAAGCGTTTCCTGGCCACCCAGGCGAACCTTCTGGATGCACGCATCGCTGTTCTCGCCTTCGGCCCTCCGTACGAGCTCGATACGACCGAGATCAGTAAGCTGGCAGTCTATTACGGCCTTTACTCGACCGGGGACGCGTTCGTTGAAGCCGGTGTGCGCGCCATCTTTCAGGACCTCCTCGCGCCAGGAGCGTCACCTGTGGACATCCCTGCCCTGGGCTACTATATTCCGCAGCAGATGATGCCAGATCCGGCTCAGACCATCGGTTTGGCTGTGGTTGACGAAAACGGGGAGGAGTTGTCATCAGAGGCACGTGCCAGTATCCACGTTGGCGACGTCATCTACGTTCAGACTGGCGTTGTTGTCGACGGCAACGGTCGGGTCGTGCCCGATGGCACCCCCGTGCAGTTCGTCCTCAATTACCGCCAGGAGAGTTCACGCAACACCGTGGTCGGCGAGACCGTCGACGGGGTGGCAACGGCTGCCGTCACACTAGAGCGGGTTGGCCAACTGGACCTGTCTGCTCAATCGGAGCCTGCAGTGTCATCCGTTCGACTGGAGTTGACGATCAGGGATGATGGCGTGACGATCACCGAGGTGGAACCGACGCCAACAGCAACACTGGCGCCGACGGCAACCCCCACCGCGGAGCCGACAGTGACCCCCACCGCGGACCCGGTGCCGGCTAAGGTGGACCAGTTGCCCGGGCGACCATCGCTGCCAGAGCCAACCAGATCGACCCTCATTGCCTGGGCCCTGGCGAGCATCGGTGCGGTCTCGGCCCTGGCCTTCCTGCTGGGACGTGAGAGGTCACTTGCTGCCGATCGGGCCATTGCAGTGGCTCTGGCCGGGGCGATCGGAGGCCTTGCCGGGTACGTCGTGCTCATGGCTATGGGACGATGGTGGTTGCCGGTGGTACGCTACGTTCTGGTGGGACGTGAGTACCTGGCCGGCGTGGTGGCTGCCGTCTGTGGGGTTGCGACGTGCTTCTTGGTCGCCCTGACGACAGATCCCAAGGCATCGTCTCCCGCAACACCTCTCGTGCACACATCTGAGCTGGTGGCTGGCTCCGAAAGCAAGGAGCCGCAGCTCCCTGTGGGCTAGGGAGTGATCAGGATAGCGATAGCCAGAAGCACGGCCAGCACCACGAGAAGCGGCGCGTTGCGCTTCCAAGTCACCCGAATCTCGTCAGGTGTGAGTATGAGCGGGGCCAATGACGAGGGCAACTGGGCGCGATCCAGGGCCCTGGCGAGATCGTCAATGGTCGCGGGTCTGGCCGCTGGATGAAGCTCCAGGGCCTGCAGGATCGCTCTCTCCACGCCTGGAGAGATGCGCGGGTTCAGCTCACGTGGTGGCACCAAAGCCGAAGGCCTTAGGAACCGTTCCCGTGCTGTGGCGGGGGGGCGTCCAGCGAGAAGATGGTACAGTGTCGCTCCCAGCGCATAGACGTCGGTGCGTGTGTCGGTATGTGTGTCATCCCCGCCGTATTGCTCCAGAGGGGTATAGGCTGCTGTGCCCTGCCCCTGGACCACGGTCACTGTACGAGCTTCGTCGGTCGTGAGTAGCTTAACGAGGCCGAAGTCCACGAGTTTCAGCAGTCCTGACGGTGTTACCTTGATGTTCGATGGCTTGATGTCGCGGTGCAGGACCGGCGGATCCTGACTGTGAAGGAAGGAGATGGCGTCACAAAGCTGCCGGGCCCAGTCAAGCACAGTCGTCTCTTCCAGAAATCCCCCGTCAGCCAACGCTTTGTCGACGAGCTCGCGGAGGTTGTGACCTGGCACGTAGTCCATGACCAGGTATTCCCTGCCGTTCTGAGTGAAGTAGTCGGACACTTTGGGAAGGTTAGGGTGATCCAGCCTCGCCAGGACCGAAGCCTCGCGACGAAACTGGTCCTGGAGCTGTGTCAACGAGTCGTCGCCGGCATCCGGGTCCGGTGTGATCTCCTTGACGGCGCAGATCCGCCCTGACAGCAGCGTGTCCTCAGCCCGATAGACGGCACCCATGCCACCCTGGCCAATCGGGCCACCGATCAGGTAACGGTCCCTGAGGAGTGTCTGTGAGTCGAGAAGCCGAGCCATAGGGTTGATGATAGGGTTACCCTGGTATAATGTCAAGCGTTGCGAGGCGCGATGGGGCCGGACTCACATTGTGGAGAGGAAGCGAGGTGATGGTCGCGATGCAAGAACTCAACCAAAACATTCCACTTCTCATCATCTACAGGGGTCTGCTTGCAGGTTCGCGCTGGCCAGTGGCGGGCGACTCCGTCACTCTTGGAAGGGCAAAGGACTGTGATGTGGTGCTGCCTGAGCGCGAGGTATCCCGTCACCACGCAAGAATCGAACGTGATACGGTGGGGTATGTCCTTCGCGACCTTGGTAGCCGTAATGGCACCTCCGTCAATGGGGAGGCAGTCGGGAACCTGCCCTATCGTCTGCGGGATGGCGACGAGATCGAGCTCGCGGGAGCTCTGCGGATATCGTTTGTGGCGGGCGAGGCCACGCTACCGCTCGCTAGTGGTGATATTGACATCGGGGACTTCGAGTCCTACGGGGAGCATCTTCAGGTGGATCCGTCGACACGCCAGGTCTGCCTTGGGCGCAATATCCTCGACCCACCTCTCTCGCCCGCGCAGTTTGTCTTCCTCATGCGCCTTATCACGGCACGGGGCGGAGTGGTCACGCGTGAGGAAGCCGTAGCTGCGGTCTGGCCCGATGCCGCCGGTGGCGTCACAGACCAAGCCCTTGACGCCCTGGTCTATCGTTTGCGCGAACGTCTGGCCGAACTGGACCCGGACCACACGTACGTAGCAACCGTTCGCGGCCACGGTTTCCGGTATGTCCCGGTCAGCTAATCGTTTCGCGTAGCCACGATGAGTACGCTGCCATTTCTCCCCGTCTGGCTTCTCTTAGCGTAAACTAGCCTATGCGAAGGAACGTCCCCTGGTCGCTCGTGCTGGCTTGCGCTGTCGGCTTGCTTGCGGCATGGCCCTACTTCGCCAATCCTGGCTTGCCTGCAGGAACGGACGTAGAGCTGCACGTGTTCCGCACTGCAGAGCTCGGCTACAGCTTGCGCGCTGGGGCGGTGTATCCGCGCTGGGCGCCGGACTTCTACCATGGCTATGGTTACCCGATTTTTAACTACTATGCGCCGCTGACGTACTACCTGTCTTACCTGCTTTCGTTGGCACGACCCGAAGCTGCTGCGGTTGGCGTGCGCTCGGCTCTGATTCTGGCCCAGGTCCTCGGCGCTGTCGGTGCCTTTCGGCTCGGGACGCTGTTTGGGCGTCGGGGTGGGGGACTCTTGGGGGCGTTGGCGTTTAGCTTCTCTCCGTATGTTCAACTCATCAACCCTCACGTACGAGGGGCTGTTGCTGAGTCGGTAGCCCTTGCATTTCTGCCCTGGGCGCTGTGGACGTGGGAGGTCCTCTGGCGCCGGGGAGGCAGAGCAATTGTGCCAGCCGTGGTTGCGACCAGCGCGGTTTTCCTCAGTCATAACCTCACTGGCCTGAGTTGCGTGGGGCTTGTTGCAGGACTCGGCATCTTCCATATGGCCTCGGGCGATCGGCGGCGTATGGGGTCGGCGGCGCTGGCTGCCCTTGTTTTCGTTTTGCTCACGGCTTTTTTCTGGTTGCCGTTTGTCGTGGAACGATCGGCGATCAAACTCAATGTTGCGGGAGACGGTCACTATGATTACCGCAACCATTTCGTCTCGTGGCACGAGCTGTTGGCGTGGCTGGAGCCGATCGACCGACGCGCGGCCTCGGCACCGATTCCCATGTCTGCGGGCCCCGCATCCCTGGCCGTTGCCGTGGCCGGTGTGGTCATTGGCGTGGTTCGATCCCAACGAATGAAAGGCATCGTGTTCTACGGATTGGCTGCACTGGGTCTCCTGTGGCTGGTGACGCCAGGCAGCCAGATGATCTGGGAGTACGTTCCCGGCCTTCATTACTACCAGTTCCCGTGGCGGTTCCTGGGCCCTGTATCGGCGTGCCTCGTCCCATTGGTGTCAACGCTGGGCTCGCCTTGGTGCCGCATGCCGGACCGGCGCCGTTCTGGTGTCCTTGGCGCACGCGTGTTGATCGCCGTTTCAGCTTCGCTGGTTCTTCTGGTACCGGGGCTGGTCGGGTTGTATCCACTACCCTGGACTCCGGGATTCGACGCGATCAGACCGCTGGATGTCATCCGCGCTGAGCTCTCCGGACGCTGGCGCGGTACCACTTCGACGAATGACTTCGTGCCAGCAACGGTGTTGATGATTCCCGGGCCCCAACAGAGCGTACTCGAATCCTACGAGCACCCGCCCGTCGACAGGGTGAACCGAGCAACGCTCCCCTCGGGCACGAAGGTCCGCGTTGTGCCTGATAAACCCTGGGTGAATACATTCTTGGTCTCCTCTTCCAGTCAGTTTGTGCTTCGACTCTACCTATTCGACTTCCCCGGATGGCGAGCGTCGATCGATGGGCAGGATGCCCCAATCACGATTGCGAACCCTGAGGGCTTTGTCACAGTGACAGTACCGGCTGGGGATCACGAGGTCGTGGTGAGGTTTGGAGCAACGCCAGTCCGACGACTGGCCTGGATTCTGAGTGGGATGGGTTTGGGAGCATCGCTGATCGCTGCAGGGTGGGGGCATTGGCATCGAGATGCCTTGCCCGCTGTCCAGCGCGAGCGCAAGCGGACTGGTCCGGACGACGCCCGTATGGTTCTCGGCATTGGAGTGGTCATTCTGCTTGTTGCGATTACCAAGGTCCTGGTGCTGGATCATGTTGACTGGCTGCAGCCCACTGCCCCTCTGGGCGCAGCGGTCGGAGTGGATCATGCACAACGGGCCATCTTTGGCGACCTTGAGGAGGGCGCCGAGATTGCTTTGATCGGTTACGACTTGAAAGTCCGGAACACCCGGGTGACCCGCACAGTGGACGTAGTGTTATACTGGAATGCACAGCGTGCAGTGGTCGGGACCTATCAGTCGTTCGTCCATGTCGTCAACCCAGAAGGCAGCATCTGGGCTCAGTCTGATCAACTCAATCCGGGTGGGTATCCCACAAATCTATGGCCAACGGACCGCTACGTGGTCGACGTGCACCGGCTTGAGATCCCTGCCGATGCTCCGTGTGGGCCCTATCTTCTGTCGGCTGGGCTCTACACGCTGGCTGAGGACGGAGGACGGCTTCAAGTGCTGGCTTCTGATTGCGGACAGCGGACGGACTCCGTTGTACTATGTACACCATTACTGGTGAGGAGGTAAAGGATGGCGAAGTCCAGAAAGGTGTCGCGTGTAGGCACAGTGCGGCGCCAACGCGGATCAACACGCCGGAACAGAGCTACTGCGTGGCTGCCCTGGGGGATTGGCGCTGCGGTCGTCTTGGTGGTCATTTTCGCCATCAGCCGTGGTCTCCAGGCATCTGCCTCGGGAAAGGGGCCGCGTGACCGCGAGTGGATGGGAGAGGTGTCTGGCTACCCTTATGATGCGGGACCCACGGAATTCGCCTATCCGGATCCTGCCGGGTTGGGTGGGGGGCACCAGTGGTTGCCGGCGCTGGGACGCGACGACGCTCCTGTCACCGTCATCGAGGTGAGCGACATCCTCTGCAGTCACTGTCGAGATTTCAACCTGAACGCTCTGCCTGACATCCTGGAGGACTATGTATCCACGGGGAAGGTGAGGTACGTAGGTCACTACTTTGGTTTCAGTAACAGTATCCAACAAGGTGCTGGCCTTGCGGAGATGTGCGCAGCCGATCAGGGTAGGTACTTCGAGTTCCGTCACGCGCTGTTCCAGACGATTGCCGTTGGAGGCTTCGATTTCGATAGAGCAGCGAGGATGGCCAGACTTGATACCGATGCTTTCCAAGCGTGTCGCTCAGGGCAGCGTTACGCCGCTGCAGTACAGGAGATGGCGTTCGTCGACAACATGGGGGTCCGGGCGACGCCTACCTTCTTCATCAACGGCGAGCAGATCTCGGGGAATGTTCCCAGTGAGATCCGCCAGATGATTGACGAAGCCCTTCTGATCAGCGCAGAATAGCAGTCGGAGGGACATCCAGCCAGGTATAGATCCGGGGCTGCTTGTCTAGACAAACAGCCCCGGATTAGCCACTAGAACCTGGGAGAACCCTAATTGTCTCCTAAGGTGCGCCGGTAGATGTCTTCCATATCGTCGCGGCTCCGTCCCCTTCTGCCACCGCGTTCGCCACGGAATCTCCGGCTCTCACCCTCGGCCTGAGCTTGGGCCTGAGCCTGCAGGAAAGCGATCTCCATCGGCGATAGGCCGCTTTCCTCTTCGTCTTCCTCGTCAGGCACGTCGTAGACAGCATCCTCATTGTGGAGGGCAAGGTCGATCTGGCGCTTGCGTCCGTCCACCGCGCGGATGTCAACCTTTACCTTCTGTCCCATGGTTGCCACATCTTCGGGCCGGCGAACATTGGCACCCATCTCGCGTATGTGGAGCAACCCGGGGCGCTCAGCGCCAATGTCTACAAACAGCCCGTAGCGCTCGACGCGCACTACCTGCCCCTCGTACACCTGACCGACCTCGATCTCGTGCCACTCGAGGTCCGCCGGCTCGACCATAGTCAGCGCAACGCGTCCGCGGTCCGGATCGATGCTCTGAACCCAGACGGACACCTTGTCACCAACGTTGACGACGTCAGTAACCTTCCGTACCCGGCCGGGGGCCAAGCGTGATATGTGAATCAGCCCATCGTGGTCCAAGCCCACATCGACAAATGCCCCGTATAGCTCGGTGCGAGTGACCGTTCCCTCCAGCTGCATTTTCGGCTGAAGCTCGGCAATCGAGGTGGGTTGCTGTGTCGTCTCTTCCGGCATGCGCTCAATAGCTCCTTGAAAGGGTAGACCGATGCGATCTGCAACGACTGCACATTATAGCGTAACGTCGTGTCTTGTCAAACGGCTGCGGCAAAGTAGGCACATCTGGCCTGTCATCAGTCGAGATCACGTCCGTACTCCTTAAGTTCACGCCTGACGCGCCGATCCGAGTCTCGCTCCGCAATGGCCTCGCGCTTGTCATACTGCCGTTTCCCCTTGGCAAGCCCGATCTCGAGTTTGGCATAGGGCCCCTTGAAATACATGCGGAGGGGTACGATCGTGTAGCCTTTCTGCTGCACATCCGCCGCGAGGCGGCCGATCTCGCGTCGATGCAACAGGAGCTTGCGCTGTCTGCGTGGCTCGTGTGTTCTCTGCCCTGCCTGTTCATAGACGGCGATGTGGACATCCATCAGCCAGACTTCGTCATCTCGTACCAAGACGAATCCCTCGCCCAGGCTAACGGCGCCAGCTCTCACTGACTTGATCTCCGTTCCGGTGAGTGCGATGCCAGCTTCGTAGCGATCCTCGATTGTGTATTCGTACCGCGCCTTACGGTTTGTTGCAACGACTTTTACGTCATCGGATTTCATAGTTATTGTCGATCAGGTAGTCGATCGCCTGTTGTAGCTGGGGGTCCTCACCCTCGGGAGTGTCGTTGGGGTAGGGGGCCTCAACGTCGGGTGTCAACCCGTTACCGTGAAGGTCTTGCTCATCTGGCGTGAACCACCGAGCGATGGTGATTCTGAGTTGTGACCCATCGTCGAGATTGTTGGGCAGCTGCACGGAGCCTTTGCCGAGAGTCTTGGTCCCAACCAGGACCGCCCGGTCGCGATCCTGCAGCGCACCGGCAACGATCTCGGAAGCGCTCGCACTGCCACCATTGATCAGGACCACCATTGGGATCTCCTCGCCTATGTCACCCGAACTGGACGTATACCGATCTTCGCCACCCTGACTGTCCCGCTGGGTGGCTACGAGCCCCTCATCCAGGAAGACATCGGCAACGCCGATCGCTTGGTTGAGCCAGCCCCCTGGATTGTCACGCAGATCGAAGACGAGGGCGCGCGGCTCGCTCTCAAGGAGCTCGGATAGTGCGTTCTGCACACGATCCGCGGCGGTTGCATCAAACTCTGTAAGTCGCAGGTAGGCGATCTCACCGTCAAGCATCTCGGACTCCACAATTGGCATCTCGATGCGCGCGCGCGTTACCGTGATAACGATGGACTCTGGCTCCCCGGGCCGCGCAATCTCGAGGGCTGCCTCAGTACCTGCTGGGCCGCGAATGTAGCCGATCGCCTCATAGAGCCCGAGTCCCACGATCGACTGGTCACCGACAGCCAGGATCACGTCACCGGCCTGCACGCCAGCCGCCTCAGCCGGCTGGCCTGGAATGAGACTTGAGATCTCCAGATAGCCGTCTTCGCGCATCGAGACCATGGCACCGATGCCTTCGAACTCGCCCGTGGCATCCTCATTGATGATGGCTGTCACTTCCGGGTCGATGAAGGACGTATAAGGATCACCGAGCGCCATCAGGAGACCTCGCACAGCGCCGTACGCAAGCTCGGTCCCGTCGGGGATGTCTCCGTAGTACTGCTGATCGAGCAGCTCCAGGACGGTACGGAGTAGCTCGTAGTCGAAGTCCTCAGCTTCTGGCGCAGGCGTGGCGCCATCAGGGCGGGGTAGGCCAGTCGGAGCGGGATCCGGAGCCGCAACCGGCGTCGCTGCGGCGTCAGAGGGCGCTCCAGGATCTGCGGCTTCTCCGGCAGGATCCTCGAGAGACACTGGCGTCTCGGAGAGTTCCTCGGCAGCCTGTTGTCCACTGACCCGTCCAACAAGCACGCCACCGGCAAAGGCCATACCGGCCACGGCGCCAATCAGAACTAGCACACCCACGATAATCAACGCATTTTTCATCAC
>JAXDDP010000041.1:0-17525 GCA_034676785.1 Anaerolineae bacterium | reverse complement strand
GCGCCCCGCCCCGCGCGCCCGCCCCCCCCCCCGCGCCGTGAGATCGCAATTCCGTGTCCCCTGGGAGGGCACATGACCATGACAGGGCTCCACGTTGCAGTCGTAGGTCTGGGATTCGGGGCCGAGTTCGTCCCCATCTACCTGGACCATCCGGACGTCGCCGCAGTCTCGATCTGCGACGCCGATCCCGAACGCCTGAGTAGAACCGCCGGAAGGTTCCCGGTGGACCGGTGCTTCGAGCACCTGGATGACGTCCTGGCGTCTCCGACAATCGATGCCGTGCATCTCGTTACGGGCATTCCGGATCACGCCTCGCAGGCAATCGCAACGCTCCGTGCCGGCAAGCACTGCGCCTGCACGGTACCGATGGCGACAAGCCTATCGGACCTGGCCGCCGTGGTGGCTGCCCAGCGAGAGTCCGGGCGCACCTACATGATGATGGAAACGGCCGTCTACACGCGGCAGTTCCTCTACGCTCAGGAGCTCAAGCGGCGAGGCGACTTCGGGCGGATCCAGTTCCTTCGTGGGGCACACTACCAGGATATGGAACGGTGGCCGCCTTACTGGAATGGACTGCCTCCTATGTGGTATGCCACGCACGCCATCGCGCCCCTGCTTGCCATCGCCGAGACGCGGGCCGCCCGGGTTCACTGCTTCGGGTCGGGTGAGATGCGTGAGGAGCTGCGGCGGCAATATGGCAACCCCTATCCAGTGGAGACAGCGGTTTTCCAGCTCGAGGCCCCTGGGCTTGCCGCCGAGGTCACGCGGTCGTTGTTCCACTGCGCCCGCTACTACATGGAAAGCTTCGTCGTCTATGGCGAGAACGCCTGCTACGAGTGGCAGATGGAAGACGAGCCCCCGGTGTTGATGCGCATGAGCCCGGTGGTGCAGGGAGAGGTCCGCCGCCAGGATCCGGTAACCCGGCCCGAGCTACAGGACCGGGTGGAGCTGCTGCCGCCATCGATCGCGCGATATGCGCGCCGCTTCGTCTATGGTCAGGATGAACGCCACCTGTCGTTCGAGCAGGGCGGTGGGCACCACGGCTCGCACCCCTATCTGGTCCACGAGTTCGTGCGCAGCGTCGTCGAAAGACGTTCGCCCCGGATCGATGCGGTCACAGCGGCAAACTGGACGGCAGCGGGGATCTGCGCCCATCAGTCAGCGATGGAGGATGGGCGTGAGGTGGTCGTGCCCGCCTTCGGGCCCCGATGAGGCAAAGGACCACACAGGAGACTTGAGCTATGGACAATGACTACGTAGCGGCAAATAAGGAAGCCTGGGAGGAAGCCTTCGCGGTCCACCAGCAGGGGCGAAAGGTCGATCCCGTCGATGTGCTGCAGAGCCCTGAGGGCACCTACCTGGATGCGCCGGTGCGCGAGGCGCTCAGCCGGATCGGCGTTGCCGCCAAGGCGGTCGGGCAGCTCTGCTGCAACAACGGGCGCGAGCTGCTTTCGGTCGTCAAGATGGGGGCCCGATCGGGCGTCGGTTTTGACCTTGCAGAGAACTTCATCGCCGAAGGCGCCCGGATCGCCCGCGAGACCGGGCTCAACGCACGGTTCGTCTGCACCGACATCACGCAGATCCCGCCTGAGTTTACCGGGACGTTTGACCTGTTGATCGTCACCGCGGGTGCGTTGTGCTGGTTCCGGGACCTCGAGGCCTTCTTCGCAAAGGCCGCTGAGGTGTTGGCGGCGCAGGGCTACCTGCTCATCCACGAGATCCACCCTTTCACCCAGATGCTGGCCTATCAGAGTGAACCGGACTATGACGCGGCCCATCCCGACAGACCCATCTACTCCTACTTCAGGACGGACGTTTGGGTAGAGACGGATGGCATGGACTATGTGGGCGGCACGACCTATGCTTCGAAGCCGTTCACCAGCTTCTCGCACACTATGGCGTCGATCATTACGGCTATGGCACGCAACGGGCTGACCATCGCAGAGATGCACGAATTCCCTGAAGACATCTCCGCGGGATTCGGGCATTTGGAGGGGCGCGGGCTCCCGCTCTCCTACCTCCTGTTGGCCAGGAAGTCCTGACGCCTATCAGACAAGCACCGAGGGGGTGGCGCAGACGCCATCCCCTCTTGCCCTTATACCAGCACTCTGCCGGCTGGATTACGAAAGTAGATAGCCAGGTCGCTACGGGCGGGCCCCCAACGTGAGCGACAGGGTGACCGGCTCGCCGTCGCGCAGGACCGTGACCTCGAGCACCTGACCGGGTTCAGTCTCCAGGACAAGGTAGCTGTTGAGATCCGAGAAGTCCTGAATCTGACGACCATCGAGCTCGATGACCAGATCGCCGCCCTGACCGGTCTCCGGGTCTGCTGCCACGAGCCCCGCCTCATCCGCCGGCCCATCCGGCGAGACACTGATCACGTAGGCCCCCTGCGTCTGTGTGATGCCGTAGAGCTCCATATCGGAGAGCGTGATCTCACCGTCGAAGCTGACGCCCATGTAGGAGTAGTTCACCTCGCCACTCTCGATGAGGCTGGGCGCCACGCGTTTGACCACATCGACCGGGATCGAGAAACCCACGCCCGACCCCGTGCCCGAGGTGCTCGCGATCGCCGCATTGACACCGATCACTTCCCCGTCAAGGTTCAGCAGAGGCCCACCCGAGTTGCCTGGGTTGATCGGTGCGTCGGTCTGGATCACCTGAGGCAGGCTATAGGTGCTGCCCGTGGTGGTCGTCCGCTGGGAAGGCAAGCTCCTGTCGAGCCCGCTGATGATACCCAGCGTCATCGTGCCCTGCTCGCCAAAGGGGCTGCCAAGTGCCACCGCGAACTGCCCCACCTCCACCGGATTCTGCGCCAGCGGTAAGGGCACGATCCCGTCAGGCAGAGCTGCGACCTTGAGCACAGCCAGGTCGCTATCGGGATCCGCCCCCACCAGTTCGGCGCTCTGACGCTCGCCGTTGGAGAAGACCACCTCGTAACTGTCCCCAGCGGAGACGACGTGGCTATTGGTGACGATGTGCCCTTCCTCACTGTAGACAAATCCGCTGCCGCTTCCCTCCGCTGGCATGCCCGGAAGTCCCGTGTCCGCAGAAACGACGATATAGACCACCGAGGGATTCACCTGCCTGTAGACCGTCGTCAGAGTGTCCTGAAGCGACGCGACGGCATCGAGCGCCGAAGGCTGGGCTTCAAGCTCCGATTCGTCCTGCTGCAACACCGGCACGATCTCACCCTCGGAAAAGCTCGATTCCAGCGTCTTTGCCGGCATGACGCCCTCAACCGTACCCTTACCCTCCATCTCAAGGGCGCCTGGCGCACAGGCCGTCAGCCCCAGAGCCACAACCATTGCCAACCTGCTCCAACCTATTCTCTTCATAGGATCACCTCCCTGTGTGCACATCCCGTGCACCCTATCCTTTCTGATCTCCTGGGCCTGTTCTCCAGCGCCCGGTATTGCACACCTGTTGCCTGTCTAAGCTGATATCTGGGGTTCGTTGTAGCGACTTCAGTCGTTCCAGTATCTCGGCAGGCGCGCCCAGCAGACTGGGCGGTCGCAGAACCGATGAATCGCCACCTACGAACCAACCTAACTGACCACTAGATTACCGCACATCGCTTAGAAATTCCTGTAGGCTGGCTTAGAGAATGCTGAGAGTCGTAAGAGGTCCGGAAAAGAGGGGCGGCCCTGCGAGGGTGTGCTCGCAAGGCCGCCGAAGGAGGAGTTGCCTCAGATCAGCTCGCGGGAAGGCAGAGCCGATGAAAGGTCAGGCAAAGGATGCTCAAGGGCGGTCAATGACCACCCCATGGAATCGGAAGCAATTGGCTGGGCCAGCCAGAGTCTCGACCCCGGCTGACCCGGCGTGTCTCATCCAGAGCTGTTTCATCTGAACCTATCGTGTGATCCGCACCTCCTTTCCCACTAAGCGCATTCCTATCGAATCCACGTTGCATGAGTTTTTACACTCACACCATACCCGTTCAGGCTGAGAAAAGCTTAAGAGAAAGCTGAGAGATACCTAAGGGATCAGTTCTGCCGTTGCCAGAGCAGAGTCCAGGGTGCTCGCCATCGTGAAGAGCGTGTCAAGGTGCATCATCTCATAGAAAATCCGCACCGGATTACCTGCCGGGCAGACGAGCGTCACCGTGCAATCGGTCGTCTTGGTGCACTTCAGCAGGTGCAGCAGCGGGAAATCCCCATCGGCGTCGACGATCCGTACCGCCGAGAGGTCGATGATGAAACGAGTGATCCCACTGTCCAGCAGAAGATCGAACGCCTCGATGAGAAGTGGCGCATTGAAAGCGTCCATCCGCTCCCTGAGCGTCGCAATCGCCGTATCACCATACCGTTCCACATCCACAATATCATCAATGGTCCGCTCGTTCATGAACGACCATGTCCTTTCATGCGACCGAAGCGCTGAGGTTTCAACAAGTGTCATGGGCAGCTCTCTTTCATCGATGGTGCTCTGTTGTGAAGAGGTTTATACCGTTCTCTTACTTATGATTATAGCACTTGGTGTTCGAGGAAGCGGTTACCGCCACGTTGCGACAGGGTTAATGGTGGTGCGGACGCTGGGTAGCGGACGCCTATCCGGCGAGCACCGGTTCCACGGGTGCCGTTTGACGGCCGCGCAGCCTATCCCTATAATCCGCATGCGACCGGGGGCGTGAAACGTCGACAAGCTGCATGCCGCCGGTCGATTCAACTTCACGCACAGCTCGGGGACTGCGGTTGATGACGCCCTTGATGTTGTTTGCGCTGGCCTGGATGCTCGGGATTGTGGTTGCCCGCTGGGCAAGTATTACCCCCGTCTGGTTTTCTCTTCCCATTCCGCTGGCGCTCGCGCTTCTCATTGGCTGGGGTGACCACCGCCCGGCTCGCCGCGCAGCCGCACTAGCGATCGGCCTGGCACTGGGTGCCTTGCGTTTCTCCGCGGCACAGGTCGAGATCACGGCAGGTCACGTGGCGGCCTATCGCGATCGCGGCACGGTCGTGATCGAAGGCGTGGTGGTTTCTGAGCCAGATCGCCGCACAACGGACACGCGCCTGCGTGTGCGCGTCGAAAGCCTGGCTTCGGCAACGATGGCGCCGCGCGAAGTTCAGGGACGGTTGTTGGTCTACGTCCCGCGCTATCCCGACATCCACTATGGAGATCGCATCCGGGTGAGCGGCGCGCTGGAGAGGCCCCCGGTCTATGAGGACTTCTCCTTCGAAGCTTATCTGGCACGTGAGGGCATCTTCTCCCTGTTGCGCAGTACCGGCGCCACCGTGGTCGCATCCCACCAGGGCAACCCAATCCTCGATCACTTACTGCAGTTCAAGGAGCACGCGCACCGGACCCTCCAATCGTTGCTCCCTGAGCCCCAGGGGGCGCTCCTCGCCGGCATCCTGTTAGGCATCGAACAGGGCATTCCACAGGCGTTGCGGGAAGCCTTCGAAGTGACGGGGACCAGCCACATTGTGGCGATCTCGGGGTTCAACCTGACGATGGTCGCGGCCCTGGTCAGCCAGCTTGCACGGAAGCTCCTTCAACGGCGCGGGGCGCTGTTGGCAGCGCTGCTTGGGATCTGGGCTTATGTGCTTCTGGTAGGAGCCCATGCCTCCGTGTTTCGTGCAGGCGTGATGTCTTCGTTACTTGTGTTAGGGCAACAGGAGCAGCGGCGTACCCATGGCCCCACGTCGCTGGCAGCCGCTGTGGTAGTGCTCTCGCTTGCCAACCCCTTCGTGCTCTGGGATGCGGGATTCCAACTCAGTGTGACGGCGACATTGGGCATGATGCTCTACGTGCCGCGGCTGACGACCTGGGTCACAGCACTGCTGGAGCGGTTGATGAGCCGCGATCTGGCCGAACGCATCGTTGGCGCAGTGGGCGACATCTCAATCGTCACCTTCGCGGCGCAGCTCTTCACGCTGGGCATCACCATCAGCAACTTTCGCGCCATCCCGCTTGTGGCCCCGTTGACAAACTTCCTGATCCTCCCTGCCCAGCCTTTCATCATGGTCTTCGGCGGCCTGGCGGTGGGCGCGGGCATGGTCTTCTGGCCACTGGGGCGGATGCTGGCCTGGATCGCGTGGGCCTTCCTGGCCTACACAACGGAAATCGTGGAGCTCACGGCTGCGCTCCCGCATGCCAGTATCCCACTGGCGCCCGTCCCACCCGTGCTGATCTGGGGATACTACCTACTGCTCGCCGTAGCCACGTTGCTGATCAGCGGCAACGGGTTGCGCCTGGTAGCACGGCTCAAGGGCTGGTTTGGAGTTCTGAAGGCGCTCGGGCGCACAGCGCAGTATCTCCTGGCTGCGGGCATTGCCGTGGTAGTGCTGGTCATCGCGGCCCTCGTTACACGCCCGGATGGCAAGCTCCACGTGGTCTTCCTCGACACCGGCCAAGGCGATGCCGTCTACATCCGGGCACCGGGCGGACAGCAGGCCCTGATCGACGGTGGCGCAGACGCACGCCAGACTCTGGCCGAGCTGGGCCGGCAGATGCCGTTCTGGGATCGCAGCCTGGACCTTGTGATCCTCACCTCGCCGGACGACGACCGGATCGGCGGGCTGGTATCAGTCCTGGAACGCTACGAGGTCGCCTTCGTCGGGCACAGCCCGGAGGTCCGTGAAGGCTCGACCTACACCCACTGGGTCGCCCTGCTGGAGCAGCGCCCGCCGGGAACGACCGGCGCGCTGCAGGGAGGAGATGTCTGGCAGCTCGGGCCGGACGTGGCGCTCCGCGTCCTTTGGCCGCCCCGGGGGCAGCCAGGTCCGCTCGTATTGGAGCTCGACTACGGCACGACGCGCATGCTGTTGATGGGCGACACGACGACCGTGGTCGAAGCGGCGCTCGTCGAGGCATACGGTCCAAGCCTGCGAAGCCGTGTGCTGCAGCTCCCACGTCAGGGCGTCAAGACCTGCTGCTCGGTAGCGCTCCTGCAGGCTGTGGCGCCCGAGGTCGCTGTCGTCCAGGGGAACCGGCTCGATGCCATCACCCAGGCAAAGCTCCGGGACATACCTCTCTACCGCACCGCAGACCGCTCTACCGTCGAAATCATCTCGGACGGCAGCGACGTTCGGGTCCGCTGATGAACAAGACGATCGAGTCAGAGGGCAAGGACGAACCCTGCCCCTACGGCGAGATATCACGGCGTTCCCGTAGGGAGGGCCCTCGTAGGTGACCTCTGAGAGGAACAAGATACCCCCAGCCATCGCTATCGCTTATCCCTTGCCCGAGGATGTGTTATGATGATATGACTATGCGCCGGGAAGGCATCCTATGAGCCTGATCCGCCTGAACAACATCCACAAATCCTACAGCGAAGCGCCAGACAAGCCTCTCCCCGTCCTGCGCGAGGTCTACTTCAAGCTGGACCGGGGCGACCGTGTGGGCCTGATCGGCAAGAACGGCGCGGGCAAGACGACGGTGCTCAAGCTGATCCTGGGCCTCGAGACGCCCTCGGAGGGCACGGTCGAGATCGACGATGGGGTGAACATCGGGTACTTCTCCCAGTTCTCGCAGCTCGACGGGACGCGGAGCATCACCGAGGTGCTGGATGATCTCTTCGTCGAGGTCCATGCCCTTGAAGAAGCGATGCTGGACGTTGACATCGCCTTCGAGGAAAACCCCGAAGGCGAGGCGCTGGACCGCCTGATCGCGCGGCAGTCGGCCCTGATCGAGGCTATGGAACGCAGTGGCGCGTGGACCTACCAGGTCAAGATCGACACAGCGCTGTCGCGGTTGGGGTTCAGCGAGGCGCACCGGACGTGTCCCATCGACGCGCTCTCGGGAGGCTGGCGGAATCGCGCCGCCCTGGCCCGGATCCTGTTGCAGGCACCGGACGTGCTCCTGATGGATGAGCCCACGAACTTCCTCGATGTCGAGGGGCTGGCTTGGCTGGAGACCTGGTTCAACGACTTTCCGGGTGCTTTGGTCGTTGTGTCGCACGATCGGCAGTTCCTTGACCGCGTTGCCAACCGGATCGTCGAGGTCGAGGCCTACCACTTCCAGGAGTACGTGGGGAGCTATCGCGACTACGTCCGCGAGAAGCCCATGCGCATGAAGTCGCTGGAGCGGCAGTACGAGCACGAGGCCGAGCTACTGCTCTACGAAGCAGAGGCCATCGCTGATCGCGAGGAAGCGCGCAAGAACCCCGACCGTGCCCTGCAACGCAAGCTGGCCAATATCAAGAAGCAGGCCGACCCTCGCCCCGTGGATAGGATCATCACCGCGATTTACGACCGGCTGTATGTGCCCAATGACGTCCTGCGTGTGGAGTCCCTCCGCAAGGCCTATGGTCAGGTTCTCTTCGAGGATCTCTCCTTTGAGGTTCACCGGGGCGATCGCGTGGCGGTCCTCGGGCCCAACGGCTGCGGCAAGACCTCGCTGCTCAGGGTCCTCAGCGAGGGTGAACAGGCGGACGCGGGACGGATCATCTGGGGCAAGGGAGTGGGTGTCGCCTATTACAACCAGATCTTCGAGGAGCTCGACCTGGACGACACGGTCAGTCACGCGGTGAACACCATCGGGCTGGCCTACCTCGCCCCGCGGAAACAGGTCAACCGGTTCCTCGCGATGATGCAGTTCTCGGAAATGGACCTGACCCAGCGGATTGGCACCCTATCGGGCGGGCAGCGAGCGCGCGTCGCCCTGGCAAAGTGCTTGCTCTCGGGGGCCGGCCTCGTGATCCTCGACGAACCCACAAATCACCTCGACTTGACCACCACCCAGGTGATGGAACGCGCCCTGGCCCACTTCCCCGGCGCCGTTATCGTCGTCAGCCACGACCGGTTCTTCATCGACAAGGTAGCGACAAAGCTCCTGGCCTTCGAAGGCTCAGCGCGCGTCCGGGAGATCAACGGCAACTGGACGACCTGGCAGGCCACAAGGAACGCACCATCCTGACATCCTGGAGTAAGGAGACCTCAGAAACCCCATGACAAGCTCGACCTATGCGGATTTCCACGTGCATACGTGTTACTCACCCTGCGGCCACAGGGAAGCGACGATGGCGGCCATGATCGCGCGGGCGCACGCGAAAGGCCTGGCAGCGCTGGGCTTTGCCGACCACGTGACCCCCGCTATCGTACCCGGCTGCGGCTTCTACGATGGGCAACAGCCGGACGTGTTGCGCCGGCAACGGCAAGAGCTGGGGACCCTGGCACGGCCCGACGATCTCGAGATCTTCGTCGGCGTGGAAGCGGATTACACGCTGGCAGGCGCTGACTGCCTCAACGCCGAGGTGCGCGGGCTGGTGGATCACGTGATCTGTTCTGCCAGCCACTTTCACCTGCCGGCGGCGCCCCGTCCCACGGCGGACACACCGCGCGCCAAGGCCGAGTTGATGGTCCGCATGGCCCGTGAGATGCTGGAAGTCCCAGGAGTCACCGTGTGGGCCCATCCCTTCGACTGTGGGGCGATGCAGCCCCTGGCGCCGATCATGGCCGAGATCCCCGTCGAGACCCAGGCCGCGCTGATCGGACTGGCCAATGAGCACGAGGTCGCGGTGGAAATCAACGGTGGTGCGGCGCTCGATGCCGCCTATCGCGAGGCCACCGAGGGATTCTTCCGGTTGGCCCGGTTACTGGGTGCGCGCTTTACGGTGACCGCCGATGCTCATCATCCAGATCACTTCGAGCGCCTCGATGTGGCGGTGGATTGGGCCCGCGCCATGGACTTTCGCGACGCGGACTTCCTGACCGCCGCCGAGATCCGTGACCGGTATGAGCGCAAGCGGGCAGCTGTCTGAAGCGGCACGAAGGATCGCACGCACACCATCCCAGGAATAGAACAAAAAACCTATCGACGCCGTTCTATATGACACCAAGTGTCAAGTATTGGCGATACCATAGGACGATGGCCCGACAGATCCTTGCCCTCAGCGAGGCTAGCCCGTATCAGGGGGGACACCAGATGGATCCAGGGACACCCAGTGTTTCGACCGAGACAGGCCGGCGAAGGGAGCTAGTGCCTGACGAATGACCGCGACGACTGCGCGCAGACCGCTCCCGCTCGAGGCCACGATCGTGTATGGCCCGATCGTGTCACGCCGCCTGGGGCGGTCGTTGGGCCTGAACCTACTGCCCATCCACGCCAAGGTCTGCTCGTTCGATTGCATCTACTGCCACTACGGCGATACAGATGTCAAGGTGAGCAAACCAGAGCTGGGCGACGCCCAGCACATAGGGTTCCCCACCCCGGGCGATGTGGCCAAAGCCGTAGAGGGGGCACTGAGGACGTGTGGCGCAGTCGATAGCCTCACCCTCTCAGGGAATGGCGAGCCGACCCTCTATCCCTACTTTGCTGAGATCGCGTTCGAGGTGAGGCGCCTGCGCGACCGCACTTGTCCGGGCGCCCGGATCACGCTCTTCTCGAACGCCACAACGCTCATGCATCCCGGCGTCCAGGCGGCGCTTCAGCACATCGACCGCCCGATCCTCAAGCTGGATGCCGGCGACGCAACGACCTTCGCGCAGGTGAACCGCCCTGCAGCGGGCGTCGACTTCGATGGTGTGGTGGAGACTCTGCGCGGGATCCGGGATCTGACGCTCCAGACCGTGCTCATCGACGGGCCGGTGACCAATGCGTCTGGCGATGCCTTCGAAGCCTGGTTGCGGACGGTGGCCGAGCTCAAGCCGAAGCTCGTCCAGATCTACAGCACCGACTATCCCGTACCCGACGCAACCGTACAGCGGGTGCCGGCATTTCGCCTGCGCGAGCTTGCCGAGATCGCCCGCCACCGCACAGGGGCCCAGGTTAGGGCATTCTGGCCCGAGTAGGCGGTGCTCTACCAGGATGGTGCGCAAAAGGACTCCAGGTAAGCCTGGTACTTGAGACGTTCGGTCCGTTCGTAGTAACCGATTCATCGGTTCTGCGATCGCCCGACGAAAAACCGAAACGACCGGAGTCGTCACTGCGAACCCCAGACCAGAGATGGGTTAGGCACCAGGGGAGGGAATGTGCAGAATACGAGCCACGAAGCGCGAGCAGCCACCGGCAGCGGGATCGTCCGGTTGCCCGAGGGCAGCACGCATTACGAGCTGGCGGGGCCTGCAAAGGGCGTCCCCGTCGTGCTGATCCACGGCTTCTCGGTGCCGGCCTTTATCTGGGACCCGGTCTTCGCCGGCCTTGCCGCTGCGGGATTCCGGGTCTTGCGCTATGATCTCTACGGACGCGGCGCGTCCGACAGGCCCCGCGGACGGTACGACCGCGAGAGGTTCGATAGCCAACTGGTGGCGCTGGTCGAGGCCCTGGGCTTGGGGCCCAACGTCGATCTCGTGGGCCTATCGATGGGCGGCGCGATCGCGGTGGAGGCCACGGATCGCCACCCGAATCTGGTGCGCAAGCTCGTGCTTATGGACCCCGCCGGGCTCGAACGGCCCTCGGGAACGAACGTGCTTCGCGCTCCGCTCCTCGGTGAGCTCGTATTTGCGGTGGCGGGCAAGCCGGTGCTTATCCGGAGCATGAAGCACGACTTCTTCAGACCCGGCCCGATGGCTGAGGCGATGGCGCGCTATCAGGATCAGTATCTGGCCCAGCTGAAGACGCCGGGATTCCTGCGAGCGCTGCTTTCCACAATCCGTCATGGTCCGCTGGAGGCGATGGAGAACGCCTACCAGCGTGTGGGCCATCAAGAACGCCAGGTGCTCCTGATCTGGGGACGAGAAGATCGCACGGTGCCCTTTGCGCTGAGTGACCGGGTCAGGGCCTTGATGCCCAACGCGGTTTTTCACCCTGTCGAGGGCGCAGGTCACGTGCCGCATCTGGAGAGACCGGACCTGGTCAACGCGCTCCTGGTCGACTTTCTCGCTACCCATCCCTGAACACGACAAAAGGAACGAACGCTATGCAAGTGATGTCGCTGAGACTCGTACGCCACACCCGCCAGTTCGACGCCGTGCTGGCTTTTTACCAGGGCACCCTCGAGATGCGCTGCATCCAGAGCTGGGAGCGCCCGGGAACCCGGGGCGCGCTGCTCACGGTCGGCAAAGCCATGGGGGAGACCACGATCGAGATCTTGCAGACGGAACACGGCGTGCAGCAAGGTCGCCCCGCCAACGTCGATCTGCTTCTGGAGGTGAAGGACGTCGATGCCTGGTACGACCGCTTCCGGCGTCAGGGCCTGCGCATCGTCGAAGCGCTGGAGGACAAGCCCTGGGGGCACCGCTCCTTTGGGATCGAGGACCCGGATGGCATGCGGGTCACGCTGTACACGCTATCCTGACCGGCGGTGATCGCGATGGCCTATCGATGGCTGCTCTTTGACGCAGATGGCACACTCTTCGACTACGAGACCGCCGAGCACCAGGCGCTCACGGCAACGCTTGCCGATTGTGGCCTGGATGCCGGCCCAGAGGTGTTGGCGACCTACCAGGAGGTCAACGCGCGGCTCTGGCACGATTTCGAGCAGGGGCTCACGACGCCCGACCGCATCAAGACCGAGCGGTTTGCCCGCTTGTTCGAGGCGCTGGGGTTGGCCGGACCGGCTCTGGATCCGGTACGGGTTGGCGAGGCCTATCTCGATCATCTGGGAGCGTGCTCCCAGCTGTTCCCCGATGCACTCACTCTGCTCGACGCCCTGGTTGGGAAGGTGCACCTGGCCCTGATCACGAACGGGCTGACCAGGGTCCAGCGGGCGCGGCTCGCCCACTCCGGACTGAATGCCTACTTCGAGGCTGTGGTGATCTCGGAGGAGGAAGGCGTAGCCAAGCCGGAGCCGGGTATCTTCGACGTCATCTTTGGCCGGATGGGGCATCCCCAGCGCAGCGAGGTCCTGATGATTGGCGACAGCCTGACGTCCGACATCCGCGGGGCCAACCGCTATGGTATTGACGCCTGTTGGTATAACCCGCGGGGCCTGCCGCGCGATCCCGATGCCGTCGACCCGCTCGAGATCCGCTATGAGATCACGAACCTCCTGGATCTGGTGCCGATTGTGCTGGGTGGCAAGGAGGCCGAGGAGTAACGACCGCCTCCAGGTGTAACTATGCGCCAATGGCGACGGACATCCGGGCCGTGGTGGTCGATGAAGCTGCCGTCATCGTGGTGCTCAAGGCCCTCCGGCGTGAACGGTTTCCCGATATAGGAGGTAACGAATGCAAATGCTGAGTCGTGCGGCACAGACCCGGGCACGGGATTTCATCTTCGAGCGCGGACGGGCACTTGAACAGGCCAAATACGCCGTGACCTTCGAAGGCGGCCCGGTCGACCTGATCTGGGAGGCCCTGGCCGCGTTCCGGAACAGCGATGGCGGCTTCGGTCACGGCATGGAACCCGACCTTCAGCTACCTGATTCGTCGGCGCTCGCGACAACTGTGGCGCTGCAGGTCCTGCGCGAGTTCGGCGCGCCTGCCGATCATCCCCTGGTCGAGGGCGCGATGCGCTATCTGGTGGCTACCTATGACCCCTCGATCGAGGCCTGGCCCATCATCCCGCCCGCGGCAAACACGGCCCCCCACGCGCCGTGGTGGATCTATGACGAGGAGGTCTCCGTACGCTGGCGTGCCTTCCTCTCCAACCCCCGGGCGGAGATCGTGGGCTATCTACACGATTATCCAAAGCGCGTGCCGGCAGAGTTGCGCGAATTCCTCCTCCAGGCGGCAATAGGCCACCTCGAGGCACAGGGAACATCCCTCGAGATGCACGACATCCTCTGCACGCTCCGCCTCGCCGAAAGCAAGGGGCTGCCCGCTGGCGCCAGACAGACGCTCATCGGCCTGCTTACGCCAGTCGTCGACCGGGCCGTGGTCAGGGACCCCGCGCGTTGGGGGGACTATGGCCTGATGCCGGTGGAGGTCGTCTACAGCCCGGATGCGTTGTTCGCCCCGATGCTTGCGGACGTTGTGTCGGCCAACCTGGACTACGAGATCGCGCAGCATGCGGAGGATGGCATCTGGCGGCCCCGGTGGGACTGGGCCGGCATGTATCCGGAGGCCTGGGAACAGGCCAGGAAGGACTGGACCGGGTGGCTCACGATGCGCATGCTCACGATCCTCAAGAACTTCGGGCGGCTGGAGGTGTAGGTGGCGCCGGTGCGGATCTCTCTTGCCACGGTGCGGCAGCTCGCCCTGCGCTGTCAGGGACTCAACGGCGCCCCGGCCTGTCCCCAGGGAAAGGCCAGTGCCGCCCGGATGATCGAACGGTTGGGCTACGTCCAGATCGACACGATCCACGTGGTACAGCGCGCACACCACCACATCCTGTGGAGCCGCTGTCGCGACTACAGCCCCGAGATGCTCCACGAGCTGCTTGCCATCGACCGGCACGTCTTCGAATGGTGGGCACACGCGGCTGCTTACATTCCGATGGCGGACTTTCGCTTCTACGCCCCGCGGATGGGCGAGCGGGCCCTGTGGGACAGCCAGAAGGCATGGATCGAGGAGAATAGCGAGACGCTCGATGCCGTGGTCCAGCGCATCCGTGAGGAGGGCGCCCTGGGCACCGCTGACTTTGAGGCGCCGGAGGGCTTCGCAGGAGGCTCGTGGTGGAGCGGCTGGAAGCCCGCCAAACGGGCGCTCGAGGTACTGTTCAACCTGGGCGTGGTGATGGTCTCGGAACGGCGCAAGTTCGAGCGTCTCTACGACCTGAAGGAGCGTGTCATCCCCGAAGGCGCGGACTCACCGCCCCCTTCCCAGGAAGAGGTGCATGACTTCATCATCCGGAGGGCCGTGGGCAGCCTCGGGGCACTCCCTGAGCGGGAAATCGCGTGGTGGGTTCGCGAGCGCCCGGCCGCTGCGGCGCTCCAACGCGCGGTGGAAGCTGGCTTGATCACCCCAGTCTCCGTCGAGGGGCTCAATAACGGTCCCTGGTATGCCTGGACGGAAGCGCTGGACACGCTGGATGGCGAGCATTCGGGCAAGCCATCCGCCCACATCCTCTCGCCCTTCGACAACCTGGTCATCCGCCGCACCTGGATGGAGCTCGTCTTCGGCTTCGATTACCGCCTCGAGTGCTATCTGCCCCGGGAGAAGCGGCGCTACGGTTACTTCGCGCTGCCGGTCCTCTGGGGCGACCGGTTCATCGGGCGCGTGGACACGAAAGCCGACCGCGCCACCGGGACCCTGATCGTGCGTCAGCTCACGTTCGAGCCAGACTTCGCCGACTTCGAGCAAGCGCTGCCGGACCTGGCGAGGGAGCTACGGGCGTTCGCAGCATTCAACGACTGCTCCAACATCACCGTCGAGCAGGTCGCGCCGGAGGAAGTTGCACCGCGGCTAACCCTGGCTCTGGATCTGTGATAGGATCTTGCCGTCGGGAACTGGAGGGCGCTATGCCACAGGCTGAGGATTACCAGCGCATCGTCGAGGGAGCGATCCTTGACGCAGAGACGTTCGTCAAGGCGACGTTCAGCGGGCGGCGGCGGGGATACGATCTCCCCTGGCGCCGCGTCACGGTGCGCCCGGTGGCGATCCAGGGGGCCTGGCACCTGCAGGTCTCGCACCTTGACGAAAGGCAGGACACCACCAAGAACTATGCCGGCGCGGAGGCTCGCGACAAGGTGCATGAGCTACTGGCGTTGCCCTTCAGCCAGATTGCTATCGTGACCACGGAGGGCGAGATTCAGGTACAGATCTCGCGCAAGGGCTCAGTGCGGATGTCACGACGACGGGCACAACAGCCAGGCGAGGCGCCACCGCTCGAGCACGATCGCCGAAAGCCCTACCTGCTCCCGGGCACAGCACCGGACCCTCTGTTACAGGCTTTGGAGATTCAGACACCTGATGGCCAGATCCGGGCTGGCAGGCAGCGCAAATACCGCCAGATCAACGAATTCTTGCGCCTGATCGTCGAGACCGAGGCGCTGGCACAGCTCGATACCCCCATCCGGATCGTCGACTGCGGGTGTGGCAGCGCGGACCTGACCTTTGCCGTCTACCACTATCTGAGCCATTCGCTCGCCCTGCCCGTCCAGGCCGTCGGGATCGACGTCAAGGCGGAGCTGATGGCCAAGCGGAATGCCCTGGCGGCAGAGCTGGGTTGGACAGACCTCCACTTCGAGGTCAGCCGCATCATCGACTACCAGCCTGAGGAACAACCGGACATCGTCCTGGCGCTCCACGCATGTGACACGGCGACCGACGAGGCACTGGCACAGGCGGTCAAATGGGGAGCACACCTGATCTTCAGCGCGCCCTGCTGCCACCACAACCTGCAGGCGCAGATGTCGGCCCATCCCATGCCCCCGGTATTCCAGCCCGTGCTGCGCCACGGGATTCTCAAGGACCGTCTGGGCGACGTGCTGACGGACAGCCTTCGCGCTCAGATCATGCGGATGATGGGATACCGGACCGATGTCGTGGAGTTCGTCTCGCCCGAGCACACCGACAAGAACCTGATGATCCGCGCGATCAAGTCGACCACGCCGGGCGATCCGCAGAGCATCGCGGAGTACCAGGCGTTGGTCGCGTACTGGCAGGTGCAGCCTTACCTGGCACGGCTGCTCGCGCACGAGCTCGCGGCCCTGGGAAACTGGCCACAGATGGACAGCCAGGTGGGTCCCGGGGGTCGGAATCCGTGAATCTCGTAGCACACCATGCCCTCGGCCTGCTGATCATCGTGGCCCTATGGGTGGGCACACGTAAGGCGGCGCAGGGTGGCCCGGATCGCCGCGCAGCCATCGCGTCAGCCGGCGCGTTGGCTCTCCTGCTCCTGTTTGGCGTTGCCAGCGCCATCGTGAACGGTGGTGACAGTTTCGGCGCCGCGCAGATCCTGGCCTGGACGGCGTTTTTCCACGTGCCGGTGTACCAGCTTGGTGCGGGGTTCCTCCTGAAAGGGACGCCCCGGGTGGCGCTGGTGCACTGGGCCACGGTCGCCCTCCTCGGGCTGGCAGCTCTGGAGGCTTTTGTCATCGAGCCCCATTGGCTCCAGGTGAGCAATCTGACCCTGCCCACGTCCAAGATGACAGAGCCGGTTCGTGTCGTCGTCCTCGCGGACATTCAGACTGACGTTCCCGGCCCCTACGAGGCGCGTGTCCTGAGGACCGCCATGGCCCAGGATCCCGATCTGATCCTCTTCGCGGGCGATTACATCCAGCTCGGGCGGCGCAGCCGTAGTTATGCGGACGAAATCGACGCGCTGCGCGTGCTGATGGTTGAGGCGGGCCTCCACGCTCCCCTGGGCGCCTATGCCGTGGCAGGAAATGTCGACGAGTCCGGCGTATGGACCGGCGCCTTTGCTGGCCTGCCTGTCGTCACGATCGAGGAGACCACGTCCTACAATCTGGGCCCCCTGACCTTGACCGGCCTGGGGATGGGGGACGCGTTCGGCCAGGGGGTGGCGATCCCGCCACAGGACGCCTTCCACATCGTCATCGGTCACAGCCCAAACTTCAGCCTGGGTCCGGTCGAAGCCGATCTCCTGATCGCGGGACACACCCACGGCGGGCAGGTTCGCCTGCCCCTGATCGGCCCGTTGCTCAACCTATCGCGCGTGCCGCGTGGCTGGATCGCGGGCGCAACAACGCTGGCGCCTGGCAGAACGCTCATCGTCTCCCGTGGCATTGGCATGGAGCGCGCCAACGCCCCGCGCCTGCGCTTCCTCTGCCGCCCGGAGCTGGTGGTGATCGACCTGGTGCC
>JAXDDP010000039.1:0-57209 GCA_034676785.1 Anaerolineae bacterium | reverse complement strand
ATGCTCAGCGCGACATGTGGACGCCGCTCGCCGCTGCTATCGTCGGGCTCGCCGCGAATGCTGGTGCCAGCTTGCTCCTGCTGAAACCTCTGGGGCACGCAGGACTTGCCTGGGCTAATGCGCTCGGAGTCGGAGTCCAGGTCATCCTCTTGATGCTCATCGCTAAGCGTCGATTGGGTCAAGCAGGACGATGGAGAGTGGGGCCTTCGGCAATGCGCGCCAGCGCCACGTCGTTCGTGATGGGCGCTGCAGTGGTGGGATTGGGGCGGCTCATGCCCGATGCAACACCCTTTGTCGCCAGTCTCACCGGCACGATCACCGGCGGAGTCGCATTTGTCCTGGCGACCTCCCTCATCGGGCCTCCCGAACTCCGGTCCTTGCCGCGTCTGATTCTGCATCGCACGTGAGCTGACACCAGCTCGCGCGCAGACCTAGCAGGTAACATGGAAGAGACCCACAACGGCACCCCTGGCCAGATTCCAGCGCACGATGGCATCCTGCGTGGGCAGAAGAGCGACGACGACGGAGTGTTCAGCGAAGAAGGACTGTGCCTCTGGCGAGAGTTGTACGCGTCCGAACTTCCCGGAGCCAATGATCAAGGTTCGGCAACCCTCCTCGTACACATCCCGGGCCTCAGCGATGGAAATCATGTGAGAGGTGCCGTACACCTCCTTTGACAGCTTCTTGCGTCGCTTGCGTACGGCACCCCCCAAATCGATCACGATGTCGCAGTCGTAGCGGCTGCCAGCCACTTCAATCCAGCCGAACCCCACCCGGTCGACGCGTGGCTCCATTGCAGCCTCTGGTGCTCTCCTATGCTCTGTCGCCTAGAGCTGTGAAGTGCAGTTGGGGCAGCGCTTCGCTGCCTTGGGGATATCTGTGAAACAGAAGGGGCACTGCTTTGTCGTGGGCTCGGCAACAGGCTCAGGAGCCTTGAGCTTGTTAACCTGCTTCACGATCAGGAAGATGACGAAAGCCAGGATCAGGAAGTTGATCACTGTGTTGATGAAGAGGCCATAGTTGATCGTGGCCGCCCCTGCCTCCTGCGCCGCAGCCAGGCTTGCGTACTTCGTACCCGAGATGTTGATGAACAGGTTGGCGAAGTCAACCTTTCCGAGCAGCAGGCCGATGGGCGGCATGATGATGTCCTTTACAAGCGACTGCACGATCGCGCCAAAGGCCCCGCCGATGATCACGCCAATTGCCAAGTCAAGCACATTCCCACGCATTATGAACTTCTTGAATTCCGCCCACATAGGTCCCATTCCTCCGTTTCGACAAAGGGCCAACGCGTGGCCAACCCACGCGCTTGGATGAGCCCACACACAGATTCTAGGTCTCTCTGTGGCAAATGCAACAACTTGCGTTCCGCCGCGAGACGACTATCTTCATAGTGCTGATCAGCATTGAGTCTCCAAGTAGCCGCAGGAGGGCACGATGACGAAGGTACCCAGAACACCATCGGACTATGTCCCCGCCCCACCTATCGCCGCAGCGGTCCAGGCGCACCTCACCGAAGGAAAGCTTGCCTGCCGCGACGCGTTCGTCGTCGCTTCGCAGGAACGGATCACGCCTGGCGAAGTCGGCAAGTCAGCAGACGCTCTCGGCGTCAGACTGGCGAGCTGTCAGCTGGGCCTCTTTGGCTACCCCGGGAAGCAGGGCTGGCACGCCGGCGGTGTAACTGACTTGCCGGTCCCTGAGGGTCTGGAGGCAGCCATCAGTGAGGCCGTGGACGATGACAGACGCCTCACGTGCGCACGGGCGTGGGTTCTGGCGGATCTATATGGCATCACTCGCCTGCAGTTCGGCTGGATTGCCGAAGTGCTAGAGGTGAAGATCGTCACCTGTCAGCTTGGTGCATTCTAGGCCGAACAGACCAAGCCGGTGCCCGTGTCGGCCCCACGCGCGCGACCTGGGGCTCGTCTATGCGACCGTAGTAAGACCAGTGTCTTGACATTACACAGAGGAGGTAACCGTATGGCCGTAAAGAAGACAAGTCCAGTACCGAAGGATATCGACATCGCGCAGTCCGCAGAGGTGCGACCCATCCTCGATATCGCCACATCAATTGGGCTTGAGTCGTCGGATCTCGAGCTGTTCGGCACCTACAAAGCCAAGGTACACCTCGATGTGCGCGAGAAGCTGAAGGACCGCCCCAATGCGAGATACGTTGACGTGACTGCCATCACGCCGACGCCCCTGGGAGAAGGCAAGACAACCACCACGATCGGCCTCACGCAAGCTCTCGGCCAGCTCGGTTACAAGGCCATCGCAGCCATCCGGCAACCCTCGATGGGCCCAACCTTTGGGATCAAGGGCGGCGCCGCAGGCGGGGGCTACAGCCAGATCGTGCCGATGGAGGATTTCAACCTCCATCTGACAGGGGATATCCACGCGATCGGCGTGGCACACAATCTGTGCGCTGCGGCGATTGACGCACGGATCTACCACGAGAGCCGCTGGAGTGATGCCTTCTTCGAGCGCCAGGGACTGCGCAAACTGCACATCGATCCCTACTCAGTGACCTGGAACCGAGTCGTTGATATGAACGACCGGACCGTACGCAACGTGGTCGTGGGTCTGGGAGACAAAGCGGACGGTCCAGTTCGCCAGACCGGATTCGACATTACGGTGTCGAGCGAGCTAATGGCGATTCTGGCACTATCGACCAGCCTCCAGGATATGCGCGAGCGCATCGGGCGGATCGTAGTCGGAACCGACGATGCCGCCAAGAACCCGAAGCCGATCACCACCGAGGACCTGGGCGTCGCAGGCGCGATGGCAGTGCTTATGAAAGATGCCATCATGCCCAACCTGCTGCAGACGCTCGAGGAACAGCCGGCCTTCGTGCACGCAGGCCCGTTCGCAAACATCGCCCACGGCAACTCATCGATCATCGCCGACCAGATTGGTTCAAAGGTGGCAGATTTCCTGATCACCGAGTCAGGCTTCGGCGCCGACATCGGAATGGAGAAGTTTTTCGACATCAAGTGCCGCACGTCCGGCATGGTACCGAGCGCGGTGGTCCTTGTGGCGACGGTTCGCGCACTCAAGATGCACGGGGGCGGTCCTCGTGTGGTACCCGGCCGGCCATTGGACAGAGCCTATACCGAAGAGAACCTTGACCTGCTTCGGGCAGGGGCTACGAACCTCACGACACACATTGGTATCGCGCGGCGGTTCGGCGTGCCTGTGGTCGTTGCGATCAATGCATTCCCAACCGACTCGCCGGCCGAGTGGGACGCGGTCCGCGAAGCAGCGCTCGAGGCGGGCGCGTTTGATGCTGTAGTGGCCAAGCATTGGGCGGAGGGCGGTGAAGGCGCTGTCGAACTTGCCGCGGCAGTCGCCCGCGCCACTGACGAGCCTTCGGACTTCCGCTATCTCTATGACGTCGCGTTGCCCATCAAAGCCAAGATTGAGATTCTGGCACGTGAGGTCTACGGTGCCGATGGAGTGGATTATAGCCCCGAGGCAGAGGCAAAGGTGGATCTCTACACCTCCTTGGGTTATGACAAGCTGCCCATCTGCATGGCCAAGACCCATCTATCGCTCAGCCATGATCCGACCCTGAAGGGCGTGCCGAGGGGCTATACGTTTCCCATCCGCGACATCCGCGCCAGTGTCGGGGCGGGGTTCCTGTACCCTCTCGCTGGAGAGATGAGCACGATGCCCGGCCTTCCGAGCTACCCCAACTTTATCAACATCGACATCAAGGATGGCAAGATCGTTGGACTCTCCTAGTTTGCCTGGCCTCGTTGGCCGCCAAGACCCTGCAAAGGAGATCGTATGACTGCACAGATCATCGATGGTACAGCAATCGCCCAAACCATTCAGGAGGAAGTAGAGGAAGAGGTCGCAAAGCTGGGACGCGGCCATGGGATCGTGCCCGGACTAGCCACAGTGTTGGTGGGCGACAACCCTGCGTCACAGACCTATGTGCGTATGAAACAGCGCCGCTGTGGTGAGGTCGGCATCCGTTCCGTTGGTGTCGAACTTCCCAAGGATGCCTCGCAGGAGCAGGTCGAAGCCAAGGTGCGCGAACTGGACGCCGATCCCACAATCCACGGCATTCTGGTTCAGTTGCCACTCCCGAGTCACCTCGATGAAAGCGGGATCCTTAGCGCCATTGACCTCCACAAGGACGTCGATGGATTCCATCCGATCAACATCGGCCGGCTCGCGATGAAGGGCCGCGACCCGCTGTTTGCTCCGGCCACACCGTCGGGGGTTATCGAGCTTCTCGACCGGATAGGAATCGAGATCTCAGGCAAGGAAGCCGTCGTGCTTGGGCGTAGCAACATCGTCGGCCTTCCGGTGTCAATGCTCCTACTGAAACGCAATGCGACACTGACCATTTGCCACTCGCGGAGCCTCGATCTGCCGGGAATCGTGAGCCGTGCGGACATCCTGGTGGCGGCCGTCGGACGAACGGAGATGGTTCGAGGTGATTGGATCAAGCCCGGCGCCGTCGTCATCGACGTGGGCATCAATCAGGTTGATGATCCCACGCGTAAGCGGGGCTACCGGCTCGTGGGAGACGTCGCCTTCGACGAAGCGAAGGAGGTGGCGGGCTGGATCACCCCGGTGCCAGGTGGCGTGGGTCCGATGACGATAGCGATGTTGTTGAAGAACACACTCACCGCCGCCAAACGGACGGCTGGGGATTTCTGACATGATAGCGCCGGGGAGTCTCCAAGATCAGCTGAGGGACTCCCCGGCGCCCAGGCTGCCTGCTCGGCTTGGGCTGAAAGAGGAGTGCCGCTACCGCCCCCCCAACCTAGAGGCGAACCCCTTGCCGTATTCCGATCTCCCGTAACTCCTCAAGGACCTTCGTTGGCACTGGCACGCCGTCGCGCGTACACGCATCCTCGTGCTCCCTCTCCTTCTGTCCCGCGACATATATCTGGTCCTGCCCCTCTGCAGGTTCGGCTTTCCGCAGCGTTCGCAACAACCGATCCATATCGCGGCGAAACGCGAGTGCATCGCGGAATGCGTCGACCCGCATCGCCCCGAAGAAGTGGCTTACCCGAGCGCTCGAGCCGGGCGTATCGGCGATTTCCGACGCCAACGCGCCACCAGACAGAACCGCGCAGAGTACGTCGACCATCACGGCCAGACCATAGCCCTTGTGTCCGCCAAGAACCTCACCCAGACCTCCCAGTGGCAGGATCCCTCCCCCAATCTGATAGGTCAAGTTGTGCAGAATCTGCTCGGGATCGGTCGCCGAGCGCCCTCTCGCATCCACCGCCCAACCTTCCGGAAGGGCCTTTGCCTGCCGATCGTATACCTCGACCTTTCCCCGGGTGACTACCAGGGTCGACATATCGAGTACAAAGGCCACTTCTTCATCTGCGGGCGCGGCAAAGGCCAGGGGATTCGTTCCCAGCATCGGAAGACGGCCAAAAGTCGGGACGCCGAGTGCCGCTGTGTTGGTCATTGCCACGCCGATCATGTCTTCGCTAAGGGGCAGCATCGCATAGAAGCCAGCTATTCCGAAGTGGTTTGAGTCACGAACGCAGCCGAATGCAGTGCCAGCCAATCTCGCCTTCGCCATCACGTCTCTCATGGTGCGAACGCTCACTGGAGCGCCCATTGCGCCGTGCGCGTCCACCACCAAGGAAGTGGCCGTCTCATGTAGGATCTCGGGCATCGCCTCCGGCCTCATCAGTCCCACCTTCAGGCCGTGCACGTACCTGCCGAGTCGCGCAACACCGTGAGAGGGGATCCCACGCGCATCGGCCGATACCAGCACCTCAGCTGCCATCGCTCCATCCTCCGACGACAAGCCAAGGCTCTCGAACACTTGGCAGCAGAACCGCTCCAGCGATCCGCGCGGGACACGCGACACCATATTATCGTTCATTCTCTTCCTCCAGCGCCGCAGCAGACGGCGGTTGTAAAAGATGCGAGCTATGCCATAATAGCATCGTTGGACGTAGTGACCCATTCACGCCTCGCTCCGCCGGTGGGCCGCGTCCGACTCTGACAACCCAGCCAGCCGTTCGCCAGTTCTAATTCGAGGAGACAGCGATGCTAGTCAAGGACCGGATGACCCAGAATCCAGTAACTGTATCTCCGGACACCCCGGTGTCCGAAGCGCTGAACCTGATGCGTCAGAAGAAGGTGCGCCGCATGCCGGTTGTGGACAGGCATGGCCACCTCGTTGGCATTGTTGCTGAGAAGGACCTCCTCTATGCCTCCCCCTCACCCGCCACGAGCCTCAACGTCTACGAAATCGGTTACCTCCTGTCGAAGCTGAAGGTGAAGGAGATCATGGCCAAGGACGTCGTCACCGTGACGGAGGACGCTCCCCTTGAGGAAGCGGCACGCATCATGGTCGACAATGCCGTCAGTGGCCTGCCGGTTACCCGTGACAAGACCGTAGTAGGCATTATCACCGAGACGGATATCTTCAAGATCCTCTTGGAGATGATGGGAGCGCGCGACCTGGGCACCCGGCTGACAATTCAGGTTCACGATCAACCTGGGACGCTAAGCCGGATCGCTGGCGCGATTGCGGGCATTGGCGGCGACATCGTTGCCTTGGGCACCTTTCACGGTGAAGGACACGGCCACGGATTGCTCGTGATCAAGGTGTGCTGCGTCGACAAGGGTATGCTAGTCGAGACCATGCGGCAGTTAAACATCGAAGTCCTGGACGTGCGCGAATCCTGACGCCGATGGGGCATACAGGACCATAGCCCACCACTTGCACCATGCGCATCGGCCTTATCTCCGACACACACAACGACCGGGATGCCGTCGGTCGGGCCCTGGCACGACTGAGATCAGAGGGCATAGTGGCGGTACTTCATGCAGGCGACGTCACCTCGGCAGGAACGCTCCGCCTGTTTGAGGGGTTCAAAATGCTGGTTGCCCGTGGAAACATGGACCACGACGCAGCTCTCGGGACGACAGCAGTTGAGCTGTTCGGCGTTGGTTGCTTCAAGCCGCTTCACCAGCTAACACTTGATGGGGTGTCGATCGCCTTGGCACACGATAGCAACGCCATCGAGGCCCACCGCCTGATCGTGGCTGGCGAGACTGACTACATCATCGTGGGACACAGCCACAGGCGTCAGGATCAGCGGCTTGGGCGTACGCGCGTGATCAACCCGGGAGCACTCGGTAATGCGCGCTGGGACCGACCGTCGTTTGCCATTCTTGACACTGACCGCGACGAGTTAACGTCGATTGAGCTGTAGATCGTCGTGACGCACGACGAAGGAGTCGACCCGAGATGACAGACCAAACACTCGCTGCGCCGATCGTCCGTATCCGCGACCTCCACAAACGCTATGGGGATCTAGAGGTGCTGAAAGGCGTGTCGCTCGATGTCACCAGAGGCGAGGTTGTCGTTATCATCGGCCCTAGTGGTACCGGTAAGAGCACATTGCTGCGCTGTATCAATCAACTTACCCAGCCTGACTCTGGACAGGTCTGGCTCGATGGCGTTGAGGTGACTGCCCCTGAATGCAACCTCAACGAAGTGCGTGCCGAAGTCGGCATGGTCTTTCAGGATTTCAACCTGTTCAACCACCTGACCGCCATCAAGAACGTTGCTATTGGCCCGATCAGAGTGCTCCATATGGAGCGTAGCCAGGCCCTTGAGTTGGCCAGGTGGGAACTGGAGCGCGTTGGCCTGGAAGAGAAAGTAGACGCTTATCCGGGTCAGCTGTCCGGTGGTCAGAAGCAGCGAGTAGCGATTGCTCGGGCTCTGGCTATGAAGCCAAAGGTGATGCTCTTCGACGAGCCGACTTCTGCTCTCGACCCTGAGCTGATCGGCGAGGTACTCGACGTGATGAAGAAACTCGCACAGGAACACATGACGATGCTCGTCGTCACCCACGAGATGGGGTTCGCCAGAGAGGTCGCCAATCGGATTGTGTTTATGGAAGGGGGCTATATCGTCGAGGAGGGCCCGCCGGCGCAGCTTTTCTACGCCGCCAAGCACCCCCGGACCGCTGAGTTCCTTGGCAAGATCGCGGATCTGTATGGCGATGAACAGAACATTGGCGGGTGATAGGGAATCGCTGCAGTCCGAGGAGCGCCGATAGATGGGACTAGACCTGGCCGCTTTCTGGGAGATGATCTGGCCCAACCTTGGCCAGGGCCTTGTCGTCACGCTGAAGCTGAGTGCGGGAGCGCTGCTGATTGGTTTTCTGATCGGCCTGCCGACTTCGCTGTTGCGAGTCTACGGCACGAGAGCCATGCGCGCCGTCGCCACTGCCTTCGTGGACATTATCCGCGGCACCCCGCAACTGGTGCAGCTCTTCTTCATCTACTACGGTCTGGCTGACACAGGGCTGAACGCCCTACTGGTCAGCCTTGGGCTACCCGAGGGCTTTCTGGTTCTCAAGCCGATGGCTGCGGCCTATGCAGCACTGGGGATCAACAGCGGCGCCTACCAGGCTGAGTACTTCCGCGGGGCAATCCAGGCCATCGGAGCAGGCCAGCTGACGGCGGCGCGCGCGCTCGGTATGACGCGCTCTCAAGCCATCCTCCACATCGTGTTGCCACAAGCTCTCCGTCTCGCCGTTGCGCCGTGGTCGAACGAGGCAGCCTACATGGTCAAATACACCTCGGTCGTGTCGCTCATTGCTGTATCGGACCTCTTTGGGGAGGCCCGTAGAATCATGAGCCGCCACTACAATCAGATGCTGATGTTGCCACTCATTGGTCTTGTCTACCTCGCGATCGTGCTGCTCATGACGTGGGTTATGCACCACGTTGAGAAGCGTGTTGCCATTCCGGGAGTCGAGGTGGAGTCGCAGCGCGCTTGATGGTGCACCTTGCAGGCTGCCACCCACGCGGGCACGCAATGGTAGTCCCACCGATCCCCGTGCCCACGGTCACGCCAAAGGCCAGGCTTGTTGAATGAACAGTCAACAGCCCCGGCGTCCGACAAGACTGGCTGCCAACCTCTACCTGGTCCTGGGAATCAGTGTGCTCATCGTCTCGGCCAGTCCAAAGGTGAGCACACCACAGCGTTACGCGATCGGCATTGCGGTAGAGGTTGGGCTGGTTGCCCTGATGCTGGTCTTTGCCCGCCTCGAGCGTCTGCCAATAGGCGAGACGCTCAGACTACGAAGGCCCGAGACACGCGTGCTCTTGCTGGCGCTGGCAACCGTGCCAGGCTTGTGGATCGCCGGGGTCACACTCAACCTGCTATCGTCGCTCGTGCTGGGTTACACGACGTCAGTCGCCCCAGCGCAGTACCCTGCGGATGCTTGGCAGGCGCTGCTTCTGGCGGTGACCACTGTCTTTGTCGCGCCAGCTTGTGAAGAGCTGATGTTTCGCGGCTACATCCAGCGCGCCTACGAGGCCCCCAGGCCGTGGCTAGGCGCCGTCGTTGGCGGCGTTCTCTTTGCGGCGTACCACTTGCGTTTCCAGGGGTTTCTCGGATTGGTGCCTGTATCGCTGGCATTGGGGCTGATCGCCTGGCGAACCGGTTCGATTGTGCCGGCAATGGTCGTCCACGCGGGCTTCAACGCGATCGCGACGCTGTTACTGGTTAGCGCAAGCTTCCTTTCGACACGCGGCGTGGGCACGGTCGGGGCGATGTTGCTGTGCGCTGCTGCCTTGGCGGCGCCCGTATCAATCCTTGCCCTCTGGATGCTGTGGCGAGCATCAGAACCCGACGAGGCACTGGACCGCACGTCGTCGCGGCACAGCGTTATCCTTCGGTGGGGATGGATTGTGCCGGCGCTGGTCCTGGTGGGAGTGTTCAGCTACGCTGGCATGAGCGAGGTCGTTCTCAACCGCCACCCGGAGAGAGTGCTGGACAACCACCTCGTTCTGTCCACTGCGCCTACCTGGTTAGGTACAGAGACCTGGCGCTACAGCATCCAGGATCGACTCGGTCGGGAGCGCGGCGAGGCAATCTGCACGCGGACAGGAGCGCGCTCCCCAGCGGAGATAGTCTTGACCTGCGAAGCCCACCACACCGGCTTCGATCTAGTAGAAGAGCTCCCGAGGCCGTTTCGCGACCTCGACTTCCAGCCAAAGCAGCTGCCATCAGGCCTTACAGATCTCCTCAGCAGTGCACGGGCTGCCGAGCCAACCACCTGGTCGTTGACCGCCCAGTGGTCGCAGCCGGATCTCCGCTTGAGGACTCTATCACTACACGAAATTCAGGGTGTGCAGCAATACCAACTGGTGTATGCTGAACCCCTCCCCGCGCCTGTTGGAGAAGAGACCTTCAGTACGGAGGCCCCGCTATCCTCAAGCGGGTCGTCTGGCTACCACCTGGCACTCAGAGAGTGGGCATGGAGAGGTAGTGGCCTAGCCTTCGAGTTGCCGTACGGCACGCACGTGGCGATGGTGGTCCGGAACCAGAACGGGGAGTCAGGAGTAACCAGCGCATTCTTGCACGTCAGAGGTGGCGAGCCAGTCTGGACACCGGCAGGAAACTACGTAACATGGCGGGTGGATCTGACTTGGGGTGACGAAATGGGTCGCGTGCGGAAGGAATCAGCCTGGTATCGCACAGAGCCGCCCCATACCCTAGTTCGCTACGACGATGGATCGGTCAGCTACGTTCTGGCCGAAATCCAGGCTGATGGACCGCAACCGGTCGAATAACCCATGATCTACTACTCGGAGTCCGAAGCACAAGAGCTGCGCCAGCGCATCGAGTCACAGGTGTTGGACTGGCCCAACGTCACGACTCGCAGGATGTTCGGGTGCCCAGCCTACCTGGTTGACGGCAAGCTATTCGCCTTCCTGGTTACCGACGGTGTCGTCATCACGCAGATTCGAAAGCGTGACCGTGAGGAAATGAGCCGGGTCTACACCACGGAGACGTTCCGGGCTGGCGAGCGCGAAATCGGTCGCTGGCTGACGATACACATCGACGATCTGGACCAAATCGAGCGCGTGATGCTCATGGTGCGGAGGAGCTACGAAACCGTCAGGACCTACTGAGTCGCTGACGCCGAGTCTGAGCCGTCTGGCCCTGCGACCGGCAAGAGCAGCGAGAAAGTACTCCCTTCGCCAACAACCGTGTCGACCCAGATGCGGCCCCCGTGTGCCTCAACCACCAGCTTGCAGAACGGCAAGCCTAACCCTGTCCCGCGTCGGCGGCCCTGGACGGTTGTGACCTGCTGGAACTTCTCGAACAGCCGTGGTAGTGCTTCCCGTGGAATGCCCGGCCCATTGTCACGGACCGACAGCAACAGACGTTGCTCAGGAGCCCGCGAATCGAGTGCGGCTGCTAGCGTCACGACGCCGCCGTCGGGCGTGAACTTGAGCGCGTTGTCCACCAAGTTCGAGAGCACTCTCAGAAACAGGGAGCGGTCAGCGTAGAGGTCTGGCAGGTCTGGCTCGCTGTGCACCCGCAGATCAATGCGATCCGATATGGCGACTGGCAAGTAGCGCGCAACCACCTCGCCCAACAGGTCGTCGACCGGGACGCACTCCAGTGTCAACGGCAATTGGCCCAGCTCGAGCTGGCCAATATCAAGGAGTTCATCGATCAAGCCGAGTACGCGCTCACTCCCCCGTTGGGCGATTCCCAGAAGCCTTTGCTCCTGTTCCTCATCAGCGCCGGTCTCCTGTAGCATGGAGAGGCTGGCGAGAACAAGGGACATCGGCGATCGGAGATCGTGAACCAGCATTCCCGTCAGGTCGTCGCGGAGCTTGTCGAGCTCCAGTTGCTCCGTCAGATCGCGAAAGATCAGCAACCAGCCCGTGACCGCGTCCTCAGACTCGCGAACCGGCGTCAAAGTCCGGCTGATATGCCTTCCGGACGGGCTCAACGTGACGACCGCTTCTATCTGTTCGATCTCGCTCGCCAGGAGACGCGTACAGTCCGCTCGAAGCTGGTCCATCTCGTAGCCAATCCGGGTCGCGAGGGACTCGCCGTCGGCGTGAAGCAAGTCGATCGGATACCTCACAAGATCCAACTGAGCCACGCCGACGAATTCGGCCAGCGCTCGGTTCACTGCCAGGACGCGCAACTCCTGGTCCAGCAACAGGACGCCGTCTCGCGTTGTACGCAGGACGGAATCCAGCTCTTGCACGCGTCGCGCCAACGCCTCATCTGTGCGCGCATAGAGACGAGCGTTCTGAAGAGCAATAGCCGCTTGTGCGCCGATCGTCTGCAGGACTCCCAGGTGCGAACGATCAAAGCTAGCAGGAGTCTCGTAGGACTGCACTGCCATCATGCCGAGTACCTCTTCGCCTGCAGCGATCGGTACTCCAAGCCAACACGCCGCATCGCGCCCCAGAAACTCCAGACCCAAAGCGGCAACGCGATCAGAAACATCGCGCGAGATAAGCAGAGGCTCGCCAGTCTGAATCACATACTCTGTGAGACCACGCCGTGCGCGGCGTGCCGAGGGAGGTCTCCTGATGCCCTCCTCGATGCTCAGGGCAAAGGAGACCTCATCCACGTCGGGATCATAGAGAGCCACATAGAACGCCGGCGCAGGCATCAACTCGACGACCTGAGTGTAGATGGCGTTAAGCACCGTGTCGATGTCGAGGCTCGTGCTGAGCGCCTGGCCAACGGCCTGTAGGCCATCTAGCTCTTTCACCCTGCGCTGGAGGCGCTCGCTGGTAACTGCAAGCGAATGGCTGATGAGGGACGCCGTCAGGAATCCCAGAAGGTAGAGCAGGAGATAGCCAATCCCGAGTCGCGTCGCAACCACCGCTGCCAGGGGGGAGAAGACCATGGGCAGGCCTTCGTACAGCAGGATCCTGGGTAGCGAACGCCTGAATGCGCTCAAGGCTGCGGGGCCTCGAGTGGCAAAGTAGCCCCATGCCAGGAAGTAGTTGATGCCAATGTACGTTACGCCAGCCAGAGCCAGCCGCCAGATGTCCGCAGGATGAACGTGTGCCAGGGGAAACTCGCCGCCCACCCACGCGAAGACCTGTCCCGCCGCGAGTATCCCCAGCGTGTGCATCGCGGTATTGAGGGCGGTCACCTCGATCAGCGCTGTTCCGCTCGGTTCCTGAAGCTCTGGACTCCGGCTGCCCCGCCAATACCGCACAACTGCGTGTCCCAGCGACCCCAGGACCACTGTCCAACCCGCCGTCGCAGGTCCCAACACCAACAGAGCCGACGCTGCCATCATGGGCATCAGGGACACGACGGCGCCAGCCGCGGGCACACACCAAACGTTGGCCAGCGCAATGGCGGCGCCAAACGCAAGGACGAGGTGGGTGTTCGACCAGAGGGACGCCTGGGCAACCGTCGACAGAATCAGCACCACGACGGCGATGGCGCCGAGAAATAGTGAGAGCCGATAGCGAACTGAGCGCGCCAAGGAACCTAGCCTTCTTACAGGATCGTGATCACCATTATACTACAGGGAAGATAGCACAGGAAAAGCCAACTACCCACGCCCACGTTCGCCTGGTGCCCGTCTTGCTTTGCTGTCGCTGTTTCCTGGGTGTATATTCGCAGTCGGCAGCGGCGCTGTCGAGACCAGTCGGCGTGCCGCGAGCCCTGATTCCGAAACCTGAAGGAGTCCACCATGCAAGACAGCCGCGCCGCGATTGACCCTGTCGTTGTCGATACCTCTCGCAGCCCAGCCGCAAGACTTCGTCCAGTGCCTTTGAACGCGATCAGGCTGACCGACGAATTCTGGAAGCCACGGCGTGAGCTGAACCGTGACACGACGCTCAAGGCTCAGTACGCTCACCTTGAGGAGACAGGACGTCTCGACAACTTTCGGCGAGCTTCGGGCGACTACACCGGTGACTTCCAGGGCATCTACTTCAACGATAGCGACGTCTACAAGTGGCTTGAGGGAGCGTCGTGGGCCCTTGTTAACGAACAGGACCCGGATTTGGCTGATATGGTCGAGGCGGCGACTGCGTTGGTCGAGCGTGCTCAAAGAGACGATGGATATCTCAACACTTACTTCGCCCTTGAACGAAGCGGTCAGCGCTGGAGCAACCTTCGCGATATGCATGAGCTTTACTGCGCAGGGCACCTGTTCCAGGCCGCCGTGGCGCACAGCCGCGTCACCGGGAGCGACCGGCTTCTCGCCGTCGCCCAACGCTATGCGGACCTCATCTGTGCGACTTTCGGAACTCGGCACGGACAGGTCGAGGGAGCGCCGGGCCACCCTGAAATCGAGATGGGCCTGGTCGAACTGGCGCGTACCACTGGCGAGAGCCGCTATCTGGATCAGGCGGCCTACTTTCTGGAGGCACGCGGACGAGGCCTCATCGGTGGCCGAGCCTATCACCAGGATCACGTGCCGTACAGGCAGGCCGACCGACTAGCAGGCCATGCCGTTCGGGCCCTGTATCTGAGCGCCGGAGCGACTGATGTCTTCGCCGAGACTGGCGACAGCGATCTAAAACGAGCACTGCGCAGACTTTGGGACCACATGGTGTCACGTCAGATGTACGTGACTGGCGCCGTGGGAGCACGACACGAAGGCGAAGCTATCGGCGCGGACTTCGAGCTGCCCAATGCGCGAGCGTACGCCGAGACCTGCGCCGGCATCGCCAATGTGATGTGGGCCTGGCGAATGCTCCAGCTGGAGGGCGAGGCGGCGTATGCCGACGTCATGGAGCGCGCGCTCTACAACGCAGCTCTCCCGGGCATCTCTCTCGATGGGATGATGTACTTCTACGTCAACCCGCTGGCTCAGGATTTCATTGGCGAACCTGGCGCGGCTGTCCACCGCCGAGAACCCTGGTTCGGCTGCGCCTGCTGTCCTCCTAACATCGCACGAACAATTGCGCAGATGCCAGGCTATCTCTACAGCGTGTCCGAGGACCTCATCTGGCTGCATACATTCGCTGCGAACGAGGCAAGCATATCTCTGCCTAACGGTCTGACAGTCAACCTGGTCCAAAGGACGCGTTACCCCTGGAGTGGGCAGATCGTGGTCGAGGTGCTCACGCCCGGGGAGTATGGCCTGAATGTGCGGATCCCAGACTGGTGTCAAGGCGGGGACCCTGGCGAACTGCCAACGCTCAGCATCAACAATGCCCCCTGCCGCAGCACTGCTGTGCCTGGGCAGTACGTAACTGTGCGCAGAACCTGGGCAGTCGGCGACTCACTATGCATCCAGTTGCCCATGGACGTTCGGCGAGTAGCAGCTCATCCCCATATTCTGGAGAACACGGGAAGAGTGGCGCTGATGCGGGGGCCATTCATCTACTGCCTGGAGAGCGCAGACCATGGAGGCATCGACCTGCGGGATGTCAAGCTTCCACAGGACGCTACGTTTGTGACATCCTTCCGAAAGGATCTACTGGGCGGCATCCAGGTCATACAGGCGACCGGTACTGTGGTTACATCCAGCGACAACTGGAGCACGTCCGCCTACCGCTGCGCTCGCGAAACGCGTCACCACCAGAGTCAGACCATCGACCTCGTGGCCATTCCCTACTTTGCCTGGGCCAACAGGGGCCCAGGTGCAATGCAGATCTGGGTCCGTGAAGACTGACCGGGCCCAGGCATAGCACGAAAGGACCCTCAGTGTCCACTGAGGGTCCTCTGGCAATCCTGTGCATTGAGCTCCGGCGGGGGCCAAGGAGCGGGGCGCCAACCTAACGGGTCAGTTGTCGGCTAGTGGCCCTCGGGCGGCCTTGGTGGCCTCGGAGGTCAGATCCTCAAGACGGCCAGTAGCGACAAACAGCGTCCGCTCCGCTACATTCGTGGCCCGGTCCGCGAATCGTTCAACCGCGTGCGATGCCCAGATGAGGTTCGTTGCGCGACGGATGGTGCTGGGGTCTTCGAGCATGTACGTGATCAGCTCGCGGTAGATCTGGTCGTGTAGACCATCGACGACATCATCGCGATCGATAATGGCGCGCGCCTTGTCAACATCGTTGTCGATGAAAGCGCGAACGCCCTCATACAGCATCTCAGTCGCGATGTCCACCATTCGTGGAAGATCTATCAGGGGTTTGAGCAGCGGTTCTTCACAGACCTTCAGCGTGATCTTGGCGACACCGGCAGCATGGTCGCCCATGCGCTCCATCTCGACAGCTATGTGCACGATCGCCATTATCGTGCGCAGGTCTGTGGCGACCGGTTGCTGCGTAGCGATTGTGTCAACACAGAACTGCTCGATTTCATAGCGGATCTGGTTCACCGTATCGTCTTCCGAAATGACCCGCCGGGCAAGGTCGGCGTCACGTTGTTTCAGCGACTCCATCGCCTTGCGCATGGACGTGTTAACGAGCTCCTCCATCTCGAAGAGCATGTCCCGCATGCGGTGCAACTCCTGGTCCAGCCCGATTCTGATTGGCATTGGCAACCTCCAGCCACAGTTGTGGCGCAGTGGACAGTAGTATAGACCGCTTTCTGGGCTCGGCAAACTCAGCCTGGCGGTTGCAGCGCCCGGGCCAACTTGCGCATATATCCCGCCCTGTCATACTACGGTACATAACACCCCCGGACTGGAGGCCCATCGAAGGTCATGCTAGAGCGAACCATCATCGCCGTCTCAGTTGCCCTACTCGTCAGTGTTCTCGTGAGCAAAGTCTCTGACCGCTTCGGAATCCCCGCCCTTCTTCTGTTCCTGGTTGTGGGCATGTTTGCCGGCTCCGATGGTCCTGGTGGAATCCATTTTGACGATCCAGCCCTGGCCCAGTCCATCGGCGTAGTTGCACTGGTGCTGATTCTGTTCTCGGGAGGTCTGGACACAGAATGGAAGGCAGTACGGCCTGTGATGCGCGAGAGCCTCTTGCTTGCCACGCTGGGAGTCTTGCTGACGGCGGTCACGGTTGGGCTGTGTGCCAAGTTCCTACTTGGCGTCCCGCTCGTTCAGGGTTTGCTTCTGGGATCGATTGTGTCGTCGACGGATGCAGCGGCGGTATTCTCCGTCCTGCGCTCGAAAGGCATCAGTCTAAAGGGTCGCCTGAAGCCGCTTCTGGAGTTGGAGTCAGGCAGCAACGACCCCATGGCCATATTCCTGACCGTAGGGATGATCGAGATCATCACACAACCTGACCTTTCGCCTCTGAGCCTGGTTGTGATCTTCCTTCGCCAGATGATCGTCGGCGCGGTGCTCGGGCTGGCGATGGGCCAGGTGACACTGTGGCTCGTCCGGCGCCTTCGGTTGGGCTACGAAGGTCTCTACCCGGTTCTGACCCTGGCTATGGTGCTGCTGACATTCGGGCTGACAGCGGTTCTGGGCGGCAGCGGCTTCCTGGCTGTCTACCTGGCTGGAATCGTCATCGGACAACCTGAGTATGCCCAGAAACGTGGTCTGCTCCACTTCCACGATGGCCTGGCGTGGCTCATGCAGATCACCATGTTCCTGACGCTGGGACTCCTTGTGTTCCCATCCAGGCTCTGGCCTGTCGCCGGTGTCAGTCTGATTACCGCTCTCTGTCTGATGTTCCTCGCAAGGCCGCTCGCGGTCTTTGTTGGGCTGTTTCCGAGCGCTCTCAGTTGGCGCGAAAAAGTGTTTGTCTCCTGGGTTGGTCTGCGTGGCGCAGCGCCTATCATTCTGGCCACCTTCCCTTCATTGGCCCACCTTCCCGAGGCTGACCTGATCTTCCACGTCGTGTTCTTCGTTGTGCTGACATCGGTCCTGCTTCAGGGAGCGTCTATAGCCGCAGCCGCAAGGCTCCTGGGCGTAGAAGCACCGATCGCGCCGCAGCCCAGCCAGTCAGGCGCTCCGGAAGCTGGTGTGGCATAGTCGCGTCGCCTACCCATGCTACAATAGATCGGACGGTGCTATGGCCTCACGGAGGTCGCGCCAGACGCCTGTAGAGCCTGATCTGTTTGACGGGATTGGTAAGAGCGTCACAACACCCACACACACCAATGGAAAGCGAGTAGACACACAATGACACTGTATGGCGGCATCGAGGGCGGGGGCACCAAGTTCGTCTGTGCGGTTGGAAGCGGCCCGGGTGATATCCGGGAGGAGATCCGCTACTCGACCGGCACGCCCGACGAGTCCATCGGCAGAGCTATCGACTTCTTCAGCAAGTTCGACGGCCTTCGTGCTGTCGGAATCGCTTGCTTTGGTCCGCTGGATGCCAACCCGAAGTCGCCGCACTTCGGGTACGTGACGACAACACCCAAACCCGGCTGGTCACAGACGGAGTTTGCGGGAAGGGTCAGCCGAGCGCTACACCTACCCGTCGGGTTCGACACCGACGTCAATGCGGCCGCGCTTTCCGAGTACCGGTGGGGCGCAGCCCAGGGTCTCGACTCGTGCCTCTATCTCACGGTCGGGACGGGCATAGGCGGCGGCGCAGTCGTTGAGGGCAAGATGATCCACGGTCTCATGCATCCGGAAATGGGTCATCTCCGCGTTCCCCACGATTCCGCAACCGACCCATTCCCCGGCAACTGCCCCTACCACGGCGACTGCCTTGAGGGATTGGCGTGTGGGCCCGCTATAGAGGCACGTTGGGGACAGCGTGCCGAGACACTCGCGCCGCACCATCCTGCATGGGCACTCGAGGCCCACTACCTCGCCTTGGGCCTGACCAACTTCATCGTGACGCTCTCTCCGCAGAGGATCATCCTGGGAGGTGGCGTTATGGCACAGGCGCATCTATTCCCACTGATAAGAGCTGAGGTACAGTCATTGCTCAATGGCTACATACAGTCACCGATGATCCAGGCTCAAATCGACGCATACATCGTACCTCCGCAGCTGGGCAACCAAGCTGGCGTCCTTGGAGCCATAGCGTTGGCTATGAACGCAGAGCAAGACGCTGCGGATCGGCTCTAGCGAAGCGTCACAAGCGGCTGATGGAGAGCCGCGCGGCTGTGGCGTGGATCCGGGCAGACTGAAGCACAGGAGGAACAAAGTGAGCACATGGAAGCGGTGGTACGTGTTGATCGTCGGCGCGGCCCTGTGCGGGTGCACCCTTCTGGGGCCAAAGCCAACGCCGCTTCCTTGGCTGCCAACGGCGACACCTCGCGCTTCCGCAGAAGCGCAGTTGGCGCCGACCGCCACGCCGGCACTAGATGCGGCGAATCCGACGCACACTCCGGGGAGCTTGCCCGCGCAGACACCCACCCCACCACCAACCGAACTTCCCCATGAGACGGCAACGCCGGTTCTCACGCAGACGCCAGCAACGACAACCCCACCGAACCAGACGATCGCGCTGGAGGTGCCAATCTCGGGGCAGCTCATCGGCAATCCTGTGACCGTGCGGGGGTATACACAACGCTATCCCTTTGAGGGTACCCTGGTTATCCGTGTTTTCGATGGACGTAACCAGCTCTGTGCTGAAGCGCCAGTCATCGCAGACGGCGAATACGGGCAGGCGGCAACCTTCGCTGCCTCCATCGCTTACGGCGGCATTCCCGGGCCGGGGCGCGTAGAGGTTCTCGAGTTCAGCCCTCGTGACGGCAGCGTGACAGCGTCGGCGGTCCAGCAGGTGATCCTTGCAGGACTACCAGGCGGAGGCTACGTTGAGCTCCCCGAGCCGCTGGCAACGGTGACGCTACCACTGGGAGTACTGGCCCGTGTCGGCGCGCCCGGTCAGCAAGTCCGTGCGTCAGTGATTTGGGCCGACGGAACGCGTATTTCGAGCACTCACACACTTCTGCAGAGGCCCGACGATCAAGGGCTCCTCGCGCTATCGCTGGGCTTCCAGTCCCCCGGCGCGTCACATCCCCCTACGCAAGCGGCCACTGTGGAAGTTGCCACCCTGGAGGGGAGTCCGCTTGCCTGGCAGTCCGTATGGCTGCTACACCCAGACGATCCCGCCACCATGGCGACGAACGTGTTCTGGGTACGTGACGGCGAGGTCGTGCCACAGACACTGCGGGTACCGCGCACGCAGGGAATCGGCCGTGCGTCGCTTGAGCGACTCCTATGGGGTCCGGTCCCCGGAAACCGAGAGGGCTTCACGTCGGCAATCCCGTCAGCAGCTCAGGTACTATCCTATCCTGGACGGGACGGTTCGTGGGGCGAGCGGGTTGTGCTGAGAAGTTTGGCGATCGTCAACGGTGTTGCCGAAGCTGACTTCTCGATTGAGCTGAATGCGCACTCTGGTGGCGCCGAACAAGTCGTCCAGATCCGTCAGCAGATAGAGGCAACCTTGCGCCAGTTCAGAACCATTAGCGATGTCTCGATCACCGTAAACGGTCAGCCAGCGTTGCTAGAACCGTAGCCGCTCTATCCCTACTCCTCGTGCACGCTGCGGACGCAGCTCATCCGTAGCGTCGCGCAGGCCCGAGGCGGCCCTTGTTGCCAACGGGCCGATTCATGGCATAACATAACCTATGGAACTGCACCCGAGGACAACACCCCCGAATGGACAATCGAAGAACGCTTTCGCCTGAGCCAGAACCCGAAGAGGCCCTGCTCGACCGTGCGCTGCGACCCCAGCGTCTTGACGACCTCATCGGACAGGACCGAGTGCGTGAGAACCTGCGGATTCTGATCGAGGCATCACGAGCAAGATCGGAACCACTGGAGCACGTGCTGTTCTACGGCCCGCCTGGACTGGGAAAGACGACGCTCGCCCACATCATCGCGCGTGAGATGGATGCGAACCTGCGCATGACCGCCGGTCCATCCATTGAACGTGCCGGGGATCTTGCGGCAATCCTGAGCAACCTGCATGAGCACGAGGTGTTGTTCATCGACGAATGCCACCGCCTGGGGAAGGCAGTGGAGGAGATCCTCTATCCAGCGATGGAGGACTTCGCACTGGACCTGGTGATCGGCCAGGGACCTGGGGCACGGACAGTCAGGCTAAACCTGCCGCGTTTTACTGTTGTCGGCGCGACAACACGGCTTGCCCTCCTCTCTGCCCCTCTCAGAACGCGGTTCGGCGCCGTCTACCGGCTCGATTTCTACGATCAAGCTTCGCTCGAGGATATCGTCGAACGGGCAGCGCGTGCCATCAGAGTGGAGCTGGAGCCGGAGGGACGAGCGGAGATAGCCAGGCGCGGCCGCGGAACGCCCCGCGTTGCGCTCCGAGTCCTTCGGCGCGTGCGTGACTACGCCCAGGTTCGCGCCGCGGGGATCATCACAGGCGAGATCGCTGGTGAGGCGCTTACCTTGTTGGAGATCGACGAGCGTGGGCTGGACGATCTCGACCGCAGGGTCCTGGATGCCATCATCGCCAAGTTCGACGGGGGACCCGTCGGCCTGGACACTATTGCTGCGTCGATCGGTGAAGCAGCCGATACGATCATGGACGTTGTCGAACCCTACTTACTGCAGCTCGGGTTCATCGACAGAACGCCGCGCGGACGTCTGGCAACGCGCCTCGCCTACGAGCATCTGGGCCGGGTGGACGATCGTTTGGCACAGAGCCGGCTGTTTGGCAATGGAGGCTAACCAGCGAGCGCGTTTGGCAACGCGCATCCGCTGGCGAACTCCGTTGACCGCTCTGCAGCCAGGTGAGGATCAACCAAAGCTCTATGCTTAGCCTCGGGTCACTAGTCTGCGACCGGTACCGGATCGACCGGCTCCTGGAGATTGGCGCGCTCGAGGCGCGCTACCGTGGCTGGGATCAGGAGCTGGGTGAGCCCATCTTCATCAGAGAACTCAGCCCGCAACCGGATATGACGCTGGAGGAAGAGGAAGCCCTGCGTTCGGCGTTCCTGCAGGAGGCAGAGACCCTCATAGGCCTCCAGAATCCTCACATTGTGCGTTGTCTCAATGCCTTCGTTCAGTCTGACGCCGCCCCGACTCCTGATCAGACCACGTGGCACGCCTACTTGGTGCAGCAATCGCTCGCGGGTCAGCCACTCTCTGAGCTGATTGTCCGTGAAGGCGCGATCAGGGAAAGCCGTGTCATCGCCTGGGCCAGGGACCTCCTCGATGCCCTAGCCTATGCCCACGGCCGAGGCGTCCTGCACAGAGATATCCGGCCTGAGTCGGTGCTGATCACACCGGATGATCAGGCGCTACTGACGAATTTCGAGGTCGTCGGCCTCTGGAACCCCGGCGACCCGCGTACCTGGACGGCCAAGCGCGTGTTGGGTGTCCCGCAATACGCTCCACCCGAGTGCTGGGGAATGCACACCAGCCAGGTCGATGCCCGCAGCGACATCTACAGCCTCGGGGCAACCCTCTACCACGCGATCACAGGTGAGCAGCCGCTGACGGCGGGAGAGCGCACCTCAAACCCCTATCAGTTCTTGCAGGTGAAGGCGCTGGCTCCACGCGTGAACAGCCGAACACGGTCTGTGATTCTGCAGGCGATGGAGTTGCCTCTTGACAAGCGTCACCAGACAGCGCTGTCGATGCTTCGTGCGTTGGAGGTAGAGCCACTGCACGGTGATTCGCGTCTGCCACCTCCTGCACCCTTCTTTCCCATTCGTCGGCAGTTTGCGTGGTTCCGAGTGTGGGGTCTTCTCCTATCGACATTGGTGTTGCTCGCGGCGGGTCTGCTAGGGCTCTGGCTCAACCAAACGACCAGCATCGCTTCGCTCGTCTCGCGCGTCCGCGAAGTAGGGGACAAAGCTGACGTGATTGCCGAGGAACTCACACCGGCTGCATCACTGCCTGCAACTCCCAGGGTGGAGCCCGTAGGCGTTGCGACTCCAACCGCAACCGCGCCCACCGGCACCCCACCCGCATTCATCGCTCCACTGTCTGAGGCCGACAGCGCTCCAGTGCCGGCGGCTCCAGACGGATGGCGCGCCATCACCATGGACAGTTTCGACGACAACACCAACGGATGGGTCGTGAGCCAGTTCGAGGATGATTGGGGTAGCACCCGTCGCGCCATCGAGGACGGTACATACCGCTGGGAGATCGACGCCGAACAAGCTGTGAGCCGGTGGTGTACGCCCGAACTTGCCGGCGGCCAAGCCTTTGCTGATGACTACTTGGTGAGCGTCGAGGTGCAGCGTCTGAGTGGTCCTGAGAGTGCAGCATACGGCTTGGTTCTTCGCCACACAGAAGGCAGTTACTATCTGTTCAGTGTACGCGACGATGGGTATTTCCTGTTCAGCCTGTGGGATGGCACAGCCTGGCAGCCCATCATCGACTGGACACAAACATTGGCAGTAGTGGCCGGTGACGTTAACCAACTATCTGCGAAAGCCGAAGGCGCCAGCTTTGAGCTCTACATCAACGGCGCACTGGTACATCAAGCCCAGAATAGCCAACTTGGCGAAGGTGAGGCGGGTCTCTCGATCTCTACGGCTGCCACCGACAGCCCGGCCATATTCCAGTTCGACAATTTCGTCGTCTGGGCACCCTAAGGAAAAGGCACGCGTATGATCGATGTGTGGAGTGTGGTTAGCAACAGCTTGTGGGTGATCGGATTGGCCGTTCTCTTGGCGATCTGGTCGTGGGCTCGTTATGCGGCTTACGAAGCTGGCGTAAGGACACGTGTCATCCTGAATCAGCGCAAGTATGTCGTGGCCCTGGACGTGGGCCTTCTGCTGTTCGTCGCCGGAATGGCCACTACCGAAGCACGGCCGTGGGCCCGGGCTGTGTGGGCCGGTCTCGGTGTATGGGTCCTGGGCCACGCGATCGTGACCGCAAGGTCAAGGAAGAGCCTCCCAGATGCGTAAGGGCTGGACCGGACGGTTCGCTGTTGGTATCGCGTTGCTTGTCGCGCCTGTAGTGCTCCTGGGTGTGGCTCGGTTGTCTGGGCTCATCGACGCGAGTACATCATCTTCGACCTTGATCGGTTGCGGGGTGTCCGCGGCTGGTGGCTTGCTATCGGGCGCCATCGCTGAACGGCTGCTCCATCGTGGCCGAGGCAGCACGCAACAACTCATCGGAATCGGGACGACGATACTCATCGCCACCATCACGATCGCCTATGTCTACCTTGTCCAGATCACCGAACCCATGAACACGATCGGCACCGTGCAGAGAACGGTACAACAGGGTCTGCTCTTCGTGCAGTTCCTGCTGGGACAAGGTTCTGGCATTGTGTTAGCGAGCCCCGGCGGCACAGAACCTGTAACAGCCTGACGCAGACCGCTCCCCAGAAAGCGCGATGGCTCATGAACTTGGGCCAGGCACGGCTATGGTACAATACACCCCATGGTGAGGAGCATTCGCGATTTCCTGGAACTGATCAAGTTCGAGCATACCCTCTTTGCCTTACCCTTCGCCTATCTGGGAATGGTCCTGGCGGCGAACGGCAGGCCAACGTGGCACCAGTTCGGCTGGATCACAGTCGCGATGGCGGCTGCGAGGACTGTGGCTATGGGAAGTAATCGCCTCGCCGATCGGGTGCTCGACGGACTCAACCCTCGAACTTCAGACCGACCGCTGGTAAGCGGCCGTATCGCGACTCGCACAGCCTGGGTCGGTACAGTGATCGCGTTCGCCGTCTTTGCGCTGTCTGCGTGGCAGCTCGGAGCTCTCCCATTGCGCCTGTTGCCTGTGGCAGTTCTGTTCCTCGTAGGATACTCATTCACCAAGCGCTTCACCTGGCTCTCACACTACATCCTGGGCTTCACAGACGGTCTGGCACCTGTAGGGGCATGGATTGCTGTGCGCGGATCGCTTTTCACCCGAGGCGACCTCACAGCCTGGCTGCTCTTGCTCGCAGTCACGCTCTGGATCGGCGGTTTCGACATCATCTACGCATGCCAGGACGCCGAAGTGGACCGCAGACTGGGCCTCCATGCTGTACCGGCAAGGTTCGGGATACCGGCCGCGCTGCGGCTTTCATCGCTAAGCCATACTCTGACGATGGCCGTGCTCATCGTGCTCGGGTTCGAGTGCGGACTTGGCTGGATCTACGCGGTCGGGCTTGCTCTCGCGGGCATGCTGCTCGTTCTGGAGCACCACTTGGTGTCGCCTGAGGATCTAGGCCACCTCAACGTCGCTTTCTTCCACACCAACAGCGCTATCAGCATCGTCCTGTTCACTAGCGTGTTGGTAACCTACTGGGCAAGAGCCTGACGCTCCCGACAAGCCCTCACGCAAGGAATCATAGCTCTATGGACAACTCTACCACATCCATCACACTGATTCGTCACGGCCACGTCCACAACCCGGATGGCCTGATCTACGGTCGGTTGCCCGGCTTCCGACTCAGCGACGCCGGACGCCTCCAGGCCCTGGCTGCAGCAACCAGTCTGCGCAACGCAGCCCTCACGGTGCTCTATGCAAGCCCGCAGCTCCGCGCAGTTGAGACCGCAGAGATCGTGCAGAGCGAGTTTGCTCACCTGCCCATCACCATCGCTCCGCTGATTGACGAGATCGACTGCTACTTTGAGGGGCATCCGATGTCGGAGGTCGAGGCCCGCGGCTGGGACCTATACACGGGGGTCGAGGACGGCTACGAGGTGCCTGAGGACATCGCCGCTCGCGGCGCACGATTCATCGCAGAAGCGCGCGCAGCACACCGTGGAGACCACGTGGCAGCGGTGACGCACGGCGACGTAATCGCCTTCACTATCCTGCAAGCGATGCACGCGCGCGTTCACGTATCGCAGAAGCGTCTACTCGACCGCTATGGCATTAGCGATCGCTATCCAGCAACCGCATCACTCACGACGCTCAGCTACCGGACATCAGATCCCGACGAGGTGCCGGTTCTCACCTACACTCGTCCCTACGATGATAGCCTGGCTCTGGCGACGCTCTCCTGAGCACGAGAGGGCATTTTGATGAGGTTCTTCCGGCAGCCAATCGCGAGAGCCTTCGTCGGGATATGGGGCCTCGCGGGACTCGTAGCCGGATGCGGACCACGCCACAGCGTGACGAGTCCCCTCCACATCGCAGTGCTGCCGATCCTCGACTCGCTGCCGTTGTACGTGGCGCAGGAAGAGGGATTCTTCGCAGATGAAGACCTTAACGTGGCGCTGCTTCCCGCGGGTGCGGCGGCGGAGCGTGATCAACTCCTGCAAGCCAAGGAGGCCGATGGTGCCATCAGTGACCTGGTTGCAGTCGCACTCGCCAACCGTCAGGAGCGGCGGCTTGTGGTGGTTCGCTACGCGATGTCGGCAACGCCAGAGTTTCCTCAGTTCCGGATCCTTGCAGCGGCAACGTCGAGGATCGATACTGTGGGAGACCTGCGGGGCAAACCGATCGGGGTGTCAGAGGGCACAGTGATCGAATATGTGACAGATCGCTTGCTGCGAGCAGAGGGTGTGGCATCCGATGACATCACAGTTCTCGGCGTCCCCAGGATCCCCGATCGAATGGCCTTGCTTGCCTCAGGCCAACTCGAGGCAGCCACACTACCTGAGCCGCTCGCTTCGCTTGCAGTGCAGCAGGGAGCCAGGTCCATCGCGGAAGACTCAGCACATCCCGACCTTAGCTGCAGCGTGTACGCTTTCAGATCCGAAGTACTGGACACCCGCGGAGACGAGGTGCGGCGATTCATTCGTGCGGTCAACCGCGCCGCCGCCGCAATCAACGCCGACAAGTCCCGTTGGGGGGATCTCCTGTTGGAGCAGGCCCTGATTCCCAGTTCCCTCCAGAATGCCTATGCGCTGCCAGACTATCCCGAACCCGCACTGCCATCTGAGGCACAATATGCGGACGTCGCGCTGTGGTTGGTCGAGGCCGGGCTGCTCGATTCGGCGGCGTCGTACGCCGTCTCGGTCGACAGTGCCTTCCTGGAATAGGCCCAAACATGATCAACATCAGCGGGATGTCGTTCAGCTACCCGCACCGGCCAGAGGTTTTCCGGAACTTCAACCTGACCATCCTTCCGGGCGAGATCTGGTCGGTGATCGGCCCGTCGGGAAGCGGAAAGAGCACGCTGCTTCTGCTGCTGGCTGGCCTTCTGCAGCCCCAAGCCGGATCGATTACCGTCGGAGGAATGCGGCTGGACCGCCCACGACCGGGGAGCAGCCTGATTCTGCAGGACTATGGCCTATTGCCGTGGGCGACGGTGCGCGAGAACGTGGCGCTTGGGCTACGGATCCGACGCTTCTACGGGCCCGACGGGCGACATGCGCCGGCAGGTGATCGCCTGTCACCGCAAAGCCTTGGGACGCGCGTCGATCATTGGCTCGAACGCTTGGGCATTCGAAACATCGCCGAGGATTACCCAGCTCAGATCTCGGGTGGACAACGGCAGAGAACGGCCATCGCGCGCGCATTGGCGCTCGAACCCGATCTGCTGCTGATGGACGAGCCCTTCTCGGCGCTCGATGCTCCCACCCGGGAACACCTGCAGAACCTGGTCCAGCAGCTTGCCATCGAGGCGTCGCTAACGCTCGTTTTGGTAACTCACAGCATCGAGGAAGCAGTGACTGTGGGGAGGAGGATCCTGATCCTGGGCGTACCGCCCAACAGCGTGACTGGTACCGTCAGCGCTCCTCGTTCTGGGGATGTCGAGTACCGGAAATCATCGGCATATCAGGCGATCTGTACCGACTTGCGCCAGCGGCTCGAGCTCGCCAGAGCTCCCAGCGACGCTCCCCCTGGGGAGCAATTGGCGTACACCTCGAGCAGATCGGGCGGCGATGGCTCTGTGCATGGTAACCAGCATGGATCTCTCTGAGACTCCCGTACCACGGCGCCGTGCCTCCCAACTTGTGCGCCTGGGGGCGCTCGCGGTCCTGTTGTTGATCTGGCAAGTGGCTTCGCTCGCGCTGGACACTCCGGTTCTCCCACCTCCCACCACGGTGCTGGTCCTCTTCGTAACGGAACTACCAGGCGCCTTGGGCTGGCACTTTGCGGCAAGCCTGTGGCGGGTTGCCGCGAGTATACTGCTTGCCATAGCGGTGGCGGCCCCCCTTGGCCTCGCTCTTGGCCAAAGCAGGCGACTATCTGAGCTAGCCGCGCCCTTCATATCGCTCCTATACCCGATCCCGAAAGTCGTGCTTGTCCCTGTTGTCCTCCTTATCCTGGGCGTGGGCGAACTCCCCAAGATCGTCATTGTTGCGATGATTCTTTTCTTCCAGGTTCTGGTTCTTGTACGCGATGCCGCCGCTGCTATCCGGACTGAGCTGTTGACGAGCGTCCGCAGCCTGGGCGCAGGACGGCGAGCCCTATTCCGTTTCGTGTACCTCCCGGCGAGCCTGCCGGCCATTCTGACCGCTGTGCGCCAGTCCATCGGGACGGCAGTGGCGGTTCTCTACGTTGCGGAGCTGTTCGCCACGCGCCTGGGTCTGGGATATTACATCTATCTGCAGGGAAGCACGCTGTTTGACTACCCGCGCATGTACGCCGGGATCGTCGCGATGAGCGTTCTTGGCTTTGGGCTAACCGCTGCCGTGGACCTCCTGGAGCGCCGACTCTGTCGCTGGCGACAGACCATCTGAAAGGGGATACCGATGACCTACGGAAGCCTTCGTGATTTCGTGACGCTGCTGGAGGAGAGGGATGCCCTTGTCCGTATCCGGAGTGAGGTCTCGCCCGCGTTGGAGATGACCGAGATCGTCGACCGTGTCTGCAAAGGACCGGCGAACGCCAACAAGGCACTCCTCTTCGAGAACGTGAAGGGTCGGTCAATTCCTGTGCTACTGAATGCATATGGATCTGCCGAGAGGATGGCCTGGGCACTTGGCGTTGACAGCTTGGAGGACCTCCGCACGAAGCTCTCTCGCCTCATCGACCTGCGCCCACCCACTAGCCTGGGCGATTCGGTGGGACGCGGATCAGCGCTTCTGAGGGCACTACGGGACGCAGGGCTCAGACCTCGCCGTGCCCACCGCGCACCGGTACACGCCATCGTGGAAACGGAGTCCCCATCGCTCGACGATCTCCCAATCCTGACCTGTTGGCCCAAGGACGGGGGCCCCTTCATAACGCTCCCGCAGGTGATCACGCGTGACCCGCTCAAGGGCACGCGCAACGTTGGAATGTATCGGCTGCAACAGGTCGATGAACGCACCCTCTTGGTGCACTGGCAGCGCCACAAGGGGGGAGCGGAGCATGAGCGGATCGCCCGGGAGGCCGCGCGGCCCAACATCCCTGCAGCTGTTGTCCTGGGCGGCGATCCAGCTGCCATCTGGTCCGCATCTGCTCCCCTGCCGCCAGACATTGATGAGTACTGGCTTGCCGGTTGGCTCCGTGGGCGCCCGATCCCCTTCGTCGACTGCATCACTCAGCCGCTCCAGGTTCCCGCAAATGCGGACATCATCATAGAGGGATATGTCGATCCCAACGAGCACTTCCCCGAAGGGCCGTTTGGCGATCACACGGGATACTACACACCCGTGGCCCCGTTTCCCTCCCTGCACGTGACGGCGATCACGCGCAGGGAGGACCCCATCTACCCGGCTACAGTTGTAGGCATACCTCCGATGGAGGATTACTGGATGGGGAAGGCCACGGAACGGCTATTCCTGCCGCTGATCCAGCTCTTCCTTCCTGAGGTGGTCGACCTGGCGATGCCCGCGCCAGGGGTTTTCCACAACTTGGTCATTGTCAGCATCCGCAAGCGTTTCCCGGGCCACGCCCGCAAGGTGATGCACGGCCTGTGGGGCCTGGCACTGCTGAGCCTTGCCAAGGCTATCGTTGTCGTAGACGACTGGGTCGACGTCCACGATCCAGTGCTCGCGGGTTGGCAAACGCTGGGCAACGTGGACTGGTCCCACGACATCGTCATCTCCGACGGCCCAGTGGACCAACTCGACCACGCGGCGCCCAGAGAGGCATTCGGGGGAAAGGTTGGCATCGACGCAACGGCAAAGCTGCCGGAGGAGGGCCGCACCCGGACGTGGCCCGAGGTGGTTCGCATGGATCCTGATGTCCGGGAGAGAGTAGATGCCATGTGGAGAGAGCTCGGCCTGCTATGAACCAGCGCCAGGGCCAGATCGAACCGCAGATTGGCGCGGCGCAGTTGCTTGCGACTACGTTCATAGCGGGACTGGTGTCCCTCGCTCTGGAACTTGCAGCGTCTCGCTTGCTCGCGCCTGCCTTCGGCACCACTGAGCTGATCTGGGCTGTCGTCATCGGTATGATCCTGCTCTACTTCTCGGCTGGCTATGCGCTGGGCGGACGGTGGGCAGATCGGAACCCCAGCCCAGGGGTTCTCTACACGGCACTCGCGATCGCGGGGATCACGATCGCGATCATCCCGATCGTAGCACGTCCGCTACTGACCGTGGCTGCGCGCGGTATGCAAGCCTTCAGCACGGGTGTGATTGCTGGACCCTTTGTCGTCATCTTGGTGCTCTTCGCTGCACCCGTAACCCTTCTGGCCTGTGTCCAGCCGTTCGCGGTCCGGCTCGCTGTGGAGGACATATCGAGTAGCGGAAGACTGGTGGGCCGGTTCAGTGCTGTCTCGACGCTGGGAAGCTTCATTGGCACATTCCTGCCCAACCTCGTGCTGATCCCGAACCTCGGCACCCGCCGTACGTTCCTGTTGTTGGCGATGGTTGCGCTCGTGACAGGGCTTTGGGGCCTGTGGCGAACCCGCCGGCGCCGGTTCTGGCTGTTCGCCTTTGCTCCGCTGGCGATCGCTGGGTTAGCGCTGTTGGAGCCAACAACAGTGAAGCCGCAGACCAACGTGGTGTATGAGACCGAGTCCACGTATAACTACATCCAGGTGATCGAGGACAGTGCGGATCGGCGTTACTTGCTCTTGAATGAGGGACAGGGGATCCATTCGGTCTACACGCCGCCACAGCAGTACCGGGCACCCAACGATCCGCTCAACCTGCTCACCGGCGGACCCTGGGATTACTACTTGATCGCGCCCTATTTCAATGCGGCTCCCCACCCTCAGCACGCTGTGCGCGACTTACTTGTGATTGGTCTCGCGGCTGGAACGACGCCAACGCAATTCACCGAGGTCTATGGACCGATCCCGATCGACGGCGTCGAGATCGATTCAGAGATTGTGGAGGTAGGGCGGCATTACTTTGGGATGACTATGCCCAATCTGACGGCTCACATCACCGACGGGCGCACCTATCTGCTCCAGAACGAGGCACAGTACAGCGTCATCGCCATCGATGCGTACCGGCTGCCCTACATCCCGTGGCACCTCACGACAGTCGAGTTCTTCAGCGCGGTCCGCAACCATCTGCGGGAAGACGGGGTCGTGGCGATTAACGTGGGCCATTCGCCCGGAACAGGCGAGGACGGCGGAGACTGGCGGCTGGTAGATGCTATGGTGGCAACAATGAGAACTGTCTACCCATCCGTCCACGTCATCGACGTTCCCGGCAGCTTCAACGCCATCGTCGTGGGCACGGCGATGGTTACATCCGGCGGCAATCTCGAGCAGAACGCCCGACTCCTTAGCGACCCACGCCTCGTTGCGGTAGCAGAGAGAGCAGTTGACGGGCTGCGGGATCCGCGGCCCAGTGAACGCGTCTTCACGGACGATCGCGCCCCTGTCGAGCAGCTAACGCACGCGATCGCCCTGCGCTACATTCTGGGAATCAGTCCCGACTGAGGTCGAGGAATCGCCCTGCGGCGCGACCTCTCGGCGATCGCAGCAGATGCCTGTCTCCGTACAAGCGGACTCGGATGGTTTTTTGCTGCAGCATCAAGGTAGGCACGCGCCGAAGGGTTCGGGCTATTGCTCAGCACGATGGCTGCATTGCGCGCCAAACCTTCAGGCGTCGCGCGCCATATCGAGGTGCTTCGAAACCGCTCCCTGAAGCTCTCGACATCGATCTCAAGAAGGTCGGGTAGGTGGAGCGACGCTTGAGAGGGTGCAGTCTCAGATTGGTGCTCGCCTATAGCTCTGCGATTCCAGGGACAGACGTCCTGGCACACATCACACCCAAAGACCCGGTCTCCCATTGCTGCGTACAACTCCGGTGGAATGTCGCCCCTGTGCTCGATAGTCAGGTAGGAGATGCAGCGCCGCGCGTCCAGAACACCGGGGCTCAGGAGGGCACCAGTCGGGCAGGCCTCGAGACAGGCCGTGCAGCTTCCGCACGTAGGGAGCGTTCCGTGGGCCGCCGTCGTTAGAGCAATATCCACAAGTGCCACACCCAGGAACAAAAACGAGCCGAGCGTTGGGTGAATGAGACAGCCATTCTTGCCCAACCAACCAAGCCCTGCTGCTTGCGCCCACGCACGTTCCAGGATGGGCCCCGTGTCCACATAGCAGCGCGACTGCACCGAGACGCCCGTCTCCGCCTCAATAGACCTCACCAGTTGCTTGAGGCTCGCCAGCATCCAGACGTGGTAGTCGGCATGCCACGCATAGCGCGCTACCCGCCCACTTAGGTCGTCCGCCTCCGGCGCGACCGGCCCTGCATAGGAAGCGGCAGCGACGAGCACGCTCTTCGCGGTCGGCATCACCGACCTGGGATCTCGGCGCTTTTCCACAGACTCGGTTCGCGTCAGGTAAGCCATGTCCGCAGCGTACCCCGCCGAAGCCCAGTCTGCGTACGCTTGCCATCCAGGGCTGGGCTGGACGGGGACAGCTCCCACCAAGTCCAGTCCAGCCTCTGCGGCAAGGCAGATCAACCGCTCTGAGTCCAACACGACCGATCCACCAGAGTGTTACTCGCCGGCCTCCAGCATCACCACAACGCTGGTCGAAGCGCCATCATCCTCGGATGAGATCATCAGCGTGAGCGTCTGTCCGTCCTTGGCCCACGTACTCATCGCTGTGTCATCCATCACGGTCGGTTCGCCCTCGGCTTCCCAACCTGCTGCACTTAGCGCGTCTTCGTAGAAGGCGTTGACGGTGGCAACGTCATCGGCCACGCTGAAGGAGGTCATCGTGCCGAACTTGGTTACCTCGGTGGCATCCGGGTACATCGGGATGCCCTCAGGCAAACCTCCTATCGCTGCATCGGCCGGGGGTTCGATGGTGATGGGCGCATTGATGTCTGTGGTGTCCTGCGTCAGGACCATCTTGCCCGATGCATCATCAGCCTCAAACTCGACCTCGACAACGAGACGGACGACAACATCCGGGAGGTCCGACTCATCGGATACCCAGAGATCAGCAACGCCCTTCTTGGGTTGGCCCTCACCACCATATAGGCCGAGGAACATTCCCCAGTCCGCCGCATCATCGGCCCGGTAATGCCGCGTCTGAACACCGTTCACGGTCTCTTTGCCAACATAGTCATAGGCATCGTCTCCCAACCCCGAGACCCACGCGTCGCCAGTATGCAACATATCGCCAAAGTCGTCAGCGCTGACCTCATCGGAGGAAGTCGCGATCCACTCCTCCCCCAAACGCATCCACGTGTCGCCTCCGATCTGGATGAGCTCAACGGTTTCATCATCGGACACCATGGTCATATGCTTGGCGGCAGGCTCGCGCGTCGCCGCTTGCTCAAACGAGAAAGACTCCACCGTACCGTCATCCTTCTCTACGCGCCACGCCATCGTCGCCCGGTAGCTACCCAGGCTATCAAGCGACGCCTCGTCGAATGAGAAGTCGTCCTCTGGCTCATCCTCTGCTTCCGATCCGCCGTCGACAGGCACTTCGTCCTGCTCCTCGGATTCGGTGGTGACGACAACTCCAGGCTCATCCGTGTCGTCAGAAGCCTTGCTGCCAGGCCACAAGGAACACGACAACGACAGAGCCAACAAGAGCCCCACCAACAACCAAACTCTACGCCACATTGCTGACCTCCTGAAACGTGTACCACGGGCTGGCAATCAGAACTGGCTACGATGACGGCCACCCAGAACATCTGCCAGCCTCCCCCACCCATTCTAGCACTCTTTGCCACCAACCGTACCCAAACTCAGCGCCGGTGCCAGGAGTTCTGGACAACGACCTGGATGGTGGCATAATGTCGAAGTAGGATCTCTACACGAGTCCACACCATCCGAGGGGAAGTCCATGCTCGACATACAGCTCATCCGTGACCATCCCGAGATCGTGCGCGATGCCCTGCGCAAGCGCAATGACAGTCCAGCAATCGTTGACGACGTGCTGGGACTCGACAATCAGTGGCGCGAGTTGCTCCAGTCGGTAGAATCCCTGCGCGCAGAACGAAATCGCGTCTCCAAGGAGATCGGGCGCATGCAGGACAAACAGGCGCGCCAGGCCAAGATCGACGAGATGCGCGATGTCGGTGAACGTCTTTCAGCTCTGGACGGCGAGCGCCGCGAGGTCGAGGAGGAACTGCGCGCCAAGCTGCTCTGGATTCCGAACATCCCCGACCCAACCACGCCTGTGGGACCAGATGAGGGCTCAAACGTAGAGGTACGGCGTTGGGGATCCCCGCGCGACTTTGCAGCCGAGGGCATCAAGCCCATCCCGCACTGGGACCTCGGTCCGGAGCTGGACATCATCGACTTTGAACGCGGCGTGAATCTCTCGGGTAGTCGGTTCTACATACTAAAGGGGATGGGCGCCCGGCTGCAGCGTGCCCTGATCTTCTGGTTCCTCGATGTTCACACGCGCGAGAACGGTTTCACGGAGTTCTACGTTCCCTTCGTGGTGAAGCGCGATATGTTGGTCGGTGCCGGTCAGCTTCCCAAGTTCGAAGATAACCTCTACCACGATGTCGAGGATGATCTGTGGCTGCTGCCCACGGCTGAGGTCGCTATCACCAACCTGCACCGCGACGAGATTCTGGACTACCAGCAACTGCCGCTGCACTACGTCGCCTATACGCCATGCTTCAGACGTGAGAAGATGAGCGCCGGCCGCGACGTGCGCGGGATCAAGCGCGGGCACCAGTTCGACAAGGTCGAGATGTACAAGTTCGTCGATCCGGCAACGAGCAATGAAGAGCTGAACTCGATGGTGGCCATAGGAGAGGACCTGCTACGCAGGCTCGGTCTACCATACCGCGTCTTGGAGCTCTGCACAGGAGACATCTCCTTCGCAGCTGTCAAAGGCTTTGATCTTGAGGTGTGGGCGCCGGGTCAGGATGCCTGGCTGGAGGTCAGCTCCTGCAGCAACTGCACCGACTTTCAGGCCCGCCGTGCAAACGTACGCTTCCGCGGTGCACCGGATGCCAAGCCCGAATTCGTGCACACCTTGAATGGTTCAGGTCTTGCCCTGCCACGAATCATGATCGCGATTCTGGAGAACTATCAGCAAGCAGATGGAACCGTGGTCGTTCCTGAGGTTCTCAGACCCTATATGGGAGTCGACATCATCCGGCGTTAGCTTCCCTGGCAGCCAGGCGGATCCATGGACGGTCCGGACCGTCCTTTGGGCGTCTAGCTGGAGGCGGAGATCGTCTAGTAGTCTCAGACCGCGCCCAATGCAAGGAGGTGTGCTATGGCACTGTTGAAGGATGGAGACCGGCGCAAGGTAGCAGAGTATTTCGGAGCCATTGAGCATCCCGTCAAAATCGTGATGTTCACGCAGTCGATGGAGTGTGACTATTGCCAGATGACGCGTGAGCTCCTGCAAGAGCTCGAGGGCCTGAATAGCTTCATCACCCTTGAGATCCTGGATTTTGTCACGGATGCGGACCGCGCCCGGGAGTATGGTGTAGACAAGATCCCCGCGACCCTGATCCTGGGTGACAAAGACTACGGGATCCGTTTCTATGGTGTCCCCGCAGGTTACGAGTTCATGAGCCTGGTTGAGGCGATCGTGGACGTAGGAAAACGGGATCACGGCCTGCCTGACGTGATTCTCGCTCAGCTCGAACGCGTAGACCAACCGGTGCATATGCAGGCGATGGTCTCACCCACGTGTCCTTATTGCCCACGCGCCGTGCGCACCGTCCACAGGTTCGCGATGGCTTCCAACTTCATTACTGGAGACATGGTCGAGATCACCGAGTTCCCGCACGTGGCGGTGAAGTACAACGTGCAGGGCGTGCCAAACACGATTATCAACGATGTTGAAAGCGTCGTTGGTGGATTGCCTGAGAAGGACTTCGCCAAGGCAGTACTAAAGGCCATTGGCAAATAAGCTCACAGATAAGCGTAGCAGGAGATGGGGCTTGCCCAAGACAGCGCTCGTTCCGGTAGCTGATGGTTCCGAGGAGATCGAAGTAGTCTGCATCGTTGACAGCCTGAGACGAGCAGGCATTGATGTCACGGTCGCCTCAGTGATGGGACGCCAACAAATAGTGGCATCCCGGCAGACCGTACTTGTCGCTGATTGCCTGATCGGTAGCTGTTGCGATCAGACGTATGATCTCGTCGCGCTTCCCGGTGGCATGCCGGGTGCCGAGCACTTGCATGATGATCCCTACGTACGGACGTTGCTCATAGAGCAGCGGGCTGCCAATCGAGCTATCGGTGCAATCTGTGCCGCGCCGGCGGTAGTCCTGCTGCCGCTTGGCCTGTTGCGCGGCTATGGTGCGACCTGTTTCCCGAGCTTTCTGCCAGCACTACGCGAAGTCGAAGGGGTTCTCGCGCTTGAGGACCGGGTCGTCGTGGATCGAGAGCTAATCACGAGCCGTGGGCCTGGCACCGCCATTGAGTTCGCGCTCAAACTCGTCGAACACCTCCTGGATGCGAAAGCTGCCGCGTCAATTGGCGAGCGGATGCTGGTGAAATAGCTGTCTCGGCGGACAACGATCAGCCGGTTAGCACCTGTCACACCCAATCGGGGCACGCGACCGTGATTGCCGATCGCTGACGGCCGGACCCATTCCACGAATAGAGGAGACATCAGGATCATGACAGTACCACTTCGGGACCGTTTCTTTGGCTGCATAGCTGGTGTGCACGTAGGCTCGGCCATGGCTGCGCCTGTCGAGGGGTGGCCCTACCAGCGGATCGAAGAGACTTACGGAACTCTCGACAGATTCCTCCCCTATCACCACTACCGAACTACGACGGACTGGGTAAGGGAGCCTGGAACAACAGAGGATGGCGTTGAGCGTCAGAAACTGATCATCACGGCCATTATGCGTAAGGGAGATCGAATCAACGCTGAGGATCTGCGGGCCGTGTGGGTGAGTGACATGAACCCGAATGGCGCGGGCGTCGTGTCGGAGCCCTTTGAGGGCCCCCTGCTGGCCATGGCCAAGACTCCGATTCCAGCACGCGACCTGGGACGCTACTGTGACTATGCAGGATTGGTGTCCTTTGCGCGATCCTGCCATCCGGTCGGCCTGATCAATGCTGGTGACATCGATCACGCGCTTGAGGACATACTTGAGGTGGGCCAAGTCTACCAGACATCGAACAGCCGCGGGCTACAGTGGGCTGCGGTGACCGGAGTCGGGATCGCTGCTGCGACCAAGCCGGATGCGACTGTCGATAGCGTGCTCGGCACGATCTTCGACGTGTGTGGCAGCTTCAGCAAGCGCTTTGTGCAGGACGCTCACGTCGTCCGCGAGCTCGAGCGGGCGCTGGAGCTCACCAAAGACTGCAGCAATTTCCGCGAGATCCGGATGCGCTTTGATGACATGTACAGCGGGCACGGCATCCCCTATGCCCATAGCTATGCAAATGAGGTTGTCACGAAGGCCGTGTGCGTTTTTCGAATGGTTCAGGGCGACTTGAAGCAGGCCATCATCTCGGGTGTCAATCTTGGGCGAGACACCGATTGTGCAACAGCTGTGGCTGCTGGCCTGTCAGGTGCGCTGACAGGGTCCGCTGGACTGCCCGAGGAATGGGTCACGCAGCTTGACTATGCGACCAGCATCAATCCTTACACGAACTCCAGGCGCACTCTCAGGGAAAGCGCCGACGGGCTCTACGCCGCGTTCGAGACGAAGATGGACCGATTGCGTGCCTATTCCGCGCTGATGGTACACTAGCTTCTGGGGCGTCAGGCCACAGATGCTGGAGAAGAGGTAGCTGGCGACAGACTATGGCGATCGTGTACGGGGCCCACTGCTATCTCTTCACCGAGAGATGGTCGGATGATGACCTGGCCCTCCTGGAAACAGCCAGGTCGTTGGGCCTTGGCGTCTGGGAGATCGCGGTGGGCGATGACGTTCGGTTCAATGCACACCGAACCAGAGCGCAGGCCGAGTCGCTCGGCATCGACCTGACGATAGGCCCCGGTGCCGAATGGCCTATCCGGTACGACCTATCGGCAGCGGACCCGTCCGCACGAGAGGATGGTCTTCGGTGGCACAAACGACAAGTTGAACTGGCTGCAGAATTGGGGGCGGTGGCCTACGTGGGCGCACTCTATGGTCATCCCGGCGTCGTCCTCCAGCACCGCCCCCGCGATGATGAGTTCCGCCGTGTCGCGGATGGGTTGCATGCCCTTGCCGACTACGGCGCACAGCACAACGTTACGATCGTCCTTGAGCCGATGAGCCACTTCCGCACGCACCTGGTCAACACTCCACGACAGGCGATGGCGCTCATCGCCGCCGCCGATCACGCCAATCTGGCCGTTGGGCTGGACACGTACCATCTGGTGACCGAGATCAGGGACTTCGGGGCGGCCATCCGAGCTACAGGTGACCGTCTCTGGGGACTGCACGCGTGCGAGAGCGATCGCGGGGTGCCTGGAGGAGGACTTGTACCATGGCAGTCCGTCTTCGCAGCGCTGCAAGACACCGCGTTCAACGGCTACGTAATGATGGAAAGCTACAACTCATCGATCGGGAATCCACCAGGCAGCTTCGCTTTCCGCCGTGGCATGTTCCACAATCAGTGCCCGGACGGCATCGCGTTCGTCCAACAAGGACTTGCTTTCCTGAAAGCTGGACTGGAAGGGGGACCAACTCGTGAAGATTGATGCGCACAACCACCCCGACTGGCTGGGGCACGATCTCAAGCGGGCGCTGGACAACATGGACCGCCACGCCATTGATCGCACATGGTTGCTCTCATGGATCGCGCCGCGGGACGAGTACGATCCGATCTATGTGGCAACGACAACTCCCCTGGAACACGGCCCAATCCCGTTCGCGCGATGCCTTGAGTATGTCTCCCAGGCGCCCAACAGGTTCGTGTTGGGCTTCGCGCCCGATCCCCGCCGCCCTGAGGCCATCGACGAGCTTCGCGCTGCCATCGATATATACGGAGTGCGAGTCTACGGCGAGCTGAAGCTCCGAATGCGCTACGACAACCCGGACGCCCTGAGAATGTATAGATTCTGTGGTGAACACGCGCTTCCGGTTGTCGTCCACATTGACTACGAGTTCGAGACTGGTAGGAGTTACCCGCGCCCTAACTGGTGGTATGGGGGTGGCATAGCGGCTTTCGAGAGCGCTATCGCGAGCTGCCCTGACACGATCTTTATCGGGCACGCGCCTGGTTTCTGGGCTCACATCTCGGGAGACGGCCAGCACACTCAGCAGCCCTACCCTTCCGGGCCTGTCTTGCCCGGGGGTGACGTAGTCAGGATGCTTCGGACTTACCCCAATCTTCACGCAGATCTATCAGCAAACTCCGCCCGCAATGCCATTTCACGGGATTCCGAGTTCGGCAGGGAGTTTGTCGTCGAGTTCCAGGATCGTCTGCTCTATGCGCGCGATGGCTTCGGTGACGAGCTGGACTGCTTGTTGAGCAAACTCGCGCTCCCTGATGCCGTCTTGGGCAAGTTGCACTCTGAGAACGCGCTGCGCCTTGTTCCGTTGTGAGCAAAGCCGATGGTATGGAGGTGATCAATGCTGCTTGACGTGCTGCTGCTGCTGCTCATGGTCTTGCTGATCACGTTTGCAGCAACGTCCGGTCTGGTGCGGTCGCTGGTGATGCTCCTCATCTTCTATGTGCTCGTCCTACTCCTTGGGATGGGGATCGTCGGCCTTAACCTTGCTCAGTCGCTGGGAGACGTGGTGATCAGCGCGATTGGGGAGGGGCCCCGCAGCCCCATCTTCTACCAGAGCCTCATTTTCGCCGCGCTGTTGGTGCCATTCTTCATTGTGGCGGCTCTTCTCAGTAATGCGGCGCTGGAGAACTCGGCAATCCGTGCCCTGCGTTGGGGCGATAACATACTGGCGACAGTCGTCGGCGTCGCTCTGGCCCTGGCGTTTGCGGCCGTCATAGCCAATTCCTGGGGAGCAGCGGTCAGCACACGCTGGCAGCCCGCAACCACGTGGGCCACGTTGCGCGGTGCTTACGATGGATCGGTTCTGCGCCCACTACTCCGACCGGTTCTGGTCGTCGTCCGGCGCGCGCTCTTTCCATTCGCGCTGACGGAGTATCCTGTCTTCCTCATCCCGCAGAGCTAATCTCAGCCACACAGACAATAAGCGCCGGGCAAAATAGCCTGGCGCTTATTGCGTTCCATCTCTCGGATACTTGGCCCTAGAACTGCCGCAGCGTGCCCGTGTTGTCGAAAACGGGCATCGGCTCCGAGATGACTTCGACGTTGGTCCTATGCGCGAGTTCGCGCAGGACGGCAGCCGAGACGTAGGCTTCTCCCAGCCTCAACGTGTCAGGCACTCGGACGACCCGCAAGTCCTCAGCCGCGATCCGCCCGCAGCTTCGCAGGGCATAGGCAAACGCAGTCGCGTCATCCGGTGCCACGACAGGGATCTTCCCGCGCAACAGGAATGAGCTGGTCACGATGTTCTCATTCGTTGCTTGCAGATCAATCTTGTCGAAAAGACGCCGGGTGATGACATCGGCGAGGCCCATGCCCACGGCATTGCCGTGCGACGCCTCCGTCAGGTCATGGATCGTGATCATCTTTATGCGGGGCCGGTCAGGCTCAGTCTCGCCACGGATCATATTGCGCCCGATGATGTTGGGATCGAGGCCCGCACCACTGATATCCTTGCCCATACGGTCAAGCATCAGGATATCGATATCGTCTGTGGGCAAACTGGGCATGTTAGCACGCGCAATGTCCAGAAGTCCCGGTTCGTCTTCCAGGATCCGCTCAGCAGGGAGCGCCTGCACCAGCATCGTCTCGTCGTAGGCATTCTCGACAACGGCAATCCCGAAGCGAATCTTCCCCGTCGCTATAACCTGCTCCGCCGTCCACGGGATGAGGTGCCGTAAGCCGTACACGCCCCAGCTATGGATCTCAAGTGCCTGGCGGTGCTTGCCCAGCCCGATCACGGACATTTTGACAAGACCGCTCTCGTGTGGACCATGGAAGTCGGTGTGCAGCTTCACACGATTTAGCAAGATCACACCGTCTGCATCGTAGGCGTGACGATCCATGTAGACGTGGTTGCGCGCATCGGACGGTGTGAGGTCGACGGTCTCCATCGAGCTACGGATCGGACATCCCACCGCATCCTCGGTCACACCGTATGAAGCCAGAACTTCCACCTGGCCCTCTGCCGTCCCACCACCGTGACTTCCCATCGCCGGGATGATAAAAGGTGAAGCGCCGCACGCCTTCACACGTTCAACCGTTGTCCTGACGATGGTCGCAATGTTGGCAATGCCCCGACTCCCCACCGTGAGCGCAATCGACTCGCCTGGCCGGATGCGATCCTGGACAGGCTGCAATGCTGCGCCTGTGGCAGCCGCCACATCGTCAACACGCGGCCGTGGAAAGTGGTGCCGAATCTTGGTCATCTGAAGTGTCATGGTCCCTCCGTAGATGCTCAAATCCATCGTCACGCGGCGAACTGCGGCAGCCAGGTCGCTTCGGCCTCGAAGAGCTCGTCCACCATCGAGCGAATCTGGCCAAGCGTCAGGACTGCGCTTGTGTATCTGTCGAGCGCAACTGCCGCGTATACAAGGTCACGGTCATGCAACTGAGCCGCCTTGACCGCGCAGTTCTGGACGGCAACACTTCCGGCATTGATACCGGCACACGCCGCCGGCAGGTCGCCAACAAACGTAGGCTGGACACCCTGTGCATCTACCAGGCACGGAACTTCGACGCTGCAACCAGGCATCAGGTTGGTGATGATCCCGGTATTCGGTACGTTGCCGTACACAACGCGCGGAGTGTCTGTCATCATCGAGTCGATGATGTATGCGCCATACTCCTGGCTGGGCGTCAGCGGTTGCTCAGCCAGTTCGGCCGCACGTCGCTCAAGCCCCTCGAAATCGTGGTTTCTGCAGATCTCATAGTAGTCCCACCGCTCCGGCAACCACTGCCTGGCCTCACCGGGAGTGCGTCGGAAGTAGGGAAGATACTCAGAAGCGTGATGGCTGGATTCGGTCTGAAAGTAGCCTGTGAGGTTCATGATCGCCGTCCGCACCTGCTCACCACCGCCCCCATATAGCTCATCGCTGGCATTCCCCAACGCCTGGGCCGCCTTCGCAGCAGCGGCGTACGAAGTCATGGTCTCGCGAAGCAGAGGGAGAACATCAACTCCTCTGTGCTTGAACTCGATGAACCACGCCTGATGGTTGATACCTGCGCACTTGAAGGTCCAGCTACCAGGCTCCAAGGCCATCCGTTCTGCCAGCATCTGTGATGTGCCCTGCACTGAATGGCAGAGTCCTACCGTCTTGATGCCAGCATCTGAGGTGTACCAGCAGTTGATGCCCATTGGATTGGCATACTGAATCATGAGTGCATTCGGACAGACATGCCTCATCTCGTCGATGATCGGATCGAGTGCAGCCGCCGTTCGCAACCCACGGAAGATGCCACCCGGACCGAGAGTATCTCCAACGGTTTGATCGAGACCGTACTTGCGCGGTATCTCGACGTCGTGCGCGTAGGCCTCAAGACCGCCGACCTGGAACGTCACGACCACGAAGTCAGCGCCCTCGAGTGATCGGCGCAAGTCGGTCGTGGCTTCCACCGAGGCGGGAAGCCCATGTTGGCTGATCAGCTCTCTGGCATGCCCATAGGTTCGCTCGAGGTTCGCTCGCGCAATGTCCATGAGAGTGAAGTGCGCATCGTGCAGCGCGGGGAACGACAATACGTCACGAATGAGCGTCAGGGGGAAGACATAGCCGCCAGCACCGATGATCGTGATCTTTGGCATCAGCAAACCTCCACTAGCAATGTGAACACGTGCCGCCGGAACCTGAACCCAACCTAGGACAGCGCCGCGTGAGCAAGAGCCCTCGGCCACGCTTCGCCGTTGCTCAGAGTGCAACCAGGTTCATCAACACGTAGGCAACAGCGCCAACCACCGCACCAACAGCCGAGCTCAGGAAATTGACCCAGTCGTTGTTCAACCACCTCCAGCCTCGCACCAGACGATTCGGGTTACCGTCTGCATCGACAGCTCTCTCAGTTTCTTTGGCGCGCCCTTCGGAGTAATAGATCGCCTGGATTGTGGCTCCCAAGAGGCTATCCACGAGCGAGCCAGCAAGGCCCCCCAAGACGCTTGCGACCAAGAGGGTGAAACCTGCTAGCACCGGACGACCGCTCCAACCGTCGCCGGTCTGACCGGCGGCCAGGCCCCAGAGCGCCCATCCCACCAAACCGATCGCAGCTCCGCCAGCAACCGTCGCAAGCAACCCTAAGCGTGAAACACCCCCCGATGTACCAGGCTCGACAGCGCTCCCGGTCGTGATCAACCGGGGCGGCCTGGGATCCAAAACGCCCAACTCGGTGGCCCAAGTGTCAGCGTTGACGGTGGCCATCGTCCCCAGAAAGGCGAAGAACAGCGCGGGGTGACCCAGAAACGGCTGTGCAATGGCGAGAAGGGCGCCAATTCCACCGTTCGCAAGCACCTGCCCGAAATCGCGACGTGAACCTTTGGCGAACTTCTCGGAGAGCTCACGCTTGGCGGAGCTCCGATAGCGCGAGAGTAGGCTAGAAAGGACGAAAAACGTGACGAGCAGAGCCCCCCAGACCCAACCTCCTAGCCCGAAGATCAGAGTACCTAGGATCACTGCACCTATCACGCCACCTTGCGACAACGCGTTACGCCGAAGCGCAGCTAACGCGATGAAGCTGCTGAGCACGATGCCAGTGAGAAGACTCCGTCCGTAGTCCATGTCGGGGTCAGCCAAGAAGAGGGAGGAGCGTCAAAGCGGTCAGAAGCGGAACTGTCAGATTGTCTGTACCAGCAGGCGACAATCCCTCCGCTGCTGTGGCAACTAGCGTTGCGACGGCGCCAGCGACGATCGCCCTGTTCAATGACACAGCCGCGCTGAACGGACTCCAAGCCGAATCCGAGAGCAGGAGCACAGTGACCACGATCGCAACGAACGCAGCCACGCCCATCGCCACCGAGCCCTCCCACGATCGCGCGTGGCCGAACACGGTATACCGATGCCGCCCCAAGCTATGCCCGACCAGGCTAGCCAAGCCATCCCCCCACGTCATCGCCATGATCGCCGCAACAGCGATGGGCACGCGATCGACCGGACCACGGTTGCGCCACAGCAGCGCGAAAAGCAGAGTGATGGATAGCGCAAAATAGACGGTGCCCGGCGATTCATCCACAGCATCCATCGCCCGGAAGGTGCGGAATCGGTAGAAGGCGTAGTTCAGGGCAATGAAAGACGCGAAGGGGATGATGCCAATCTGCCAGGCGTCGAACAGACCGATGACGCCCCAGACCCACATACCGGCGCCGATGTGAACAAGCTTGCGTGTGACGAACTGCGGCAAGTGCAGCCTCTTACCCAACGCCTCCGCTCCAAAGAGCAGCCCAAATGCATACAGGTAGGACAGGACCAAACCGAGGACGTCACGCTGTGTCAAAGCCCCCCCCCGATGAGCCACCGCGCCCGTGCGCATCGACCCACGTCGCTTTCTCTGGTACAGTTGTATTGTACCATAGCCATGCCGGATCACCGAATACGCATCCGGTGACGTTTTCATCGTAACCTTGGGAAGGTAATTGCGTCATCATGGTTAGGAGCTTGGCTTGAGCGACGGGCTGCAGTTGCTGCAGCGTGCCCAGCGGTGGGAGGAGCAGGCACTCACCGAGATCTATGACGCCTACGCACCCGCGATCTACCGCTATATCTATCGTCGGGTCGGGAACGCGCAGACATCTCAGGATCTCACGGCAGAGACGTTCCGGCGATTCCTTGAAGCGCTCAAGCGCTCCGCGGGTCCCAGTGAGCATCTCTCAGGGTGGCTGTACCGGGTAGCACACAATCTGGTCGTTGATCACTACCGGGGTGCGCCAGACCAGGCGGAGGCATCACTTGAGTCGGTGGACCTGACGATGGCCACGACCGACGATATGGACACAACGCTGGAGCACAGCGTAGAGCGGGCCAGAGCTGCCTTGAGAATGTTGACACCCTTGCAGCAGCAGGTGGTGACTCTGAGATACCTGGAGGATCTGAGCCTCCAGGAGGTGGCGACAATACTGGGTAGGACGGTCGGCAGCATCAAGGCACTTCAGCACCGGGCCGTGGGTCTGCTGCAACAGATCTTGGAGGGTAGTGATGAACGGTGACTACGATAGCGGCGATAAGCTCCCGGGCAGCGTGGCTCGGGCGCTAGATGCACTGCGCCCTGTCCCCGAGCCAGATCCCGAAGTCTGGAAGCAGAGTCGGCACTCGTACATCACTGCGGCCACAGCACTCGCCGGCGCCAGACGTTCAGAGGCGCCACTGGTGCCCCAGCCGGTCTCCCGGAAGCCGGAACGATGGCAGGTTTTCCGCGGCCTGGCTGGAGCGGTCCGTGGGTTCATGCAGTTCCGTACCTGGCGAGCAATCCCGACCAGAGCTGTCTTGATTTCCGCGCTTGCCTTGGCGCTATTCCTGGGCTCTTCAGTGGGCGCAGTCAGTGCGGCGCGGGATAGCCTGCCCGGAACGCCGCTCTATGGGCTCAAGATCAAACTGGAGCAATGGGCTCTTGGCCGTGCACAGACTCCGCAGGCCGTATCGAGTGAGGCGTTGGCCCAGTCTCAGATACGCGTGGATGAAGCGGCGCGAATGGTTGCTGCGGGCGATCCTGTACCGATTGAGGTTGCTGCGCGATTCCAGGAACAACTGACGCTGGCTGTCCAGGCCACTGGTTCCCTCGATGAACCACTACGGTTGCAGGCACGGTCACGAATCTCAGAAACGCTTCAGCACCAGATCCGGGCAATGACGGAGATTTCCTCAAAGGTCAAGGATGGATCCAGCGAAACGGTCGACCATGGGGCAGTCTTGGCAATGATCCAGGCTATGGTGCAGACACAGGCGCAACTTGGCCCGGGGCAAGGCGAGGGCCAGGTGGATGGTACACCAGGGCAAGAACAAGAACCGACGACGGCAGAGCCAGCAGACGAGTGTGACGGACCCGATTGCGGCAACCACGAGGGGCCAGCTGGTCCTGACCAGGGGCCAGGACCAGGCGACAACGACGCGCCTGGAGGCGACCATGGTCGGCCTGGTGACCCTGGCAACGGCCACAGTGGCAATGAGGCGCCGGGGCAGAACGGTCCGGGGGCACCGTCCACGCCAACGACCCCTGACAGTCGCCAGATCTTACCCGAGCAACCGCTGTTTGCACAGCGACTCACAGCTAAGGGCCCTCTGGGGTCTGAGTCACTGTCTTCAGCTTCATCCGCTCCCCAGCGGTCTCCCGCTCCAGGAAGCAGCACGGTTAGCAGCGCCGGGCCATCCCGGTAGCACCGATAACCAAACACCCCCCTGCGCGGGAAGCATTCAGGCGCAGGGGGGTGTCTCGTGTGACACTTGCTGACCTCGACCGATGGCGCTGCGTGCTTGTGGACGTAGAATAGCCACTGGCAACCAGCACATCCTCACGGAGGGAATGATGTCAGTCGATCCCGCTACAGTCGCCCGGATGCTCGAGTCCCAACTCGCTCCCTGGCACAAAGCCGTTGCAGAACCATCCCTGGCACAGGACGCGATCCTTGACGCACTGCTCAAGGATTACGCCAAGACGCGCTACGGGGCTTCCCACGGCGCAGCTCACGTAGGCACAATCGACGACTACCGCAAGGCGTTCCCGGTGCGCACCTATGAGGAGATGAAGCCGATCATCGATCAGGTGCTTCGCGGCGACCTGGAATCCTTGCTCTGGGAACCTCCGGTGGGCTGGGCCATCACGCGTGGAACCACCAAGGGCGAGTCGAAGTTCATCCCGATGACGCCCACCGACCTGCAGATGCGCGTGAGCGCGGGCAGGGCCGTAATGCAGTTCGTGGTTTCAACCCACCACTTCGAGGTGTTCCAGGGCGTGAATCTCAACCTCAACTTCCCGTCCATCGTCGGGACTGTGACGGTCGGCGACCAGGAGGTCGAGTACGGTTACAGCTCAGGGATCTACACCAAGCACGTCTCGACGCGCACTCCGGTGCGCTCGTTGCCCACTCAAGATGAGATCGATGCGCTTGGAGGCGGTAAAACCTTGCGCGACTGGCACCGCAGGTTCGAGCTGGCGTACGAGCGCTGCAGGGACCAGAATGTAACCTTGGTCGGAGGCGTCTGCTCGACCGCACTGCAATTTGGGCGCTACCTGCACCGCGTCCACGGCACCTACCCAAAGGACCTGTGGAGGACGCAGGTGATGACGCTGGGCAGTCAGCCAGGCATCAACACCAACTACCGCCCTTCCTTGGAAGCGCTCTATGGCCCGGCTGCTATCCGCGAGATCTACGGCGCCACTGAAGGGATGTTCGGCCAACAACGCGACGAGAAGCGCGCATGGGTTCCGAACTACGACCTCTTCTTCTTCGAAGTTGCCACTCGACGTGGTATCAAGATGCTGCATGAGATGCGCCCGGGTGAACTGGGCAGCCTCGTCGTCTCTACGCCAGTCTTGCCGCGCTATCGAATTGGCGACACAATCCTGGCGCTCAACCCGCCCTACTTCAGGTGTATTGGGCGCGACCACTGGTGGACGCCGCTGCGCTACGCGTGGCAAGAGCTGGTCTCGCTCAATCTTGGCCAGCCATAGCACAGACGCGCGGGGACGCTGGGGCAAGCCCGACGCGTGGCTGCAGTTATCTGCGCCGCGCAGCTCTACCGAAGAGGATCGATAGGCCTACAGCGATAAGGATCAGAGGCCATATCAGCTCCCAGCGTCCAAAGGCGATGCCGAAGAGTACAATGGCCCAGATCAGGCTGCCCAGAATCGGGCGTCTGTACTCGGGGATCAAGAGGCGAGCGATTACACCAATCAGGACCAGTAGGCCTGCGCCGATGAAGAAGAGCTGCCAGGTCCCGTCCCACATCACGTCACCGAAGTCCGCGAAGGGAACGGAGCCCCACCCGTCGCCAAGGCGGGTACGCAGAGACTCGAACCACCCCAGATTGCCAGCGAGCAGAACCAGGCCTGCCCAGATCAGCGTGGCTGCCCAGACCATCGAGCCAACAGGATCCTGACGGCTCTTCTCCTCGAACGACTTCTCGTCTTTCTCATCCTTCTCGTCGTGCTTCTCGAGCTCCTTCTCCTCGGTCTCAAGCTGTTTCTCATCCACATCCCGATTTGTGTCGTCGCGCCGTTGCTCACCCATGGTACGTGCTCCTTGTGGTAAGTGGGTCTCCCTTCTGCCAGTATAGGCGTCCTAGGCTGGTTCACAAGCCCTTAGTGGCGGCCATGGTAAAATGGACCTCAGGAGGACGAAAAAACGCTAATGAACACAGATGGTAACGAAACCTTCCGACCTTGTGCAGTTCCACTGGTCACATCAGATCCCTATCTCAGCTGCTGGTCGATGACCGATCGGCTTTACGACGACTGGCCTCGCCACTGGACCGAAGCTCCGCATTCGATGTATGGTGCTGTCCGGGTAGATGGCCAGGCCTACCGCTTTCTGGGCGGAAAGGCAGTGCCCGACGCGACAGCCACGCAGACTGGCCTCCGCGTGCACCCCACGAGGTCAGTCTACACCTTCACAGCCGAAGAGGTCGAACTCCGCGTCACCTTCACCTCACCGCTGCTGATGGATGACCTCGACCTGCTTTCGCGACCAGTGACCTACGTCTCCCTCGAGGTGCGCGCGCTCGACGGAGGAACCCATGATGTCGAGCTCTACTTCGACATCTCAGGCGAATGGGCAGTTGACAAGCCCTACCACGAGGTTACCTGGCAACGCCTCGAGCACCCCGATCTGCGCATCGGCGCACTGCGCGCTGTCGAGCAGGAGCCCCTGGCGCGTCGTGGTGACGACGTACGGATCGACTGGGGCACACTGCTGCTTGGAGCTCCCGCCGCCGGCTCGCGAATGGCGATCGGTCGCGCCGAGGCGCTGCGACAGCAGTTTGCCACCGACGGCAGCCTACCCTCGGAGGACTGGCAAGCGACTTCTCATCCCGCGAACTGCTGGGGAGGACCTGTGATTGCCGCCTTGCTGACCTTCGACGGCGTAGGCGTAGAAGTGAGATCTGGACATCTGCTGATCGGATATGATGACGAGGTCTCCATCGAATACTTCCACCGTCCACTGCGCGCCTGGTGGCGACGTGACGCTGAGGCTTCCCCGCTGACGCTGCTTTCGGAAGCCGAACGAGACCACGAGGGCGTACTGGAGCGCTGTGTACGCTTCGACGCCGAACTCGAGGCGTGGGCTGAGCGTGCCGGCGGCGAACAATACGCTCGGCTGATCGCTCTGGCGTACCGGCAAGCCGTTGCGGCCCACAAATTGGTCGAAGGCCCCGAAGGGCAACCTCTCTTCTTTTCGAAGGAGAACAACAGCAACGGATGTATCGCTACGGTGGACGTTACATACCCGTCGGCCCCCCTGTTCCTGATCTTTAATCCGGATCTGGTAAAGGGAATGCTATCCCCCATCCTCGATTACTGCCGCACCGATGCGTGGCCATTCCCATTTGCTGCGCACGATTTGGGCACCTACCCGCAAGCTAACGGCCAGGCATATGGACGCAACCGGATCGAGAGCCAGATGCCGGTGGAAGAGTCCGGCAACGTCCTGATTCTCTGCGCTGCCATCGCTCAGATGGAGGGCAACGCGGACTTTGCTAGTGCCTACTGGGAGCTTCTGACAGAATGGGCAGATTACCTGCGCGAAAAGGGCTTCGACCCCGGTGATCAACTCTGCACGGACGATTTTGCAGGCCGGCTAGCACGCAACGCCAACCTGTCCATCAAGGCGATCCTCGGCCTGGCGAGTTACGGCCGACTCGCGGGCATGCTGGGGCAGGCAGACGTTGCGTCAATGTACCTCAGCCTTGCTCAGGAGTATGCAGCAGCATGGGAGGCGTTGGCTGACGATGGTGATCATACACGGTTGACGTTCGATCACCCGGGAACCTGGAGCCTGAAGTACAACCTGGTTTGGGATAAGCTGCTCCACTTCGATCTTTTCTCGGTCGAGACCGCCCGACGAGAGGTAGCGTTCTACCTGAGAAACCAGAACACCTATGGCGTTCCACTGGACTCTCGTCGTGACTACACGAAATCGGACTGGGTTCTCTGGTGCGCAACGCTCGCAGAACACCGAGAGGACTTCGAAGCATTGGTCTCACCTATCTACCGCTACGCTCACGAGACCCAAAGCAGGGTGCCCATCAGCGACTGGCACGACACCATTTCTGGACTGCGCCTCAACTTCAAGGCGCGATCGGTCGTCGGCGGTTACTTCATCAAGCTCCTCGCCGACAGACTTAGCAAGTGACGACTAAGAGGAAGGATACTATGGAATACACGAGACTCGGACGATCGAATCTGCAGGTCAGCAAGATCTGCCTTGGCACGATGCATTTCGGGAGCAGGACTCCCGAGGCAGAGGCCTTTGCCATCATGGACGCCGCGCTTGACATGGGTATCAACTTCTTCGACACGGCCAACGTCTATGGAGGCCGGCCGAACACGGGCCGTACCGAGGAGATCATCGGTCGGTGGTTCCAGCAAGGCGGCAACCGTCGCGACCGCGTGGTGCTGGCAACCAAGGTCTACGGGGCGATGGTCCCCCACCCCGGTCCCAACGAAGGCGGTGGCATCTCAGCGTTCAAGGTCCGCAAGCACGCCACCGATTCCCTGCGCCGCCTTCAGACTGACCACATCGACCTCTACCAGGTGCACCACTTCGACCGTACAATCACGGCCGAGGAGTTCTGGCGCACCTTCGAGCGGTTGGAGGAAGATGGTGATATTCTCTACGTTGGCACCAGCAACTTCCCTGGCTGGGGCTTGACAAAGTTCCAGATGGCGGCGTGGCAACGCGGCCTCGTTGGCCTGGTATCAGAGCAGACGCAGTACAACCTGCTCAACCGCATACCCGAACTTGAGGTTCTGCCTGCTGCGAAGGCCATGGGCATCGGTGTGATCCCCTATATGCCGCTCGCAGGAGGCCTGCTCACCGGGCGCAAGATCGTCCAACCCGGGTCACGCACAGCTGATGTCTGGGCGGAATATGGTTTCAGTGATGACCGTCAGCCACAACTGGACGCCTTCTCGGAGCTCTGCGCGGAGCTTGGCGAGCCAGAACACGTCGTCGCCAATGCTTGGGCGCTTGCACACCCGGCGGTCGACTCGGTGATCGTTGGCGTTCGAACACTCCAGCACCTCGAGGGCTTGGAGCGGTCAGCCTCACTGCAGCTAGATGCCGAGACGATGTCGCGGCTCGACGCCATCTTCAGTATCAACCACGGACGCCCGCTCAAGTCATCAACTCCGGCTCCGGAAGCATACGCTTGGTAGGCTAGACCAGTGGGCAACCTCGGGACTAGGTAGCGCCCCGAGGTTGCCGCTGGCACACTTCACGCGCGCCGCGCCACAGGGCCAGGCTCCCACCCCCCGCTCGTCGCCCCCACGCGCAACCATACCGCACCCCATACGCATTATATGTTGCGTTATTCCCGTTTTCCCCTATATAGGCTGATCACGCCCCTGTCCTGAACAATGTACGTGCCTACTCCGGCCAGTTAACCACGTCCAGGGAGAGTAGCACAGACGGAATATGCGCGGTGGTGTCGAACTCCAAAGAGCCTATACTGCGCCCAAGGAGGCAACCAATATGACATCGAGCCGCTACGTACCACAGCCTTATGTCAAACTAAAGCACCCTGAATGGACGAAAAACGCCACGATCTACCAGATCAATACCCGGCAATTCACAAAGGAGGGGACTTTCCGTGAGGCTGAAAAGCACTTGGACCGCCTCAGAGCGTTGGGAGTGGACATCCTCTGGCTCATGCCGATCCACGAGATTGGCATCATCAACCGTAAGGGCACACTCGGGAGTCCCTACTCGGTGCGGGACTATTACAGCGTCAACTCCGAGTTCGGGTCGCTGGACGATCTGAAGCACTTTGTCGCCTCGGCTCACGCGCAAGGGATGCACGTCATCCTCGACTGGGTAGCGAACCACACGGCCTGGGACAACCCGCTTGTGTCCACACATCCCGACTGGTATGTGCGCGACTGGAAGGGCGATTTCCGCCCTACCCCGTGGTGGGACTGGCCCGACATCATCGACCTTGACTACACGCGACCTGAGGTTCGCCAGTATATGACGGAGGCCCTGAAGTACTGGGTCAGCGAGGCGGATGTTGACGGCTACCGCTGCGATGTGGCCGGATTCGTGCCTACGGACTTCTGGAACAACGCACGCAAGGAACTTGACGTGATCAAACCCGTGTTCATGCTCGCTGAGTGGGAATCGCGGGATCTGCACGCCGAAGCCTTTGACATGACCTATGCCTGGACATGGTTCGATGCAGTTAAGGCTGCCTCGTGCGGTGGTGGCCTGGATGGGCTCTTCGTCTACTACTCCTGGAACGAGAAGGCGTATGCCCAGGACTGTTTCCGGATGACCATGGTGAGCAACCATGACAAGAATGCCTGGGATGGAACGGAGTACGAGCAGTTCGGCGAAGCTGTCGAAGCTGCAATCGTTCTATCTGTCGTCGGCGAAGGATTTCCTCTCCTCTACAATGGACAGGAAGCTGGCAACACACGCAGGCTCGCGTTCTTCGAAAAGGATCCCATCGATTGGCAACCTCATCCAATGGGCGAGCTGTATCAAAGACTTTTCGCCATCAAGAAGCAGAACCACGCCCTATGGAACGGCGCTTGGGGAGCACGGATGGTCCACGTTCCAAACAGGGCTCCAAGTGCAGTGTTCAGCTTCGTTCGTCAGACCTCCCACAGCAAGGTCTTGGCCGCGATCAACTTCTCACGATCGCAGCAGAGTCCAACCTTTGCGCCAGGCTTGTGCGACGGTGAGTACAGGGACGCGATGACGGGAGAAGAGATGACCCTGACAGGGGATACAGCAGTAACGATAGAGCCGTGGGGCTACCGGATCTTCATCAGCCCGTAACCCAGGGCCACACAGCCAGAGGAGAGGGAAACAGAAAGTGGGCGAGCCGAGACTCGAACTCGGGACCTCACGGATGTGAACCGTGCGCTCTAACCAACTGAGCTACTCACCCACTCGCAACTGAGATTATACCAGAACTCGCCGAACGCGCAAGACCAGATCGCTTACCACAGGGGGGACGGCGCATGCTAAGGCCTGCGCCGGGATGACCGCCGCGCCCGCAGTTCTCAAGACCTCCCACGTGGTGAACGTAGATCGCTGCCGGGCACCCGTCCCCAGGGCTACATCTTGGGAGGGTTCAGTTCCACCTGTCCCTCGCCTATCTCGTTAGAGACCGTGTCAAGGGGCACCATCTGGAGCCAGCTGTTGCCCGGCTTCAGCGGCAGTGGGACCCCATCTCCATAGTAGAAAGTCAACATCGCGTCGCGCTGCTCGCGCTTCCATACGCCTGGATACATCTGGCCATCGCGGAAGATCAGCACAGGACCCTGTCCCCACGCCTGTACCTCAATTGACATGTGGCCCCCACCCCAAGTGTCTTCGAGAATGTCGGTGTACACGTGGTTCGCGTATACTACGATGACGTTAGCAGCAGTGATCTGCTCAGAAGTCAGCGCATCGGTGTGCAGTCTTCCGGCCACGCTCCGTCCCCACACACCGCGGGCCTCATCGTAGGACCACTCTGCCGTGCACGAACCCGGCAGATAGTTCACCTCGACATAGGTCACAGGCTGGCCTCCAGCAGGTACCTCATCACGGAAGGCCATGGGGATGGGAAAGTCGGGTCGTTTGTTGATGCCGCGCTCTTCCGCCAGTTGGCGCAGGACTGTAGGGTTCGTGAACAACGTGTGCTCGAACGCCTTACCTGCTTGGGGCACGCGGTAGAAATAGGGCTGTCCCACCCCGAAGTCCGGCGCGGCTATGTAGTCAGGGAACAGGTCGGCCCGGCGTATGCGCTCCTTCACGCCAGCGCTACTGCCAGAGTAACCAAAGAGCGCATGGTACATCGCCGGAATCTCCAGGTCAATCAACCGTCCACTGCGCACGGAACCAACCTGCTGTGGCTCATTCGCGTAGAACACCGTCGTGTAACGCGTGATGCCCCCTTCTGCATAGTGCTCGAATACGAGATCCGCCGAACTCAGGCCCGACTGGGGTCTGACCTCGGGCGAGTTCGATACCTTGATCGCGATCGGAATGCGATCAAGGAGGGCCACGTCGGCGACTTTGAGCCCCGTCAGGGGGTTGACGTCAGGCGGGAAAGGCGTGACAGCCATCGCCTCCGCTGTCGGACTGGCGAGAGGCGTGTTCGTCGGACGGGGTGTCGGGGTCAGGGTCGGTGCCGGAGGTGTGTCCGTAACAGCCGGCATCGGCGTGCGCGTCGCCGTCGGGGTCGCGACCGGCGTGGCGCCACCGCACCCACCCGTTAGCACCAGGAGTCCTGTGACCAATGCAGCAAGGAACAGCATCAGGATGCAACGCTTGGGCATTCTTCCTCCCATCGGTGTCGAGCTCTACCACTATCCCTGGATGACGCCAAGTCGGGTGCCCACAGACCTGAACGTACTGAGTACCTTCTCAAGCTGTTCGTCGGTGTGCGTTGCCATGTAACTCGTACGCAGCAACTGGAGCCCTTGGGGCACGCCGGGAGATAGCACCGGGTTAGTGTATACGCCAGCATCAAAGAGAGCTTTCCAAAAGAACAGCGTCTTGTCGTCGTCCCCGATGATGATCGGGATGATGGGTGTCTCGCTAGCACCGATGTTGAAACCCATCTCGCGGTAACGTTCGCGCATGTAGGCTCCAATCTCGATGAGGCGCTGGACACGCTCAGGCTCTGCGATCATAACATCCAGAGCTGCCATCGCCGCAGCCGCGTTGGCAGGTGGGATGCTCGCACTGAAGATTAGGGATCGCGCGTGGTGCTGGATGTAGTCAACCACATCGTGCCTGCCCGCAATGAACCCCCCCAGAGAAGCGAACGATTTGCTGAAGGTGCCCATCGTCAGATCGACGCCTTCAGTCAAGCCGAATTCTGCAGCCGTCCCACGGCCTCCCCCGAGAACGCCCATCGCGTGGGCGTCATCCACCATGAGCCGGGCTTCGTGCTTTCTACACACACCCACGAGGTCGGGCAGCGGAGCGATGTCGCCACCCATACTGAAGACGCCATCCACAATGACAAGCTTGCCACTGGATTCGGGAAGCGATGCCAGGACCCGGTCGAGCGCATCGAGATCGCTGTGCGGGAAGCGTTTCATCGTGCCGTACGATAGACGGCAGCCGTCAATGATACTTGCGTGATCATCTTTGTCCGTGATCACGTAGTCGTCGCGCCCCACCAACGCTGAGATCGTACCCACGTTGACTTGGTAACCCGTACTGAAGACCAGCGCGCGTTCGACGCCCAACCACTCCGCCAGTCGCCGCTCCAGTTCCAGGTGCAGCTCAAGTGTTCCGTTGAGGAAGCGCGATCCGGTACAACTGGTACCATATGTGGACACTGCCTCCATCGCAGCTTGCCGTACCTTCGGGTGTACCGTGAGACCGAGGTAGTTGTTGGACCCAATCATGATGAGATGGTGATCGCCAATCAGGGCTTCGGTGCCCTCATTGTTCGTGAGCGGGATGAAATAGGGATACAGCCCAGCCTCACGTACCCTGTCCGCAGCCGTATAATCGCTACATTTCATAAAGATGTCCATATGAGGCAGTCCTTTCCAATTGAAGCGCGTCGGAAAACCGAGAAGATTCACCCATTCTACGGACTTGGGTGCTGCTGTCAAGCGGACTACCCACGCGCTGACTGCAGGCTATACTGATCGTGACAGCCAGATGCCGTTATGAAGGAGACCCGATGTCTTACGTCTTGGAGCGCGTAGTGCACCCCAACCACTGGGAGTACGACAGATGGCTGCACGAAGTCGAGCATGTTGGCGCTATCGAGAGGGCTGAGAATCTCGCGCTACGACGCGATATCGTCACACTACTGTCATATGTCCGCGATCACAAGGTGGTCGGTACCAAGAGCACGGGCAACATGCCGCTCGCCGCTATCCGCGAGGTCACAGCAGCCTTCGTCGTCCCGCCGGAACTCGACACGATGATTGGGAGCCACACCTACAAACTCAGAACCGAGTTCGAAGTGTGGCCGCTCTACTTCCGTCATGTACTGGCGCAGGTCGGCGAGTTGCTCGACACACCTGCTGGTGGCCGGTGGCGTCTCACGCCTGAGGCCGACCAGTTCCTGGGCTTTGACAGCCTTGACCAGGTCTTACACCTGCTCTACGTCTGGTGGTTCCGCGTGAACTGGGCCATTGCAGCCAACTCGTCCAGCTTTGGTGATGTGATTCCACCCGACCTTCCCAACATATGCCTTGACAGACTTCGGTCTATCCCTGTCGGTCGGCGCATCGAGACAGCCTCGTTCTTGGATGCGTTGGCGGCGCGGATCGGTGTCATGCCGGGTCCATCAGAGTATCAAGATCTGCTCCTGGGCAGTGTACGCGGGGATGCGCAGGATATGGTAATCAACGTGGCGGCCGATTTCGGTATCCTCGAGCTGGAGGCAGCCCCTCAGCCCGTTCCTTTCGTGCAGCCGGAGGTGATCGCGTTCACAGTGACGCCTCTCGGGCGCGCACTCCTTACAGCGCTGGATCTGCTTTCGAGTAAGGACCGGTCTTCGAGGCATGCCTGACGGCAGCCCCACCGACGTAGACTGCCGCGACAGAGACAAGCCCTGCGCTGAACGCGATCAGGGCACGGAACCCGATGTACTGAGTGATCGCGCCCCCAAGCGATGACCCCAGAATCGCGCCCAGTGCGCCGGCTGTCCCGTAGATTCCTGACATACGCCCTCGCTCGGCCCGCGACCTGACCTCTGCTGCATAAATCATCGACGTTGCTGTATACGCCGAGTAAGCGAACCCTCGGGTCAGTTGGATCAGCACGATATAGGGCATCCGGGGCGCGACAAGGTAGCCGACAAAGACCAATGTCCAAACGACAAACCCGATAGCGAGCATCGGGAGTCGGCCAACGCGATCTGACAACCACCCAGCGACAATCATCAGCGGGAACTCCGATAGCGAGGCAATGGCCCAGATCCGCGTCATCTGGGCGGGCGTGTAGCCCACCTCGTCCACCATGTAGTTGCCCCAGACGGCGTAGACGGCGCCTGTCACCAACGACCAGACCAGAGCTGAGACGAGGAGTGGCGCCAGTGGAAGCTGGCGCCCATCCCGGCTTCCGCTCGAACCACGCTCCGGGTGCGTGACCGGGTCGTTACTCTCTGCCCCGTCGCCACTGATGGGGACCTCGCGAACGCCCAACGCAAGGATCAGGGCGACCACGTGAAAGGCCGCCGCAAATGCGTAGGGAACGCGCAGCGAGAATCCGTCAGCGATCGATCCCGAAATGAAGGCCATCAGACCGAAGCCCAGAGAAGATAGTCCGCGATAGGTCCCCATCCGCCGGCCCGAACTCCTCTCGGTCAGCTTCGTTCGGTCTGAGACTGCCCGTTGGCGAGCGCGCTGCTCGAGCCAGTCACCCATCATTGCCAAGCTGGCGATGTTATATG
>JAXDDP010000034.1:0-93437 GCA_034676785.1 Anaerolineae bacterium | reverse complement strand
TCCCCCGCACTTGTCCTGACCGAAATAGGGGCACGGTGGGGTGACCCTGACTGCGGAAGGCTTCAGTAGCTCGACCAGGCGCGCGCGGGCGTACCGTCCGTGATCTTCCGTGATCTCGACCCGTACCTGCTCTCCGGGGATCGCGTAGGGTACGAAGATCGCGCGACCCTCGTGCCGTCCAATTGCTTCTCCCCCGTGTGCCATCGCGTTGAGGTCCAGCGTGATCGTCTTTACCATGGTGCCATCCGTTCCGGGCCCTATGTCCCTGTTCACTTCATTATACAGTATCGCGGTGCTGTTTCGTGCCGCACTCCGCTGCGCAGTCAGGCCAGGGTTGCGGAAAACCGTGTCCGTGGTATACTGCAGCCCAAGTTGACCACTGGCCGACACGTATGCAACGATCGGTTGGTTCTCGTAAAGGAGTAGATGTCGTGTTAACGAAAGAGCAGAAAGCACAGATCATCAAGGACTATGGGCAGTCGCCCGACGACACGGGCTCGTCGCAGGTGCAGGTTGCGCTGTTGTCCGAGCGCATTAGCTACCTCACCGATCACCTACGGGCGAATAAGGGCGATATGTCTTCGCGCCGTGGCCTGCTGAAGCTGGTTGGCCAGCGTCGCCGGCAGCTGAACTACTTGCAGAAGAAGGATCCGGCAGTCTACCGGGATCTCATTCGGCGCCTCGGGCTGCGCAGGTAGACCAAGCTGCCCAAATATCCCAGGGTTCTATGGCAGGCGAGTAGAGGTGGGTGCAGCATCCCCTCTACTCGCTTGTCTTTTGGGCCAATAGTGGCATTGTAAAGAGTAGTCTTCGACCTTTCTGGCAGGATAGACGGTGGGAATTGGGAAGTGGTGTGCACGCATGGGGCGTGTACGGCAGTTCCCAGTTTCTGACCTTCTATCGCCGGGGAGTGTCGGTCAGGCCGGCGCAAGGTTGGCGTAGCCAACCCGTTGGCCACCTGCCGAGATATCGGCTTATAGGAGGTAAATGTGTTACCAGAGCATTCGTTTGAGTTTCGTTTGGGTGATCAGACGATCACGCTGAAGACGGGCAAGATCGCCCGCCTGGCCGGTGGTGCGGTGATTGCCCAGTCCGGCGACACCGTTCTGTTGGCGACGGCTACGATGTCCAACTCGATCCGTGAAGGGACCGACTTCTTTCCGTTGACGGTGGACTTCGAGGAGCGCCTCTACGCTGCTGGCCGGATCCCAGGATCTTTCTTCCGTCGCGAGGGACGTCCCTCGGAGCGCGCAATCCTGACAAGCCGGTTGATCGACCGGGCCGTGCGCCCGATGTTCTCCCACGATATGCGCAATGATGTGCAGATCATCGTGCAGCCATTGTCTCAGGGCGAGGTCGAATACGCTGACACGCTCGGCCTGATCGCGGCATCTGCTGCCCTCGTCATCTCCAATGTGCCGTTCGATGACCCTGTTGCAGCCGTGCGCATCGGCTACGTCGATGGCGCGTTTGTGGTCAACCCCACGATTCCGCAGTTGGAGCAGAGCGCTCTCGATCTTGTCGTGGCCGGCAGTGCCGACGCCATTATCATGGTCGAGGCAGGGGCTAGCGTCATCAGCGAGGAGCTGATGCTCGATGCGATGCAGTTGGCGCACGAGTCGATTCAGGGCGCAATTCGCATTCAGCTCGACATGCGGGCTGAGGTTGGCAAGCAGAAGAGTGACTACCCGCGCTTCACGATGCCTGAGGCGCTGAGCGCCCGGGTACAGGAGCTGATGTTGGAGCGCGTGCGCCATCTTGTGGCGACCACAGAGCTGAAGGGTGAGCGGCTTGAGGCGACGAGTGCGCTCGAGGCGGAGCTGAAGGCGACGCTCGTCGATGAGGCGGCTGAGAACGGCTGGTCCCAGAGCTTGATTGGGGAAGCCTTCGATGCGGTACTCAAGCAGGTCGTGCGTGAGCGGATTCTAGATGAGGGCATTCGCCCCGATGGCCGCGATCAGCGCACGCTGCGTGCGCTGGACGCCGAGGTCCATCTTGTCCCGCGTCCTCACGGTTCCGGTCTCTTTACCCGCGGTGAGACACAGGTCATGAGCCTTGCGACGCTGGGTATGCCGGGCGAGGAGCAGGAGTTGGATGACCTCTTCCCCGAAGACACCAAGCGCTACATTCACCACTACAACTTCCCGCCCTATTCCACGGGTGAGGCCTACCCACTGCGGGGGCCGCGCCGCCGCGAGATTGGCCATGGGGCCCTGGCAGAACGGGCGCTGCTGCCCGTGATCCCGGCGAAGGACGTCTTCCCCTACACGATCCGCGTGGTCAGTGAAGTCATGTCCTCAAATGGCAGCACCTCGATGGCATCTACCTGCGCCAGCACGCTCGCGTTGATGGATGCAGGCGTGCCGATCAAGGCAGCTGTGGGTGGCATCGCCATGGGGCTGGTTTCGGATGGACAGCGCTATCGGGTACTTACCGATATTCAGGGCATCGAGGATCACCTCGGCGACATGGACTTCAAGGTTACCGGTACCCGTGAGGGGATCACGGCGCTGCAGATGGACATCAAGATCCGCGGTGTGAGTCGCACGGTCCTGACCGAGGCACTTGAGCAGGCACGTGTTGCGCGTGAGCAGATCATCGACGTTATCGAGTCCGCTCTGGCAGCACCGCGTGAGGTTCTCTCAAGCTTTGCACCCAAGATGTTGACGACGCACATCGATCCCGAGAAGATCGGAGCGCTGATTGGCCCCGGCGGCAAGAACATCCGGGCCCTGCAGTCTGAGTACGCCGTCAAGATCGATGTCGAGGAAGACGGCACCGTCTTCATCGCGGCATCCGATGGCGACGGAGCCCAGCGCGCCCTGGCGCACGTTGATGCGATGATGCAGACGCCGAAGCTCGGTAAGGTGTATAACGGGAAGGTGGTACGGGTTGCCGATTTCGGTGCGTTCGTGGAGATCATGCCGGGAACTGACGGTCTAGTTCACATCTCTCAGCTCTCGGATTCCCGCGTCGAGAAGGTGACCGACGTCGCGAATGTGGGCGATGAGCTTCTGGTGATGGTCACAGGCATCAACGAGGGCAAAATCCGCCTCTCGCGCCAGGCTGTGCTCGAGGGATGGACGCTGGAAGAAGCACAGGCTCAGGATGCGCCTCCATCTGGCGGTGGACGGCGAGGTGGTGGCGGTGGGGGTGGCGGCGGTCGTTCGCGCCGGCACAACTAGTCGTACCGCTGTCATCGCGCCGGATGCCAGCACACTGCCATCCAGCGCGAACAGGATGCTTCACTTTACACCTAGGAGGATTTGATGGACAAGAAGCCGGACGTGCAAACGCTGGGTGAGTCTGAGAACTTCACGATATGGGCTTCTCATGAGGCAGAGACCGATGAGATGATCTATCACATCGAGTTGGAAAGCGTCACCATTCACCTCTTCGAGGATGAGTGGGAGGAGTTCGTTGGCCTGATCCTGCAGGCTGTACGCTAGTTTGGACTGAGCATCACAATCGGGCTGGCCCCGATCTGCTGAGGAGCATTAAGGGCACGGGACATTGTTCCTGTGCCCTTAATCGTTTCGATACCTACTCCGTAAGTCTATCCATGCTATAATGATGGTGCCTAAGGAAAAGAGGGTGCCAGCCTCGGTCGCAGTGAGCTCGTCTGGCCCCGCTGGCTGCGAAGTCCGGTTATGTGGCCGCGTTGAGCGGCACCTAATAGAGTTGACCTGGATCACTGAGGAATTAGCTAGATATGCCTGACCCGCTAGAGCGGTTTACACCGTCAGCACAAGAGGTGCTGCGTTTCGCCCAGATCGAGGCGAAGCGAATGCATCACGCCACGATTGGCCCGGAGCACATTTTGCTGGGGCTGATGTTGGAAGGGGAAGGAATAGCGGGTCGTGTCTTGCGCGACATGGGACTGCGCCCCCAACAGGCCCTGCAGACGGTTGCCCGGCTGTCCAGTGCCAAGCCCCTGTCGGACCCGGAACCAGAGCTCCGCCATTCCACCGAGATGCTGCTACAGATGTCTTTGGAGGAGGCGAAGCGCCACGAGAGCTCGGTTGTCGATACCCAGCACCTGCTGCTGGCGCTCCTACGTCAGCACGAGGGTGTTATCATCGCAGTCCTGACGCAAGCTGGGCTCTCTGCAGAGACGATCCGGCGGCGCATCGAGCGCTTCATGCCGGCACAGCCGAGACCCGCTTCCCCGACGCCCCGCCGCGCTGCGGCTGGCGGCCCCCGATCGGAACCACGTTCTGGATCTCAGGAGTCGGTGCTGGAGCAAGTATCGGCAGACCTCACGGCGATGGCCAGAGAGGGTCGCCTCGACCCGGTGATAGGCCGCCAGGAGGAGATCGAGCGAGTCATCCAGATTTTGGCTCGCCGCACCAAGAACAACCCTGCTCTGATTGGTGAGCCCGGAGTTGGCAAGACTGCGATCGTCGAAGGTCTGGCGCAACGCATCATTTCGGGTGGCGTGCCAGGCCCGATTCTTGGGAAGCGGCTGGTCCAACTCGATGTTGGGTCGTTGGTCGCGGGCACGATGTACCGCGGGCAGTTCGAGGAGCGCCTGAAGAAAGTCCTTGATGAGCTCAAGGACAGTAACACGATCGTCTTCATCGACGAGGTGCATATGTTGGTCGGCGCGGGTTCGGCAGGCTCGTCGATCGATGCTGCGAACATCCTCAAGCCGGCCTTGGCGCGTGGTGAGCTCCAATGTATCGGTGCCACTACGCTGGAAGAGTACCGCAAACATATTGAGTCAGATGCCGCATTGGAGAGGCGATTCCAGCCGGTGATGGTCAACGAACCCACCGCCGAGCAGACGATCGAGATCCTCCGCGGCATCAAGCATGCTTACGAGCAACATCATCGGTTGCAGATCAGCGACGAAGCTCTGCGAGCTGCGACACAGCTCTCGTCCCGTTATGTGCCTGAGCGCTTCCTTCCTGATAAGGCCATTGACGTGATGGACGAGGCGGCCTCGCGGGTCAAGATGTACAAGTCACCACTGTCGATCCAACTTCGTGAGGTTTTTGAGCAGCTTCAGGACTTGCGCCTGAAACAGGCGCAGGTCAAGGTGGCTGGGAAGCGCGATGAGCTCGCTCTCCTCAAGACCGAGGAAGGTCTCCTCGAGAGCCGTATGGAATCACTGCGCCAGTCGCGCGAAGAAGAGGACGAGGGCCTCTCGGTCGGCCCTGATGATGTTGCCGAAATCATCGCTATGTGGACGGGCATTCCGATGACGCAGATTGCGGAAGAGGAATCTCGTCGCTTGCTCGATATGGAGAGTGAGCTGCGTGAGCACATCATCGGTCAGGACGAGGCCATCGAGACGGTGGCCAAAGCTGTGCGGCGGGCCCGGGCCGGTCTCAAGGACCCTCATCGTCCCATCGGTTCGTTCATCTTCCTGGGGCCGACGGGGGTGGGTAAGACTGAGCTCTCCAAGGCTCTGGCACGCTTCCTATTTGGTACTGAAGAGGCACTGGTCCAGATCGATATGTCCGAGTTCCAGGAGCGTCACGCCGCAGCCCGTTTGGTTGGCGCGCCTCCCGGTTATGTCGGGTATGATGATGCTGGGCAGTTGACCGAAGCGGTCCGTCGGCGTCCCTACTCGATCGTCGTGTTTGATGAGATCGAGAAGGCGCATCCGGATACCTTCAACATGCTGCTGCAGATGATGGAAGAAGGGACACTGTCCGACGCGCGCGGGCGCAAGGTCGATTTCCGCAACACACTCCTGATCATGACCTCCAATGTCGGCGCTGACGATGTCCTGCGTCAGGGATCGTTGGGCTTCACGCTGGAGTCAATGGAGAGCAACGAGGGGCGAGTCTACCAGGATATGCGTCAGAAGCTGCTTGGACAGCTCCGGAAGCTCTTTCGGCCTGAGTTCCTCAACCGCGTCGACGCGATCGTCGTCTTTCGTTCTCTCAGCCACGATGACATTCGCGAGATTGTCGGTATCGAGATTGCCAAGCTGCGTACACGCCTGCTGGAGAGCGGATACGATATCCGGCTCACGGAAGAGGCACAGGATTGGCTCGCCAAGCAGGGGTATAGCACGGAGTATGGGGCCCGTCCACTCCGGCGCCTGATTCAGCAGGAGATCGAGACTCCGGTCTCGGACGCGCTACTGTCAGGAAAGTACCACGTGGCCGATGTGATCGTCGTGGATTGCGGTGAGGATGGCATTGAACTTCGGCCCGCCCAGGAGCCCGAGTTCTTGGTCGAGCTATAGCCGTTCGATTGATAACGACGCAAAGAGGCAGGATTTCGGATCCTGCCTCTTTTCTTTGGCCGTCAGCGCTCAGCTCTGAGCTTCATCGGCTGTCTTCTCAGCGATTCTCTCACCCTCTGATGTCGTTGCGGCTCGCGGATGCGCCCTCAGATAGATCTCCCGTGCGCGGCGTTGTGTGACGCTGGCATAGATCTGGGTCGTGACAACATTCTCATGGCCGAGTAACTCCTGGACAACCCGTAGGTCTGCACCCCCGTCGAGCATATGGGTGGCGAAGGTGTGGCGCAACAGGTGTGGCGTCACCGTCTGCCGAATGCCGGCAGCGACGCCCGCAGTGCGCACGAGTGTGTCCACCGAGCGGCTGCTTAGGCGCCCTCCCTGGCGGTTCAGAAAAACCGCGCGGGAGGCCGTTTTGCCCATCTGAGCAGGCCGTCCCTGGTTGAGATAGCTGCGCAGTGCTGCGATGGCTGGCGTGCCGAGGAGCACGATGCGTTCTTTGTTGCCCTTACCGATCACACGAGCCTCACCCGCGTCCAGGTCGAGATCATCAAGATTGAGTGCCGCGAGTTCGCTTACGCGCATCCCCGACGCGTAGAGCACTTCGAGGATTGCCCGATCTCGGAGCCCCTTGGGGTCGCGCAGGTCGGGTGCGGTGATCAGCCGTTTGACCTCATCGGGTGTCAGATACCTGGGCAGCCGTTCAGCAAGCCGCGGTGCGTGGATCCGGCGGAACAGATTCTGCTCCCAGGCGTGGTGTCGGACGAGGAAGTCGCCAAAAGCCCGCAGCTCGAAGATGCGCCGGGCGATGCTTGCCCGCACGTACCCGTTCTCGTCCAGATCGGCCATGTAGCCACGCACGACGTCGCGTGTCAAACCGTCAAGTGATGTGATGCCTTGACCCTCACAGGCATCGAGGAACTGCGCGATGTCCGTGCCGTAGTTCTTGATCGTATAGGGGGAAGCGTTGTCCTGCTCCAGAGCGCGCAGGTAGCGGTCAAGCCAGTCGTGTAGGGCGGACATGGACGGTAGCGCGCGCGACCTAGCCCTCTCGCTCCGCCTTGAGCCGATCGTAGAGGCTCAGAATATTGGCTACATGAAGCTGGTGGCTCGCGATGCCAAGGGGGACGCGCTCCAGACCGCAGCGCTCCAGAGGGATGTCCCACAGCTCTTTGCGGTCGCGCCCCTTCTTCAAGGCCACCTCGGCTTCCTTACGGATGCAGTGCAGGTAGTGGATGTACTCATCCATCACGGTCTTGACCTCTCCCCGTAGGATGACCTCACCGTGTCCCTGCACTACCGTATCGGGCTCCATATCGCGGATTCGCTCGAGCGTCTCGATCTCCTGTTCCCAGTCTCCATCGGCGATGATCGGGATCGCCATCACGGCATCACCTGTGATCAGGACATCGTCTTCCTCGATCATCACCCCGATATTGTCGGCCGTATGACCGGGTAGAGGGAACACTCTGAGCGTCTTGTTGCCAGCATCGAGGAAGAACTCACCCGATTCCAGCGCAATGGTAGGCAGACGGAGCACTACCTCCTCGAAGGCTGGGTCAGACTCACGTGCCTCGGCAAGCGATGCCTCACCGACCTCAAGCAGGCGTTGGCGGCATAGCTCCGAACCGATGACGTTGAGCCGCTCGGGGAAGGCAAACAGGCCATAGGCGTGGTCCATGTGGTGGTGGGTCAGAATCAGCGCGTGGAAGTCGGCACCTGTACGTACCTCCAGGAATCGCGCGATCTGCTTGGCCTCATCGGGAAAGGGGAGTCCATCGATGACGATGATGCCGCGGTCAGTCACCACGGCGACGGAGTTGACCAGGGCGTAGCGATCACTGGTGAATAGGTAGATCTGTTCGGAAACTCGTTCCCAGTACATGGATTCCTCGAGCCTCAGGAGCGTGTCGGATGAATCTCACCTTTTTGAGGATAACATAGGGAAGGGGCAAAGTCAAGCCTACTTTACATAATATCGCGCGCACGGCCAGCTAACACAGAAGAACCGCGCTGATGTCCAGCGCGGTTCTTCACATAATGGCGGGTCCCGCCGTGCCGTGTACCGTTGGCTTTGACCCTGCTTGCGCAGGTGGGCACCAAGCCGGGTGATTCTGCCTTGCCCTAGAGCTACCGCATCCTCGCCCAAGACTTCTGGTTCCCGTTATTGTAAGGTGTTGGCTCAAAACCCCATTGCGGTTTCACGCACACGGCAGGATTGACGGTATGATACCACAATCACCCCGGCTGGCAAGGTGCTGCGCAGGCGATGATGGGCTGACCGAGCTGCCAGTCGAGGCCCTAGAAGGCCTCCAATACCTGGCGCATCACCCGCAGCCAGTTCCCCCCGACGATTCCCTGGATGTCGCTCTCACTGTAGCCGCGCTCGCGCAGGATACCTTCGAAAAGGACCAGGTCAGCCGCCGAGGACAACTCGGCGGGAATGGACTCCAGCCCGAACCCTCCATCGAGATCCGAACCGATCCCGGCGGCTTCGGCGTGGCCCGCGATCTGGCAGATGTGATCGATCGCCTCGACCATCCGCATCAGTGGCACACGCGGCTGCCCGGGGTGCCATCCAGGCTCGAGCATCGAGTTGCAGGCAACGACACCGATCACCCCCTCGCGCTCGACGATGCGCCGGATGAGGTCATCGGTCAGCATACGGGGTGAATTGACGAAGGCTCTGGGATTTGCGTGCGTGGCCACGATGGGGCCGGGGTAGCGGTCCAGTGCCGTGTGAGCGGCTTCCTCCCACAGGTGGCTGATGTCAAGGAGTAGTTGGGTATCGGCCATCGCGTGGAGCAGGGCATGGCCGTCATCGGTGATCGGTCCGGGGCTGGCGTTGCCCCCGGCATAGCGTGTTCCTGCCGCCCAGGACAGCGCAATGCCGCGCAGCCCGCGCTCGACCCACCAGCTGAGCTCTCTGGGATTCAGGATGGGTTCAGCGCCCTCCATTACGATGAAGATGCCCAGTGTGGGGTGATCTGTCCCCCAACTCTCAAGGATGCGATCCAACGCCGCCCGGTCGCTGACGAGTGCGACGTCCTCGCGCTCGTCCGCCATCCGGCGGTAAGTGTCGAGCTGCTGGGTTGCCTGTTGATGCGCTTCCTCTGGGGTGTGATAGGTGGCTGTCGGCCTGGGATGCGATCGCTTGCCTGGTTCGACAAAGATGCTTCCACCGGCTACGGCGACCCGTCCCGTCAGGAGCGCTGGGAGCGTGACGGTAGGGGTTCCAGCTTTGGGGTCAGCAGATCCAGCTTGGCGCTCGACCTGCCGAAGGACATCGATCGGCAGGCTTAGGTCGCGTCCGAGGACGACGGCACTATAGGCAAGGTCCAGATGGGCATCGATGATCGGGTAACGTGGTGAAATGCGGGCGGTTTCGGCCATAGCTCCTCCGTGCGACCAGTATACGTCCTGTCCCAGGTTTGCCAATCAGGGTATACTGGTTCGCGAACCTTGCCTGAACACCCGGTGTGCAGGCCCATGCGTTGGGGAGGTAAGGATGCAGCGACAGAAGGAGCACACTCTGGTCGTCACGGACGGGCCAAATGTAGGCCAGCGTTACCAACTCCGTGAGATGGTCTCCACTGTAGGTCGAACTGCCGGCAATGCCATTGTGCTTGATAGCGTGCAGATCTCACGCCACCATGCCCAGATACAGTTGACGCCCACCGGGGCCCTCATCGAGGATATCGGTAGCACTAACGGGACGTGGGTCAACGACCGGCGGCTTGTGGAGCCTCGTGCGCTCGCTCCCGGCGACCGCATCCGTTTCGCCGATTTTGTCACCATGGAGTACGTCGTTAAGGAGTCGAGCGGCACGGAGGTGTTGGAGTCTCCGATGGTCGGGGCGACCATTGCGGGATTGGGCCAAGCTTCCGACTTTGATGTTGCCGTGCCTCCGAAGCCGGCCTATGCTGCTCCCGAGATCGATCCATACGTTCCGTCGCAACCACAGCCGGGCTACGTTGCCCCGCCGGTTCCTCAGGTGCAACAAGCCCCTGCTGGTGCGCCACCGAGGCGCCGCCCTCAGGGGCTCTATATCGTGATTGGTGTCCTGGTTGTCCTGATTTGCCTCTGCGTCGCGCTCGGGATCTACCTCTGGTTCGCCCCTCTGTCCTTCTGGGAGTGGCTTTTCGATCTCCTTGGTATCCCGTTGCCGACTGGCTCGATCGTCAGCCTGATACCGGTCTGGCTATAGACTTATCACCTTGAGTGCTAGGTCCGCCGTCGACAGCGGCTTGACCTGCACTTGGGCCTCGCTCAACCGCCCGTCCGCGTCGATGCCGAAGTGGCTGCGGATCAGGCCCTCATACTTCTTGCCGTACATCGTCTTCTCGCCCCATGCACCGTAGGCTTCCGCCACGGCATGATCAGGGTCGGAGAGGAGGATGAACGGCAGGCTGTGCTTTTCCCGGAACTTCGCCAGTGCCTTAGGCTCATCAGGGCTCACGCCAATGACGACGGCATCCTTTGCCTCGATCTGTGGATACGCGTCCCGGAGCGCGCATGCTTGCGTTGTACAGCCGGGGGTATCCGCCTTGGGGTAGAAATACAGGACGACTTTGCGTCCCTGGAAATCGGACAACTTCACCGTCTCGCCTTTGTCCGACGTCAGTTCAAACTGCGGTGCTTGCTCGCCTACCTCGACCATGGTGCCCTCCCGTATACTTACTAATAAAAATACCTATATGTATTTTAATCGATACTGCGCCAAAATGCAACCCTCCACGCGAGTTGCTCGTGCCTATCGCTGTGCTAGAATCGCACTTGGGAAGTGTGCGATGCGTATCACGAAAAGCCTACAGACGATTGGCGATTATCTGGCCCAGCGGAAGGGGCTCCCTGTGCTGGTGGGTGCAGGCGTGGTGTTGCTCAATCTGGTCGTTCGCTCGCTGCCGTCGTGGCCGGTGGTGGGCTGGCTTGCCGAGACGGACCTGCTCCTCCACTTGGGCATCATCCTTGGCCTGCTCGGCATCCTCCTCGGCGACGCCCTCTAGCCGGTCAGCGCTCTGCCTCTATCTTTCCCGGTTCCCTGATTCGCGTTTCTCTCATTCCAACGCCCTTGCTACACCTGTTCGAGGGGATCGAACAGCTTGGCATACTCCTGGAGTGCAAAGCGGTCCGTCATCCCCGCGACGTAATCGCACACGACGCGATGAAGGGATCGGTAAGCGAGCTTGGCCTGCTCCTCGTAGGGGAGTTGGCGTGGTTCCTCGACGTAGGCCTCGAACAGCGCCGTGATGATGCGTTCGGCCTTTAGCTGCATCCGCATGACCCGGGGATGGCGATAGAGCCGGTCCAGGAGGAAGCGTTTCAGCTCCGTGAGCATCTCGGCCATCTCCGGTGAGAGGGCCACGACGTTATCGGCAAGGGCGCGGACGTCATCGGGAGACGCGGGCGCCATAGCATCGAGCCGCCGGCCCGTCTCCATAATGACGTCGTCGATCAGCAGTCCCAGAAGTCTGCGAACGAGTCGATGGCGCACCATGCTGTCGTAGTCGGTGCCATCCCAGCCAATACTCTGCTGTACGAGTTCCCACAGCCGGATTCCGTCGAGGTCTCTCGGCTGGATAAGGCCTGAATGAAGTCCGTCATCCAGGTCATGCGCACTGTAGGCCAACTCATCAGCGGGGTTGGCGAGCTGTGCCTCGAGCGCCCCTCGCAGATCCGGGGAGAAGCGCGACGCATCCGCGGTATCATAGTCTGTCTCATGCTTGACGATACCCTCGCGCACCTCCCAGGATAGGTTCAGGCCCTCGAAGTTGGGGTAACGGGATTCCAGTTTCTCGACGATCCGCAGCGACTGTTTGTTGTGGTCGAATCCTCCGTGTCCGGCCATCAGCTGGTTCAGCATCGATTCTCCGGCGTGGCCGAACGTTGGATGGCCCAGGTCATGCGCGAGGCATATGGCCTCAACCAGCACCTCGTTGGCTCCCAGTGCGGATGCCAGCGAGCGCCCGATCTGGGCGACTTCCAGGGTGTGCGTCAGCCGCGTACGGTAATGATCACCTTCGGAGTAGACAAAGACCTGGGTCTTGTATTCCAGCCGCCTGAAAGCACTGGTGTGCAGGATTCGGTCGCGATCGCGCTGGAAGCAGGTTCGGTAGAGGGCTTCCTCCTCCGGGAAGGCGCGCCCACGCGAATCACGGCTTCGAAGGCCATAGGGTGCCAGTGACACATCCTCACAATGCTCGAGACGCTCGCGGGTGAACAGCATGGACCCCCTCCTCAGTGGCTGATGCGGACGGCGATCGCGCTGACCGCGAGTGCGATCGCCAATGTGATCCCAACAAAGATCGCCAGTTTGCGTTCAAGCCGCGTTGGCTTCACCAGGCGCCCGGAAACCCACAGAAATACCGCCCCCGCCAATCCAAACCCTGCCACCATGCCGATCGTGTAGACCACGGCGGTCGCCATAAGTCGAGGGAGGTCAATCGTGATGATCAGCCGGCCAAAGAGGGCGATGGCATAGCGACTGCCCAGGAACGCATAACTTCCCGCGATGATCAGCGCTAGACCCATCATCAAGATGCCGAGCGTTCGTCGCTTCTCGCGTTCCATAAACCAGGTGATCAGTCCCAAGCCCAGCAGTGCCAGGGCGAAGGTGAAGATCAGAATCGAGAGGAATTCCAGGGCCATGGGAGCCTCCGCGTGAATGACGCAGTCCGGAGCCGCAGGGTCCGGTGTGGACGATCTGCCTCCATCATAATGGAGGATTGGCGAAGCGTCAAAGTTCGCGATTGTGGTCAGTCCAGGTATAATGCTTCGATATGGATACAGAACGACTGCAGAAGATTCTTGCTGTGGCGGGATACGGATCTCGCCGCAGTTGTGAGGCGCTCATCGAGGCGGGTCGCGTGAAGGTTGATGGTCAGGTCGCTAAGTTGGGGGACCAGGCCGATCCCTATGCACAGCGCATCACCGTCGACGGGACGCCAGTGCCACGTCCCCAGCCGCGTGTTTACGTGATGCTCAACAAGCCGCGGGGTGTGATCACCAGCACCGATGATCCCCATGGGCGTAAGACGGTGATGGATCTTGTGGCCCTACCCAGGCCAAAGCGCGGGGATCCGCCACGGCTCTACCCGGTGGGGCGTCTCGACTGGGATAGCGAAGGTCTGCTCTTGCTTACCAACGACGGTGGCATGACCCAGCGGTTGACCCATCCCAGTTATGAGCACCCACGTAGTTACGCGGTGCTGGTGGAGGGTGAGCCCACGGCTGACATTCTGGAACGCTGGAAGCGTGGGATCACGCTCGATGGACGAATGACACGCTTCGATGAAGTGACGGTCACCGAGCAGGCCCGTGGGGAGACGTGGTTGAAAGTGACGGTCCATGAAGGGCGCAAGCATTTGGTGCGACGGATGGTGGCCGCTCTTGGGTTCCCTGCGACGCGTCTGATTCGGGTCACTATGGGGCCGTTGCAGTTGGGGACATTGCCGTCGGGCAAGTGGCGTTACTTGTCGGATTCAGAGATCAGCCTGCTTCGTAAGGAAGGGTTGGCGCCTGATGCGCCTCGGACCAGGGACACATACAAGCGAGGGGCGCGTAGGGCTGGTCCCTCTGATCGCGGACGATATGCGACCGGTGACCGCTCGCCTGCACGTGGGGGCGGCAAAGGGGGCGGGCGGAGGAATCCATCGGGCAGCACATCGCGAGAGCGCCGGCGTTCGGATGACAGCTCGAAGAGCCCTGGGAGCGGGCGGGCCCCGGGACGCCGCAGGAGTCCGAGGTGACACCATCGACGATCGCCATCGATGGGCCTGCAGCATCCGGCAAGAGCACCATCGGCTTCTACCTCGCACAGCACCTCAACTATCTCTACCTTGACACAGGCGTCCTGTATCGCGCCGCAACATGGGCGGTCCAGGATCGCCGGATTGACGTCGGTGACGAGGCTGCCGTCACCTCTCTAGTCGAAGATCTGGTGTTTGACGTTGTTCCACCCACTGTCGACGACGGGCGACAGTGCACGGTGCGTGTCAACGGGGTCGATGTCAGTTGGGAGATTCGGTCCCCCCGTGTCGAAAGCGCCGTCTCGCCGGTGTCTGCCTATCCAGGCGTGCGAGCGTCGCTTACCGAACGGATGCGTACCATCGCGCGAAACGGGCACGTGGTAATGGTTGGGCGCGATATCGGCACTGTCGTGATCCCCGACGCCGATCTGAAGCTCTATGTGACCGCCTCTGCAGAGGCGCGCGCCAGCCGGCGCCTTCTGGAGCTGCAGGCGAAGGGCAAGACGCTCACCTATGAGCAGGTACTCGCGGGGATTCGTGAGCGCGACCACATCGACAGCCATCGTAAGGCGGCGCCTCTGCGTCCGGCCGACGATGCGATCCTCTTCGACACCACCACACTTTCGATGGAAGCGATGTTCTCTGCCGTCGAGACGTTAGTCGCCGGCTGCAGAACCGGGAACCTTCACAAGGAGCAAACCTATGGCACAGTCTGACTTCAACGTTCTGATCATCGGCGGCGGCCCAGGCGGCTACGTTGCAGCCATTCGCGCGGCGCAGCTCGGAATGCGGGTGGCCCTCATAGAGCGTGAGAGCCTGGGAGGTGTTTGTTTGAATTGGGGCTGTATCCCGACAAAGTCGCTCCTCCGGAATGCCGAAGTTGCGCGTCTGGTGACCGGCGGCAGCAAGGAATACGGATTTCAGGTCGATAACGTCACCCTCGATTACGCTGCCGCCGTCGAACGTAGCCGCAAGGTTTCGGCCCGATTGGTCAAGGGTGTGGGCTCGCTTATGAAGGGCAATGCGGTCACGGTCTTTGAGGGGACGGGAAAGCTGAAGTCGGCGACTGAGGTAGAGGTCACGGCGGCAGACAGAACACAGCAGGTGCTAAAGGCGGATGCGATCATCCTGGCGACGGGTGCTCGGGCACGCATGATTCCTGGGGTTCAGGCCGATGGTGAGCGCGTATTGACCTATCGCGAGGCACTCTCCCGCCGCACGCTGCCAAAGTCGGCGGTCGTCATCGGCGCAGGACCCATCGGACTGGAGTTCGCCACCGTCTGGAGCTCCTATGGAGCCGATGTCCGGGTTGTAGAGATGCTTGACCACGTGCTCCCGTCCGAGGATGAGGAGGCTGCCAGCGAACTGGGGCGCTATCTTCGTCGTCAGAAGATCAAGGCACTGGTGTCGACGCGCGTTCAGTCCATTGCGGCGACCGAGACCGGTGTGCGTGTTCGTGTGGCGGGTCCTGGTGGTGAAGAGGACCTCGATGCTGAACTTGCCCTTGTCGCGATTGGTGTGCAGCCCAACAGTGAGGATCTCGGGCTGGAGGCTGTTGGGGTAGCCACCGATCGGGGTTGGGTCACGGTCGATGACAAAATGCGGACGAATGTATCCACGATCTACGCGATTGGCGACCTGAATGGCAGAATGCCGTTGGCTCATGTTGCGTCAGCGCAGGGTATTCTGGCGGTCGAGGCAATCGCTGGGCGAAATCCAGCGCCATTTGATTCGCGCTTCATTCCTCGTGGTACGTACACGTCACCGCAGGTTGCGTCCTTCGGGATGAGTGAAGCCGAAGCGCAGGCCAAGCTCCCTGAGATATCCGTTGGTAAGTTCCCCTTCCTTCCGAATGGCAAGGCGCTCGCGTTGGGTGAGAACGATGGCTTTGTCAAGATCATCTCCGACAGGACAACCCATGAGATCGTGGGGGCGGTGATTGTGGGACCCGAGGCCACGGAGATCCTTCCGGAGCTTGTCCTGGCAGCCAGGTCAGAGCTGACGGCTGAAGAGATCGCTTCCACAGTCCACGCACACCCGACACTCAACGAGGCCGTGATGGAAGCCGCGCATGCCGTGTTTGGAGCCGCTATCCACACCGTTGGCTAGACGTCAGACCGCGACCCTGCGCAACGTACGCCCCGTGCCTCCTTTCTGGGAGGTGCGCTTTGATGTGGAGCAGACCCCCAGGGCCGGTGAGTATCTGCTTGCCGACCTTGGGGGACCTGTGCGAGAGCCCCTCTTTCCCGCAACTACCAGTGGTGACGGTTTCGAGACGGCCGTGCCCCCCGGACATAGCGCTCTGCGACTGTTGCCAGGCGCGACAGTCGACGTGCTGGGGCCTCTGGGCCGCGGTTTTCGCTTGAGTCCCGGGGGACACTCGATCGCCCGGCTGCTCTTGGTTGCCGGGGCTGAGTTTCTGCCTCTCTTGGGGCCGTTGTTTCAGGCAGCTCCCTCAGTCGTCTTGGTGTTGGAAGCAGCAACGCGGGCGCAATTGCCCTCTCCGCAGCGTTTTCCGCCTTCGCTCGAGTTGACGCTTGTGACCCGTGACGGGTCAGCCGGTTACCTTGGGCCTCTGGAAGCCGAGGGCTCGACGCCCGCGGGGTTGGAGCGCGCTTATGGCCGGCTGTGTGAACTGATCGCGTGGGCGGAGCGCATCTGCGTGGCTCATGATCCCGTACGTTACCCCGCTCTGGCGACGATTATTCAGCGGGTGCGATTGCATCCCCATTCCGACCTTGCACAAGCCATCGTACAAGTCCCGATGCCGTGTGGCAGCGGTGTTTGCGATGTCTGTCGCGTGACCACGCGCCATGGGGAAAAGCGCGCTTGTGTGGACGGTCCCGTCTTCGACCTGCTGGACTTTCTTCCATTGTAGGAGATCGGATCACGGCATGATCGAGCTGGCGCCTAATCACAAATACGGGCTCGCTATCGAGGTCCCCGTCATGGCGGCTAGCGGTGCCTTCGGATTCGGCGATGCCTATGGTGATCTGGTCGATGTCTCGCGGCTGGGGGCCATCGTCACCAACCCCGTTAGCTTACAGCCGCGCCGAGTTGCTCAGGGCCAGCGGATCGTTATCCACGGCGACACGTTTGTTATTCACACGGGCTGGCCAAACCCCGGAGCCCGCCGCGTCATCCGGGACTACAGCGCGATCTGGGAGCGCTTGGCAACCCCCGTCATCGTGCATCTGCTGGCTAACCGCACTGCCGAGGTTGCGCGGGCAGCCGCGCTCTTCTCGGCGGTGGCAAACGTGCGGGGCATCGAATTGGGGTTCACGGCAGGGGTGTCGCGAAAGCGGGCGGCGGAACTCATCGCCGCTGCATCCCTGGAGGGCGATCTGCCGGTCATCGCCCAGATTCCCTTTGACCGTGTTGAGGATCTGGCTCCCTTCCTGGCGCGACAGGGCGCCGATGCACTCACATTGACGGCGCCACCGCGGGCTGTCCTGCCCGTCGGAGACGATGAAGGCAATGCCGGCATCGCACGCTTCAGCCGGGGGCGCCTCTACGGCCAGGCGCTCTTCCCATTGTTGCTAAACACACTCTCGCGTTGGGGATCCAAGCTGCCCGTGCCCGTGATCGCTTGTGGGGGTATCGCTTCTCCTGAGGATGCCCTGGCCTGCCTGACCCTCGGCGCTGCTGCGGTTCAGGTCGACGCCCTGCTCTGGCGTGATCCGGCGTTGCTCGACCACATTGCACAGGCGTTGGCAGAGCCAACTGCTGTGCGACCGATGGCTACGGGATTCTTGTCATCGGATGAACCCGAGATGGAGGACGGTCCATGACCTGGATGCGCGTCTGGCGCCTGGCTATCAGCCTTCTGGTTCTGACCTCTCTGGCCCTTAACATCTATCTGGTACGCACGCTGCTGACTGTCGGTCAGGCTATTGAGTCAGCGCGCACGACTGTTCGCGAGACCCTGGTCTCATTCGCGGGTGAGCCGGTCGTCGTGCCCATCGCCGTGGACGAGGTAATCCCGATCCAGACTACCCTCAACTTCAGTGATACGCTGGTTGTACCGTTCCAGCTGGACTATACGTTGGATACCGTCGTCAGCACCTCTATCAATATCCCGCTCCTGGGGCGCCAATCCGTGTCGGTCCCTGTCTACGCTGTTATCCCGATTAGCGAAACCCTCGCAGTCCCTATCCACATGGATGTTCCCATCTCAGTAACCTACCCCCTAAAGGTCGAGTTCCCGGTCGCCGTGAAGATTCCGGCTGAGCTGACCGAGGACATCGTTGAGTCCCTCGACGCTCTGGACTTCGATCTTGGTCTTCCTCTTAGGTGAAAGATATCGCCGCGGGAGGTGACACTTCCCACTACGGTGAGGCGGGGCGGAAGACTATAATGCCAGTGCCATGGGGTAGACCGCATGCGCATCGTGCGTGGTGTGAGAAAGGCGATCACGAGCGCCGAACAGGGGGCTGAGCAGTGGATGTTGACGGCGCTCAGAAGCGTGCGATCCGCGACCTGTTCACGCGCATTGCAGGTCATTACGATCGGGTCAACCGGCTGCTCTCCCTGGGACAGGACAACCGCTGGCGGGGGCTTGCTCTTGCGGCGGCGGAGGTTCCCGAGGGTGGTACGCTGCTTGATGTGGCAACGGGCACCGGTGATATGGCCCTTCTGGCACGGACGCTGTTGCCAGGTGTGCGGGTCGTGGGTACCGACTTGACGCCGGCGATGCTCTCCGAGGCCAGGCGAAAGCAAGGCCGCCGTGGCATCCCATGGATTGCCAGCGATGGGCTGGCCCTGGCGTTTTCTGATAACACCTTCGATGCTGTTACCTCCGGTTTTATGATGCGCAATGTGCCCGATATCGAACAGGCATTCGCCGAGCAGGTACGAGTCGTGCGACCCGGGGGGCGCGTGGTTTGTCTTGAAATGACTTGGCCCAGCCGATTTCCGATGCGCTGGCTGTTTGGCATCTATTTCTTTGGTCTGGCGCCGCTCCTGGGTGGATTGACAGCTGGCGCGTGGGCGCCCTATCAGTATTTGCCCCGCTCGGTGAAGGGGTTCGTGAGTCCGGCTGCCCTGGCTGAGATGATGGCTCAGGTGGGTTTGCAGGCGGTCACCTGGCAGATGATGATGGGTGGGACCGTTGCTCTTCACGTCGGCATAAAGGCATGATCCGGGCACCGGACAGGCGCGCAGCGGGATGCCGGTGCGGCTGGGGTTCACCGAAATGTGATCTGGCGCGACATCCGCGAAACCGTGCAGGAGGATGAGTGTGGATGATTCAGGTGATCCGCGCCTTGCGGCACTGAGGGCTGCGAAGTCCCAGGTAATCTCGGGTGGGGGACAGGCGCGCATCGACAAGCAGCACGCGCAGGGCAAGATGACGGCCCGCGAGCGACTCGCGAAGCTGCTCGATGGTGGCACCTTCCATGAACTCCAGCCCTTCACCGTTGCCCATCCTGGCGCCGATGATGCGATCTCCGGTGATGGGGTGGTCACCGGCTATGGCGCAATCGACGGGCGCAAGGTCTTTGTCTTCGCACAGGACTTCACGGTCTTCGGAGGCTCCGTATCACTGGCCCATGCGCGTAAGATCGTACAGGTCCAGGAACTGGCCCTGCAGAATGGCTACCCGATTATCGGCTTGCTGGACTCGGGCGGTGCCCGTATCCAGGAGGGGGTGCTGTCACTCCAGGGCTACGGCGAGATCTTCCGCCAGAACGCACTGGCTTCGGGCGTTGTGCCGCAGATTTCGGTGGTCCTGGGACCCTGTGCTGGTGGGGCGTCCTACAGCCCTGCGCTCACCGACTTCATCTTTATGACCGATAGGAGCTCGATGATGTTCATCACGGGCCCCGACGTGGTCAAGAGCGTGACTGGAGAAGAGATCGACCACGAAGGCCTTGGTGGGGCGCGGGTGCATACCAGTGTCAGCGGGGTTGCACACTTCATCGGTCAGGATGAAGACCACGTGTTGGGCCTGGTTCGCCAACTACTCAGCTACTTTCCCTCGAACAACGTCGAGGCCGCGTTGGCCTTGCCCTCAACGGACGATCCCCAGCGTACGGACGAGCGGCTCAATGCGCTTGTGCCCGAGGCACCCAACCAGCCCTACGATATGCTCGAGGTGATCTCGAGCGTGGTGGATCGCGGAAGTTGGTTCGAGGTCCAGGCAGGATGGGCGCGCAATGCCCTCGTTGGCTTCGCGCGCCTTGATGGGCTTGCAATAGGTGTCGTTGCCCAGCAACCGATGGTGATGGCTGGCTCGATCGACATCGACGCGTCGGACAAGATCTCACGTTTCGTCCGTTTCTGCGATGCCTTCAACCTTCCGGTGGTCACCTTTGCGGACTCACCAGGCTTCCTTCCCGGAGTGGCCCAAGAGCACGGCGGCATCATCCGCCACGGTGCCAAGATCATCTATGCCTATGTTGAGGCGACGGTACCGAAGATCTCCGTCGTGACGCGCAAGGGTTACGGCGGGGCCTACATCGTTATGGGGAGTAAGAGCCTTGGTGCGGACGTCCACCTTGCGTGGCCATCGGCCGAAATCGCGGTGATGGGACCAGAGGGCGCCGTTGCCGTTCTGAACCGGCGTGAATTGGCCGCGGCTGCCGACCCCGATGTATTGCGGGCTGAGCTTGTGGCTCAGTATCGCGCGACCTACGCCAATCCCTACTACTCGGCACAGCGCGGCATTCTCGATAACGTGATTGAGCCAGCGCAGACACGTCCGGAGCTCATTGCTGCGCTGCGGTTGTTGCGTGAGCAGACCCGCGCGGTCCCCCCGAAGAAACACGGCGTGATGCCGGTCTAGTTCTATGTCAGACACGCTCTTGCAGGCGCTCTGGCTTACCCTCATCGGGATGGGGATGACCTTCTTGAGTATTGGCGCGCTGGTCGGAGGGATCTTTCTGCTGACCCATTTGACGCGCACACGGCGTAGCGAACCAGCTTCCTTGCCAAACAAAGCCACTTCGTCGGGTGAGGAGATTCATGGCGCCCCGGCGTCGGCTGTGGAGCAACCTGCCCTGGGGGAGGACGTCGGTTACCGACGGCGCGCCGTGGCAGTAGCAGTTGTTGCCGCTCTGGCATTGGCCGAGGGAGAGCGGAAGGTGCCCCCGTTGGTGTCGTCTGGATCAGGGTGGGATGCCTTTGTTCGCGGGCGGCAGCTGTCGTCGCGAGCGAACTACGAGTCGCGTCGTCGTAACGCATCAAGAAGCGGCTGTGAGATCACCGACAGCCGGAGGTGAAGCCTAGATGGCAAGTTACCGTGTGAGTGTTGACGGACACGAGTACATCGTTGAGATCGTGGACCTTCAGCGGCGACCCATTGTGGCGAAGGTCGAAGGCGAGACTTTTGAGGTCACAGTGGAGCCACAGGGGATCGCGGACACGTCTCCCGCCGCTCCGGTTGTCACAGCGCTGCGCCCAAGTGTGGCACCCGTGGAGGCACTGCGGGCGGCGCCTGTGACGAGCGCGTCAGCGGCTGGGGGTGCGGTGACAGCTCCCCTGCCCGGCACCATCGTTGCTGTGTCGGTCATGTCCGGCGACCGCGTGGATATGGGACAAGAGCTTTGTGTTCTTGAGGCGATGAAGATGAACAACCCGATCCGCTCGACCCGGTCGGGCGTGATCACGGAGGTATCGATCAGCGTCGGACAACAGGTCCAGCACGGACAAACCCTGATGCTGATTGCAGAGGGATAGTATGGCTGCGTATGGCGCTACAGCCCACACCTCACCATTGGCGAGCCAGCTCGAGGCCCGGACACGTGATCTCGACTGGACGCTGGCTAACTACGCTTTTGTCGCCAACGTGACTGCGCTGGCATCTGAGTGTGACATCGCACACTCGCCGACGATGTCGGTGGCGAGCTGTCGCATACTCCCAACGTTGGGATTGACGTTCGTTGGTGACTCGGCGGAGCTGCTGTCGACCTATGCTGCTTTTCTGGCCGATCCTGGTAGCGAAGTGTTGCTCCAGGTCAATGAGGAGCAACGCGCAACTGCGGAGCGTGCGTTCTCGGTTATCTCGGTCACGCCCCGTTGGCAGATGGTGTACCGCGGAACCCCAGGTGATCTTCCACAGCTGCCGCTGGCCCATACTGAAGGGGCACGCACCCGACATATCGAGGCGCTGGTCAACGGTGATCTGGTAGCGGTTCAAGCATTGGCTGAGGCAGAAGCCATTCCTCTTCCGCTGATGATTGGAGTAGAGCCGTTTCAACAGGGACCTGCCTATGGCATATGGGACCGCCGCAGGCTGATCGCGATGGGCCTCACTGCCGTGCGCTTGCCCGGCGCCGCACAGATCAACGCGATTGTGACGCGCAAGGAGTTTCGCCGCCAGGGTTATGCGACGGCGATCGTGGCTGCGCTTGTTCAGGCGCATCTCGCACAGGGCCGCAGTGTCTTCACCGTCGTCGACCAGGATAACCGTGTCGGACTCGCCTTTCTTGAGAAGCTCGGGTTTGGCTGCGAACGCCCCATGTATGCGATGCGCTGCTCATTAAGGGGGGCGGACAAAGCAGGGTAGAGGCCGAACGGGCGAGGGGCCCACGGCTGGAATCCCGCACGGATCAGATCGATCGTGGCACAGGTGTTAACCTGAACAGAGTGTATCTGACGAAGGAGCTCCGATGAACGGTGCGGATTTTGGTGGGCTGGCAGCCGGGCTTGTGGATCTCATCCGCAACTGGCCGACCCTGATTATGATGGCGGTGGGTGCGCTCCTCATCTACTTGGCCATCGCCAAGGAGTATGAACCCGTCTTGTTGTTACCCATCGGTATCGGCTGCATCATCGGTAACCTCCCCCTTTCAGCGATGGTCGATCCCGCCGAACAGGGCATGCTTGCAGTGCTCAAGAAGGCTACGATTGACAACGAGCTCCTTCCGCTCCTGATCTTCATTGGCGTCGGGGCAATGATGGATTTCCGTCCCCTGCTGGCGCAGCCCCTCTTTGCTCTAATGGGGGCCGCCGGTCAGTTCGGCATCTTCGGCACCCTGGTTCTCGCTGTGCTGTTGGGCTTCCCGATGAATGAGGCTGCCAGTATCGGCATCATCGGGGCCATCGACGGTCCCACCAGTATCTACGTCGCCAATCAGTTGGCTCCAGATATGCTCGGAGTTATTTCTGTCGTGGCCTACTCTTATATGAGCCTGGTACCTATCATCCAGCCACCCATCATGCGCCTGCTGACGACGCGTGAGGAGCGTATGACCCGGATGGACTACGCCCCGCGCCCGGTATCCCAGCGTGCTCTGGTGATGTTCCCGGTGCTTGTGACGATTGCGGTGGGCATCCTGGTACCCAAGGCTGCGCCGTTGATCGCCGCGCTTATGCTGGGCAATCTGCTTAGGGAATCAGGAGTGGTGCCGCGCCTAGTCCATGCTGCTGAGAACGAGATCATCAACGTGGCCACCCTCTTCCTCGGACTCATCATCGGCAGCACGATGACTGCGAGCAGCTTTCTGACCTGGAACACGCTCAAGATACTGATATTGGGGCTCCTCGCCTTCGGGTTGGATACGGCTGCCGGGTTGCTATTTGGCAAGGTCCTCTATGTGCTGTCTGGCAAGAAGATCAACCCCTTGATTGGTGCGGCAGGGATCAGCGCTTTCCCGATGGCGGGCAGGCTCGTGCAGCGTGTTGCCCAGGAGGAGGATTTCTCAAACTTCGTTCTGATGCATGCAATGGGAGCCAATACGGCTGGACAGCTCGGATCGGTCATCGCAGGTGGTGTCCTGCTCACGCTTGTCCTGCCACTCGTCCACTGATGTCTCGCATACCGCACGGGGGTATGGCTGTCTGCCGAGGCTGCTCGCTATCGCGTCGCTGATGCTCTGATCCATAGTTCGGTTTCTGTTCTCTTGCTCATATGCTGCCGGAGGCCCTATGGCACGAGGTATGGTAGTTGTCGATGTTGACCGCTGTAAGGGATGTGGCCTCTGTACCCACGTCTGCCCATCCAACATTCTGGCGCTGTCCAGCGACACCCTCAACGCACGCGGTTACCGGCCGGTCATGGTGACCGATGCGGAGGCCTGCATCGGCTGTGCGTCCTGCGCCACGATTTGCCCTGACGTTGTCTTCACTGTCTACCGACGCCGGCGCGAGGTGCGCCAGGCTGTCGCGCAGCCTGGTGCTGTTGGTGCCTGAGAGGAGTGACCTATGGCTGTACAACTTCTGAAGGGTAATGTGGCATTTGCTGAGGCTGCGGTACGCTACGGGCTGCAGGCGTATTTCGGTTACCCCATCACGCCCCAGAGCGAAGCGCTCGAGCACCTCTCGGGCCGTATGCTCCAGGAAGGGCGCGTCTTCTTGCAGGCGGAGAGCGAGGTCGCCGCGATCAACATGGTCTATGGGGCCGCTTGTTGCGGCGTTCGTGTGATGACGTCGACCTCTGGCCCGGGCTTTTCGCTGATGGCCGAGGGCCTTTCCTACATCGCTGGATCGGAGATACCTGTGGTGGTCGTCAATATGATGCGCGGCGGCCCCGGTCTGGGCAATATCCAACCGTCGCAGGCGGATTACTTCTTCATGACGAAGACCGCAGGGCATGGCGACTTCCATCCCATCGTCCTGGCACCGGCCAGTGTGCAGGAGCTTATCGACACCATAGGTCTCGCCTTCGAGCTGGCGGAGAAATACCGGACACTGGTCATTGTTGCCGGCGACGGCAGCCTTGGCCAGATGATGGAGTCTGCGGAGCTTCCGGCGATGCAGCCGCTGCCCGAGCAACGGCCTTCCTGGGCCGTCACAGGCGCCAACGGGCGTGAGCCGAACGTGGTTACTTCCCTCTATCTGGTCGCTGAGCACCTGGAGCAGGTCAATCTCCGACTCCAGGCAAAGTTGGCAGATATCCGGATTCACGAAGTTCGCTACGCCGAGGTGCAGACCGGCGATGCCGAGCTGTTGCTTGTCGCCTATGGAACGTCGGGCCGTATCTGCACCAGCGTGTTGCGTCAGGCGCGTCAGAACGGGCTCCGGGTCGGCCTACTACGGCCCCAGACGTTATGGCCCTTCCCCGAGCAGCGCATCGGCGAGCTCGCCGAACAGGTCCGGGGTATGCTCGTCGTTGAGATGAGCGCCGGTCAGATGCTTGAGGACGTTGAGCGCGCAGTCCAGGGTCGTGTTCCCGTTCGTTTCCACGGACGTACCGGTGGGATGATCCCTATGGTTGAAGACGTGCTTTCCGAGCTGCAGGCACTTGCCTTTGATCTGGGGGTAATGCCCTAGGGCGGCCTGGTCCAGGAGGTATTCCAATGCCACAAGCGGTCGTTGTACCTGAGGAGATGGAGCAGGTCTACACCTATCCGGCTTCGCTCACCCGGGCCAATACCCACTATTGCCCGGGCTGTGTTCACGGTATCGTGCACAGATTGGTTGCCGAAGTCATCGATGAGTTGGGCATCCGGGAGAGGACGATTGGCGTCGCTCCGGTCGGCTGCGCCGTCTTGGCCTACAACTACATCAACACCGACTTCGTCGAAGCTGCCCACGGTCGTGCTCCCGCTATGGCTACGGGTGTCAAGCGAGTGAGCCCCGACAAGATTGTCTTCACCTACCAGGGTGACGGCGACCTGGCAGCGATTGGTACGGCGGAGATCATCCACGCTGCCAATCGTGGAGAACGTATTACGACGGTGTTCATCAACAATGCTATCTATGGCATGACCGGGGGCCAGATGGCCCCCACCACGCTACAGGGGATGGTCACCACGTCGACGCCGTCGGGGCGCGACTGTCTGCTCGCCGGCTACCCCATAAGGATGTCCGAGGTCCTGGCTCAGACCGCCGGCGCCGTGTACGTGACACGCGAAGCAGCACTGGACCTCGCCGGTATTCGCAAGACGAAGCGAGCCATCAAACGCGCGTTCCTGGCCCAGATGCATGACCTCGGTTTTTCCTCAGTCGAGGTACTCTCAACGTGCCCGACGAACTGGGGCATGGATCCGTGGGCAGCTATGCAATGGGCCAAGGAGAATTTGGGCGGGTACTATCCCCTCGATACCTTCAAGATCACCGACGCGGTGAAAGCTCTTCCGGCTTGATCTAGCCAGGCGACACAAGGAGCGTCAGATGCGACACCAAGAGGCCATCTTCGCCGGGTTCGGAGGACAGGGAGTGCTGTTTGCGGGCCAGCTTCTGGCGTATGCGGGTATGTCCGAAGGCCTTCACGTGACCTGGATCCCGTCATATGGTCCTGAGATGCGCGGCGGTACGGCTAACTGCACCGTCATCTTGTCCGAAGATGAGATCGGCGCGCCGGTCATTAGCCATCCCTTGTCCGCTATCGTCTTCAATGCTCCGTCGATGGAGAAGTACGCGCCGCTCGTAAGGCCTGGAGGACTGCTCTTGGTCAACGCGTCGCTGATCGCGGCCAAAACATCGCGCGATGACCTGCGGGCTCTCTACATCCCTGCTAGTGACATTGCGACTGAGTTGGGAAACATCCGTATCGCAAACATGGTCCTTTTGGGAGCCTATATCGCTGTCACAGGCATCGTAGGCCTTGATTCCGCCAGAGCTCAGCTCGATGAGCATCTCTCAGACCGACAGCGCAAATGGTTGCAGCCCAACTTCGAAGCACTCGACCGTGGTGCTGCACTGGTGCGTTAGACACGCAAAAACGCCCCAACGCCGTCGCCTCGGCGTTGGGGCGTTTCATGAGTCCGCTATGTCTTTGGAGCCGCCCCCGGGCTACGAGCTCTATGTCGGTGTCGCGCCTTGTGGCCTGTCCTTCGGCAGCCGCAACACTGCCAGCCCGGCCAGGACCATAGCGATACCACCAGCCCAGAGTGGCGCACGGCGTGACACCGTATCGCTTAACCAGCCGCCGACGCTCGGTCCTACGGCGCCTGCCAGGGCCACCGCCATCGCATCCAGCCCAAATGCCGTTCCGGCTCGCCCTTCAGGCGCCATACGCCCGATATAGGCGCTGAGCACCGCGATCGTGCCCCCGACCCCCAGGCCCAAGACAAACTGCGCCAGGACGAGCAGTGCGTAGGCAGGTGCTACTGCCTGGATGAAGAGCGCAATGGCACAGAGGAGGGCGCTCTCCAGAAGCAGTATGCGGCTATTGCCCCGATCGGCCCATCTTCCCACGAGCGGAGCCGCCACAGCACTGCTGATCCCGGAGATCGTCGACAGCAACCCCGACGCTGACCCCAATAGAGTGCTTTTCGGCATAAGGTCCTGGACGATGAGTGGAATCGTCGGCGATGTGACGTTGAGGCCAACCCGAAGGGCAAACCGCAAACTCAGCACCAGCCCCAATAGGGAACCTGCGAAGATTGCTCCAATGTCCTTGCGCATGCGCGTAAAGAGGCTTCCCTGGAGCGCCTCTGGTGAAGGAACAAAGTGCTCGCGCACCAGGAACAGAATCATGGCTCCGGCAATCAGAAGGTAGATGGCGGTTACCCAGAACGTTGCTCGGTAGCCTAGCGTATCAGCCACAAAGCCGCCCGTCGTTGGACCGATGGCTTGTCCCAGAAAGACTGCCAGCTGCAGCTTTCCCAGCGTCTCTCCCAGATGCTCGCGAGGCGTGTTGCTGACCACCAGTGCCGTCGCCGCCGTCACGGTACCCGTCAGTGCCCCCTGAATCAGACGTAGGGCGGCGAACTGCCAGACGTCCTGCGACAGACCCTGCAATCCAATGATGACTGCCCCGCCAAACATCGCCCGCATCACCATCACCTTGCGCCCATGGCGATCTCCAAGCGCTCCCCACACGGGACCGAGAACGCCCATACTGATCGACGAGATTGCGATCACCGCACCGCTCCATCGGGCAATCAGAGCATCATCCACTCCCAGGTACTGGATGAAGTACGTGTAGATAGGGGCTGTTGATGAAAACCCCATGATGGCCAGGAATTCCGCCATCCACACAATCCACAGATTCCGCTTCCAGTTCTTGGTCAACGATCGGTTCTCCCTCTGCAAGCTCGCACACGGCAGCGGACACCTCGCCCGGCGAGCCAGACTGGCGGACCTCCCTCAGAGTCTCCGAGGGCCATCCTGTTCACGGCGCTGCTTTGACCTCGACTTCAGCCAGCGATATTGCATCCCCTCCGCCTGCTACGGCGAGCCGGACACCGTCGATGAGACCGTACATGCCTACTTCGATCGCATAGAGACCCGGCGGCGCGCCGGCGTCGACGTGAATCAAGTAAGGATCCTCGATGATCATCCCGGGAGCCCAGAGTGTCGTTGGTGCTTGGCCGTTCACCGGCTCGTTGTCCTGTTGGCCCCATAGGAAGTTGCCGGTGCCGGCGTTGTACGTGTTGCCCAAGAGGTGCGTGAAGACCTTGTATCGCGTGTCATGCGTCGCTTCGGTGCGCCAGTATAGTGTCAGGGCCAACGTTTCGCCAGCGTTTGCTCTGGTCTGAGGTAGGGCATAGCCGACCAGGTTGATCGCGTCACCAAGCCGGTATGCGACAGGTGAAGCGCCGGTGGGCAGCGTCGCGCTACCGGTAGCGGCCTTCGACACCAGCACGAACCGTCCCACGGGCGTAGGTGCGCGTCCTGGCACGGTGACCTCCAGGGCATAGGAGCCCTCCGCCAGGTCCGGGGTCAGGGGGATATCGACCTGGTTGCGGACGATGTTGGTTGTTGCCGTGATTCCTGGAATTGCAAAGGTCTGCAGCTCTCCGGTGCTACTGAGGGTCAACTCGGCGCCTCCCGGCAGCGGTGGGATCCAGTAGAGTCCCAGATGCACAGTGTCTCCTGTTCCGTAGCGTCTCTGGCTGAGGGATGCCCCGATAAGTCCATAGTCGCTTTCTATCCACGCTGATGGTGTATAGCCGGGCACCACCATCTCCTGTATCGCGACGCGCTCCGGCGTACGGGTGTAGAAGGTCAAGGAAACCTCGCCGCTGACCAGGGTCCGCGTCAACACAGAGTGGGCCGCCAGCCATTGGGGCACAGTGCGAGCAGGGTCAGCCTGTAGCGACTCTGGCGTTGACACCAACCACATCGCCGCCGTGCGTTCCCAGATTGGGAGCAGCAACGCCTCGGCGACGGCGGGGTCGCTCAGTGCTGCGCCATAAGGAAGGTCGTTGCGCTCTCCCGCGTAATGGGCAACGAAGACCGGCCAGTCGCGGTCGACGTAGAGAAGCACAGCCTCGTCGGTGCGCCGGTGGGCTCTTAACACCTCGGCGATAGTGGCATAGTCGTCACGGCGTACCCTTCCTGGATAGAAGGTCGACAGCCCACTTACGGCGGCAACCAAGGCGATGGCAGCAGTCCCTATGGCCAATGCGCAACGCCACGCGGACCGGTCCGGTGCCTTGTGTCCGAGCTCGGCGATTCCCCAGGCAAGTAGGGTGCTATAGCACGCCGACAACGGCAGCAGATACCGCGGGACGAGAGGGCGAGAGAAGGTGAAGCGCAGGCCGGGGAGCGAAACAGCCGCGACTACAAGCGGCGGCAGCAAGAGGCCTGTAAGCAACATAACCAATCCGCCCAAACGGTGGGATGTTCCCCGCCGGAAGCGCGCTAGTAGGGCGATGATACCCAACCCCAGGCCCACAAAGGTACCGGCAGTCAGGAGCATGTGGGCTTCCAGATTCAGAGGGTCGCCGATTGCCAGTATCGTACTGTAGAGCTGGACGAAAAATCCCAGGGTGAACGGGGCGTCGCTTGACCAACTGTGCATCTGCGGCAATGCATACAGGGCCCATGGAAGAAAGAGGGCTGCGACTGCGGCCTGCGCTGTAGCCCAGGCACGAAAGCCTGCCATACCGTAGCCAATGCGGCGTCGCCGCAGGAAGAGAGCGAGGTACCCGAGGTTCGTCACGATGGGCACGGTGGCAGTCAGGTAAAGCGTGTACAGGCTTCCCGTCGTGCAGACCACATAGAGCACCCAAGGTACCCACCTTGCGCGCGTGGCGCTGGCGCTACCGGCCGGCGGAGAGGGAGTCCCGATATGCCTCCACAATCGCACAGCCGCCCAGAGTGAGCCGGTTGCCAGCAGGGCCGCCAGCGCGTACATCCGGATCTCCTGGGCCCACCAGATCGAAAACCTTGAGATGGTCAGGAACAGCGCTGCAAGAAGGCCCGTTTCCGATCCCCCGAGCGTTTTCCCGAGCCGGTAGATCAGCGGCACCGTGAGCACGCTGAAGATCACCGACAGGAATCGCAGGCTGAACTCGCCCTCCCCGGCAAACGAACGCCAGCCGTTCAGCAATACGTAGTAGAGGGGAGGATGGACATCTCCGGCGGTCCACCGGGCGCTCTCCCACAGCGACATGCGCGACAACCAGATGCCGATACCCTCGTCCCACCAGATGTTATGGTCTGCCACGCCCCAGACGCGGAGGCCGAAGGCGAGGAGTAGCAGGGGACCTATTGCATACCATCTGCGAAGTCTCGGGTGCACGCGCCTAGTATCCCAGGAATGACCGATTCAGCAAGGTGCCACGCTACGTGCTCGCGAGGCCCCGGTGGCTCGGTGCCCCTGGTCGACGAAAGCACCGGTTGCCCTTGCCCTCCTCCTGCCGCGTTCTACAATGGCGATGGATTGTCTGTCTAGCTGGGAGCGTGGTCCGCATCATGAAAGGTATCGCGCATTTCCTCACTGGGGTTGCCCTGGCAACCTGTATCCCTGAGGTCGTTGCCCTCGCCCGTGAGGGGGCATTGTTGCCCGTGCTGGGTGGGATTGGTGGATTGCTGCCCGATCTTCTTGACTTCCGTTTCGTCCGCTATTTCGACCGGTACGACGCCGAGATCGATCCCGGGCCGGTGCACGATGAGGTGGCAGGTCGTCAAGCCGCAGAGTCCGTGGTTGAGGCGCTGATCCGTGCGATGCGTTCGGCCTATGAAACCGGTCGGCCACGTCGGGTGATCGCGCACACCGTGCAGATGGGCCACGACCTGTGGCGCCGCTACATGATCAGCTTCGTCTCCGCGGCTGAGGTGGGGAAGGGCGAGCGTGGAGGCCGGCTGTGTGTTCGAATGGGCCCGCAGGTCAGCACGAGCGGCGTCGCGCTCCCCGGGTCTGACCTCGGGATACCAGTGGTAGAGCATTCCCTGGATTTCGATTTGGTTGCTCCATACGATCGTGACTACGTCATTGACGGCTTCACGGGCCCTACCTTCACCTTTACGCGGCAGTCCGACCGCCTTGTTGTAACCTTCCTCGATTGGCATCATCGCTGGACCCATAGCCTCCTGATTGCTGTGGTTGCCGGCGCGCTTGTTGGCACGCTGAGTACGGCAACTTCCGGGCCGTTATTGGGAAGGCTGGGTGGCATTTTGAGTTTCTTGGGCTATGCAGCCCATGTGCTCGAGGACCAGTTGGGGCACATGGGCTGTAACCTATTGTGGCCGGTCACTCGACGCCGGACTCCCGGCTTTGGACTGTTGCATGCAGGAGAAGCGATTCCCAACTTCCTGGTTGTCTGGACCTCCCTGGTGCTGATCCTCTACAACCTGGATCGTTTCAGCGGGCCAGGCTATCTGCCGGGAGTGCTGTTCCTGATGCTTGCCATCGGCCTACCGTGGCTGTGCCTGGGAGGCCTTCGATTTGTCCGGCGTCGGGCCTCTGGGCAGACGAACGAAGAGCATGTTGCACTGTCGGCTGAGGGTGCCGAGCGCCTTGCTGAGACCCAGCTTACCATTGACGGCTGACCCAGGTGGTATAATCAGCTCGTGAGCGAATACGCGACTGGAGTTGGGCGACGCTGGCGTGCCGGTGGTGCCAGGGTATGGGTTGCGTTGGTGAGCCTCGCCCTGCCGCTGCTTGCCGGATGCGATGCTGTGCTTACGCCACCGCCTATAGCTGGCCCGACGCCAGGTCCGACGGCGGCGCGTGGGCTGGCAACGCCTACGATCTCGCCGCAGATCTATCTGACGCCAATTCCTCCTACCCCCACATTCACGCCATCGCCGACGCCAACGCCAGTGATCCACGTCGTTGCCAGTGGAGACACGCTTTTGGGCATTGCCCTGGACTACGGTGTTACGGTAGATGCATTGGTGCGTGCCAACGTACTGGATGCGTCAGCTTTCCTGCGGATTGGACAGACGCTGATCATTCCTTTGGAGCTGGACGAGGCATCCGTGGATGACGCAATGTTGGTGCCTGAAGGCAATGTGCTACTTCCTACGCCCACGCCGATGCCCGTCACAACGTCTGGGGTGAGCCTCTACCGAACCCCTGTGGGTGGGGTGTGGGTTATGGGCGAAGTACTGAACACAACCAGCGGTGCGATCACCAACCTGCAGATCGAGGCTGTCTTGACTGCGTCGGATGGCACTCCGTTAGCTACGGCCCGAGCTCTGGCGGCGGCAGATATCTTGCAGCCGGAGGCGCGCGCGCCTTTTTCGGTGCTTTTCCGAAACCCGCCCAATGGGGCTACTGATGTCGAGGTGCGCCTGCTGCGAGCTGAGGAGATCAGCCCCATTACTGCGGGTTTCCTCCCGTTGAGCGTGAGCGGAGCCGAAGGCGGCATTTCTGGTCCGCAGTACAGGGTACGCGGCACATTGACCAATGAGAACAGCCAGGCCGTGGGCCGTGTGGTTGTCGTCGTTACCATCTACAAGGTCAATGGAGATGTCGTTGGGTACCGCCAGCTGCTGCTCGACGCGGAGGTGCAACTCAGTTCAGGCGCTGAGCGACCTTTTGAGCTTCTGCTTACGCCGCAAGGCGTCGAGCCACCATCCAGTTTCTCTGTGATTGCTTGGGGCGTCAGCAACTGATCCATCGCCTGTCAGTGGGAAGTACGGTCTCTGGTGATACGCCACACCGTCGCGCCCGCCCGCGCGAGTGCGGTTTCACATTCCACCTCAGTTCCTTGACGTCCGGTACCATCATGGTATACTACCCTGTCTATTGTCGCCGGCCTTACACGGTGCATGTGTCGACATAGTGTGCCCCAATCACGCACTCGGGGATTTCTGTAACATCCGAGGAGGAAGGGTGGAGAATGGCATTAGCAGACATTGGCGTTAAGTCATACGCACGCATTCCTAGCGCATTGGAGTTACCGGGTCTTGTAGAGATGCAGCTGCAATCGTATGAGTGGCTGCAGGCACAGGGCCTGTACGAACTCTTCGATGAGATCTCACCGATCAATAGCTTCAATGGCCTCCTAAGTCTCTATCTGCCTGGTAAGAACGCTGAGGAAGCTGGTTTCGACCTGCGTTATGAGTTCGGCGAGCCCAAGCATGATCAGCAGGAGTGCCTGGAGCGCGATCTCACGTATGCCAGTCCGTTGTCCGTCAAGGTTGCGCTTGTCAACCGCGAGACTAGCGAGATCGTTGAACAGGAGATCTTCCTGGGAGATCTCCCGTTGATGACCGAAAACGCTACTTTCATCATCAACGGTACGGAGCGTGTGGTGGTCAGCCAGCTGATTCGTTCGCCGGGTGTCTATTTCGGCCTCGAGGAAGATGCTGGTCGACGTCTGGCGAGCGCCAAGTTGATTCCTGATCGCGGCGCGTGGATGGAATTCGAGACCCGTAAGTCGGGCTATCTGACGCTACGTTTCAATCGTAAGCGCACGATCCCGGTAACGATCTTTCTGCGCGCGCTTGCGGCCGTGGATGATCCGCTGCATAGCAGTGTGCTCACGCAGGGGGGGGATGACGAACTCATCGAGCTGTTCAAGGACGCCGACAGCGATCCCGACCATCCTTGGATTCGGGATACGCTGCGCCAGGAGCCGACGTGGGATCTGAAGGCGGGGCGTAGCCTGGCACAGGAGGCGATGATCGAGTTCTATCGCCGTATGCGGCCTGGCGATCCTCCCACGTTGGAGAATGCCCAGGAATACCTGGTATCACAGCTCTTTGACCCTCAGCGCTACAACCTTCAGGAGGTCGGGCGCTACAAGTTGAACCAGCGTATGCAGATCAATGTCCCGATGTCCATCCGTACGATCACTAAGGAGGACTTCGTCGCGCTGGTGCGTCGCATGATTCACATCAACAATGGCGTTGCAGGTCCGGATGACATGGACCATCTTGGCAATCGTCGTGTGAAGACTGTGGGCGAGCTCGTGCAGGCGAAGATCCGTGTGGGGCTCGTGCGGATGGAGCGCGTGGTGAGGGAGCGTATGAGTATCCGTGAGGAATCCCCCACGCCTGTTGGTTTGATCAACATTCGGCCTGTCGTTGCATCGATCCGTGAGTTCTTCGGTTCGAGCCAGCTGTCCCAATTCATGGAGCAGACCAATCCGCTATCCAGCTTGACGCACAAGCGAACCTTGTCGGCACTGGGGCCGGGTGGACTGCGCCGCGAGCGCGCTGGCTTTGATGTCCGCGATGTTCACCACAGCCACTATGGTCGTATCTGTCCCATTGAGACACCGGAAGGCCCCAACATTGGTCTGATCGGACGCCTGAGTACGTATGGTCGCGTCAATGAGTTGGGTTTCATTGAGACGCCCTACCGACGCGTCGTCCGGACTGTATCAAACTCCGTCGATCAACTCACGGGAGAAATCCTGCGTGATGATGTTGAGAACCCGGAGACTGGCGAAGTTGTCGCAACTGCAGGAACCCAGGCCACTCCGGAGATTGCTGAGAAGATCGCCGCGTTGCAGTTGCGCGATCCGATTCGGGTCGTGCCGCGGGTGTCAAACGAGATTCTCTACCTCTCTGCCGATCGAGAGGAGCCCTACACGATCGCGCAGGCGAATGCCGCGCTGGATGACAATGGTCGCTTCCTTGATAGCCGCGTTGTAGCGCGCAAGGGCGACAGCTACATCTTTGCACCGCCCGAACGTGTCGACTACATCGATGTTGCTCCGGTTCAGATGGTAGGTGTGTCTGCTGCACTCATCCCTTTCCTGGAACACGACGACGCCAACCGCGCGTTGATGGGATCGAACATGCAGCGACAGGCTGTGCCGTTGATCAGCCCTGAAGCGCCCTTGGTGGGGACCGGTATCGAGCGCTCTGCTGCGCTGAACTCAGGTCTCGTGGTCACTGCCAAGATGGGAGGAACAGTCCTGATGGCATCCGGTCACGAGATACGGATTCTTCAGGACGATGGCGAAACCCGTACTTACGTTCTGCAGAAGTATGCCCGCTCCAACCAGAGCACCTGCCTTGATCAGCGTATTGTCGTTTCCAAGGGGCAGCGTGTTGAAGCTGGTGACGTGATTGCCGATAGCTCCTCTACTCAGGGAGGCGACCTGGCACTTGGCCAAAACGTGCTGGTTGCTTTTATGTCTTGGGAGGGCGGCAACTTTGAGGACGCGATCCTTCTGAGCGAGGAGCTTGTTTGGCAGGATAAGTTCACCTCGGTTCATGTCGAGAAACATGAGCTGTCAGCCCGCGATACCAAGCTCGGTCCTGAAGAGGTAACCCGCGAGATCCCGAACGTTTCTGAGGAAGCGCTGCGTGACCTCGATGAGGATGGCATCGTGCGGATCGGCGCTGAAGTTGGACCTCTGGACGTGCTCGTCGGCAAGATCACGCCGAAGGGCGAGAAGGAACTCACGCCTGAGGAAAAGCTGCTGCGGGCTATCTTCGGTGAGAAGCTACGCGACGTAAAGGACACAAGCCTGCGGATGCCGCACGGTGCACACGGCAAAGTCGTCGATGTCAAGATCTTCGACCGTGAGGAGTACCGTGATCTCCCCGCTGGTGTGGAGAAGGTCGTGCGTGTGAACGTGATCCAACGTCGCAAGATTACCGAAGGCGACAAAATGGCTGGTCGTCACGGAAACAAGGGCGTAATCTCGCAGATCGTACCCGTGGAGGATATGCCGTTTCTTGCCGATGGTCGACCAGTCGACATCATCTTGAACCCGCTCGGTGTACCTGGCCGGATGAACATTGGTCAAGTCCTTGAAACTCATCTCGGGTGGGCCGCGTACAGGTTGGGCTTCAACACGGTTACTCCCGTATTCGATGGCGCTGATGAGCAGGAGATCGCTGCCGAGCTGGCAAGGGCTTGGTTGATCGACCAGGCCTGGGATGACATCATGGAGCGTGCTTGGACCTGGCTGAAGGCACAGGAGTATCCGCTCGAGTCGCTGGAAGATGATGAGGAAGCACGGCTCATTTATGTCGCTTCGTGGTTGGCGCCGAAGGGCTATGACGCTGATCGGTTGCGCGGCGACGTCGTCTATGCTCGGCGTTCAGTGCTCCGCGAGTGGTTACGTGACTTCGGCTACGATCCGGAGAGCCTCCTGTCGTTCGAGGAGGATCGGCGTCCGCTGGATCAGCGGCGGGCGGCGGACCTCAAGGCCCAGGCCGTATGCTTGCGTCTGTGGATGGAGGCCCGTGGCGAGGATGTGTCCGCGCTCTCCGACGATGATGTTGTCCTGAGAGCAACGTCCTACAGCAGTGAGCACAACGATCTGCTTCCCACGCTTGGGAAGATGGTTCTGTACAACGGGAAGACGGGTGAGCCTTTCGGCCAGCCGGTGACCGTAGGCATCATCTATATGCTGAAGCTTGCTCACCTCGTAGAGGACAAGGTGCACACGCGTTCCACGGGGCCGTACTCTCTGGTGACGCAGCAGCCGTTGGGCGGTAAAGCGCAGTTCGGTGGTCAACGCTTCGGTGAGATGGAAGTCTGGGCGCTCGAGGCTTATGGGGCCGCCTACATCTTGCAGGAGATGCTGACAATCAAGTCTGATGATGTTCAGGGGCGCGTGAAGGCCTACGAGTCTATCGTTAAGGGTCTGCCGATCGAAGAGCCGGGTATCCCGGCCTCGTTCAAAGTGTTGGTCAAGGAGCTTCAGAGCCTCGCGCTTTCCGTCGAAGCGGTCACGGATTCTGGGGAGGTGTTGCACTTCGGTCGAGACGATCGGCGGGCACAGCTTCCCAAGTTGGGGATGGGCTTATTGGGACTCACACCGCAGAACGTGCGGTAGGTAGGTCCCACACCGTCCCGCGCGGCTCTGTTGACCTTTACAGGCTTTGTGGTAGAATCATCCTTCGCATGAGGGTGGCAGCTGCATCTCCTGCCATCGACACAGGGGAAGTCGGCTAGGAAGCCGACACGGTCGACATCGGGAGGCCATCGCAGCACAGATGGCCTTCTTCAGTGCGAAATAGAAGGGCCAGGTTCTGCCGGTGTGTAGTATCAGCTGGTCGGGATCTGAATCAGGAGGAGAAAGTGCCGACGATTAACCAATTGCTGCGAAAGGGACGTAAGCCGAAGGTGCGGAAAGCAAAGTCGCCCGCACTGGCTTTCAACGTCAATACGAAGCGAGGTGGCAGGCGTGAGCGCGTGAGTGGTGGAAACCCCATGAAGCGCGGTGTGTGCACGATCGTGCGTACAACGACGCCGAAGAAGCCTAACTCGGCGCTTCGTAAGATTGCCCGTGTAAGGCTGTCGAACCGGATCGAGGTTACAGCTTACATCCCAGGTGAGGGTCATAACTTGCAGGAGCACTCGGTGGTGCTTGTGCGCGGTGGTCGCGTTAGGGATCTCCCTGGCGTTCGTTATCACATTGTGCGCGGTACGCTGGACTCTGCTGGGGTAAGTGGTCGGCATCAGCAGCGCTCGAAGTACGGCACCAAGCACGCTGCTGAGAAGAGCGGGAAGTAATGCGCGTGCCTGTCCGAAGAGACGCCGAAGTGGGTCTCCGGAGTGGGCGACAGAACGGGTGAGGATGGAATAGAGAATGTCAAGACGAAATCGTCCAGCTAGGCGACAGGTTGAGCCCGATATCCGCTACAATAGCGTGCCCTTGCAGAAGTTCATCAATCGGATGATGCGTGGGGGCAAGAAGAGTGTGGCTCAGCAGATCATGTACGAGGCGTTGGATCAGGCTGAGGCGCGGGCGAGCAAGCCGGCGATCGAGGTCTTCAACGACGCGATGGCCAATGTGCTTCCTGCGGTCGAGGTGAAGCCGCGACGTGTCGGAGGAGCCACATACCAGATCCCGGTAGAGGTGCCTGAGTATCGGCAACTGTCTCTGGCTATCCGTTGGATGTTGGCGGCGGCGCGAAACCGCTCGGGCCGTGGTATGGCCTCGAAGTTGGCGGCTGAGCTGGTGGATGCGGCGAACGGTGCCGGATCTGCAGTCAAGCGGCGCGAGGATACATTGAAGATGGCGGAAGCCAACCGGGCGTTTGCCCATCTGCGCTGGTAAGGTCGTTCGGCGGTCGCGCAGCGCAGTTGCTTTCGCCGGCCTAACGGCTTGACCGCTTCTTCGTAGGGCGGCGTGGTCTGGGACCATCGGAACGGGTTCGGCCATCGCTGATAATGTGAACGGGGTTCAAGCGATGTCCGAGGCACATTCACTAGAGAATATACGCAACATCGGGATCATTGCCCACATTGATGCGGGCAAGACGACGACGACGGAGCGCATCCTGTTCTACACTGGGCGCACCTATCGTCTTGGTAACGTGGATGAGGGCACTACCGTTACCGACTGGATGCTCCAGGAGAAGGAGCGCGGGATCACGATCATGTCGGCTGCGGTCACATGTTTCTGGCGTCAGTGCCAGATCAACATCGTGGACACACCCGGACACATCGATTTCACCGCGGAAGTTCAGCGCAGTCTCCGGGTTCTTGACGGCGGTATCGTGGTGTTCGATGGGACGGCCGGCGTTGAGCCGCAGTCTGAGACAGTCTGGCGGCAGGCCCAGGAGTTCCATGTCCCACTGATCGCGTTTGTTAACAAGATGGACAAGCTGGGTGCGAACTTCGCTTACGCTGTCGGCACGATTCGCGACCGCCTGAAGGCAAACCCGGTGCCCATTCAGTGGCCGATTGGCGCGGAGTCGGACTTCCGGGGTGTCATCGATCTGATCGACTGGCGAGCTGTTTACTGGCAGGACGAGCTGGGACAGTCAACTGAGTTTGGCCCGGTACCTGTCGAGCTTGAGGAAGAGGCCCGCGCGGCCCGCGATGCGATGGTTGAGGCCATCGTTGAGAGGGACGATGAGTTGATGGTCCGATACCTCGATGATGACGAGATCTCGCCTGCCGATTTGCGCCGGGCGCTGCGAAAGGCTGTGATCTCCAGCGAGGTTCAGCCGGTGTTGTGTGGTTCATCATTGCGGAACAAGGGGGTGCAGTTGCTCCTTGACGCGGTGGTTGATTTCTTGCCTTCTCCGCTGGATGTCCCTCCGATTACGGGGTGGAATCCGAAGAAAGAGCGGACTGAGGAGCGGTCTGCAGATGTGGATGCTCCACTGGCAGCCCTGATCTTTAAAATAGCTACAGATCCTTATGCGGGACGACTCTCGTACTTCCGCATCTACTCTGGTACGATGACCCGCGGGTCTGTCTACCTGAACTCTGGTAAGCAGAGCCGCGAGCGCCTTTCCAAGCTGCTCAGGATGTTTGCCGATCACCGTGAGGAGGTCGAAGAGCTCCGCGCGGGTGACATCGGCGCGACGGTGGGCCTGAAGAACACGGTCACCGGCGATACGTTATCGGCAATGCACGCGCCGATCGTCCTGGAGTCGATACACTTTCCGGAGCCCGTGATCTCTGTCGCGGTGGAGCCCAAAACGGTGGCCGATCAGGATCACCTTGCCGAGGCTTTGGCACGACTGGCCGAAGAGGACCCTACGTTTCGAGTACGGATTGACGAGGGCACGGGGCAGACGCTTTTGTGGGGGATGGGAGAGCTGCACCTTGAGATTCTCGTGGACCGAATGTTGCGCGAATTCAGGGTGGAGGCGAATGTCGGAAGGCCGCGAGTCGCGTATAAGGAGACCGTTACAACTACCGGGCGTGCCGAAGTGACCTTCGATCGGCCGCTTGCCGGTAAGCCCCAATTCGCTCGGGTGGTTCTCGAAGTGAGTCCCACCGGGCCGGGGGAACCGTCCGGGTTCATCAATCAACTGCGTCCGCAGGACCTGACAGCTCCGTTCGTTGAGTCTGTTAGAGCTGGGGCGCTTGATTCGTTGGATAGCGGCGTGGTCGCTGGGTATCCTATGGTTGGGGTTGCGATCCGGTTGGTCGACGCGACGGCTGATGTGGTCCTTTCCACAGAGGCGGCATTTAGAGCTGCGGCGTCGCAGGCCTTGCACCAGGCGGTCGAGGCGGCAGAACCGGTGATGCTGGAACCCACCATGGATGTTGAAGTTGTGGTACCCGAAGGGTTTGTTGGAGAGGTTCTGGGAGACTTGAACTCCCGAGATGCCGACATCCGGTTGATGGAGCCCCGGGCTGGTGGTAGTCAGGTGGTCCGGGCCTTTGTGAGGTTGGCGCGGATGTTCGGATACGCCACCGAGTTGCGGAGCCTGACGCAAGGGCGGGGGACATTCACAATGGAGTTTCACCATTACGATCCGGTGGACTCCCGGCATTTGGATGCGATCGTGTACGGCTACGGAGCCTGAGTACACGAGGCATACGTGCTGGCTAAGCTGGCACATAATCAGTCACGACAAAGACCGTGGAATCAATCTGTAAGTAGAATAAGGAGAGGCAAGCAATGGCTAAAGAGGTTTTCGAGCGCACCAAGCCACATGTGAACGTTGGGACCATCGGTCACATCGATCACGGTAAGACGACGCTGACCGCGGCAATCACGCGGACCTTGTCCACCAAGGGGTGGTCTGAGTTTAAGGCCTATGACGAGGTCGCCAAGGCTGATGCGAAGATGTTCCGTCGCGATGCGACCAAGATCCTCACCGTGGCCATCTCGCACGTTGAGTATGAGACCGAGAACCGGCACTACGCGCACGTCGACTGCCCGGGTCACCGTGACTACATCAAGAACATGATCACGGGCGCTGCCCAGATGGATGGCGCAATCCTGGTCGTCTCGGCTGTCGATGGCCCGATGCCCCAGACGCGTGAGCACATCCTGCTGGCGAAGCAGGTTGAGGTTCCGGCTGTGGTCGTCTTCCTGAACAAGGTCGACCTGATGGATGATCCTGAGTTGTTGGAGCTTGTCGAGCTCGAGATACGTGAGCTTCTCAACTCCTATCAGTTCCCCGGCGACGAGACCCCGGTCGTCCACGGCTCCGCTCTGCAGGCGCTTGCGTGCCAGAGCAATGATCCGAATGATCCGGCCTATGCGTCGATCTGGGAGTTGATGCGCGTCGTGGATGAGTACATCCCCACGCCAGCCCGTGATGAGGATCTGCCCTTTTTGATGCCCATCGAGGACGTGTTCTCGATCAAGGGCCGCGGTACCGTGGTGACAGGCCGTGTCGACCGTGGCACGCTCAAGCCCAACACCGAGGTCGAGTTGGTCGGCGATATGTACGAGAAGCCGCGCCGCACGGTGGTCACATCGATGGAGATGTTCCACAAGACGCTGCCGGTCGTTCAGGCTGGTGACAATGCGGGTCTGCTGCTGCGTGGTGTGGGTAAGGAAGAGGTCGGTCGTGGCGTAGTCGTTGCTGCCCCCGGCTCGATTCAGGCTCGCAAGCAGTTCGAGGCCAACGTCTACATTCTGCGCAAGGATGAGGGTGGGCGTCACAAGCCCTTCTTCACCGGCTACAAGCCGCAGTTCTATATCAACACGATGGACATCACCGGCACCGTCGCTTTGCCGGAGGGTGTTGAGATGGTGATGCCTGGCGATAGCACGACGATGACCGTCGAGCTGATGAGCCCGGTTGCACTCGAATCCGGCCATCGCTTCGCGATTCGTGAGGGTGGTCTGACCGTCGGCGCTGGTGTCATCACCAAGATCATTGCCTAGTTGCAGGCAACCCCACAATAGGGTGGTTTATGGCTAAACAACGCATTCGCATTCGGCTGAAGGGATACGATCACCGCATTCTCGACGAATCCGCTCGTCGGATCGTCGAGGCTGCGGAGCGCACGGGTGCCCACGTCGCGGGTCCCGTTCCGCTACCTACCCGGGTCGAACGCTATACCGTTCGACGCTCCCCGTACATCGATAAGGATAGTCACGAGCACTTTGAGATTCGTACGCACAAGCGCCTGATCGATATCCAGGATCCGGATTCGAAGACGATTGACACGCTCATGCGGCTCAATATGCCGGCGGGTGTCGACATCGAGATCAAGCTGTAGTTCGTTTAGTTTGTGCGTAACCGGCACATTCGCCCCCCCCGGTCCTCGGTTCACTGTGTGCGTCAGGCCGATGCCGGGGGGGGATAGTGTCGAAGCAACAGGGATGATGATGCGCGTGTGACACGCAAAGCGTGCTAAGAGTTCGGTCCACGGCGACTGGGCTTGAGCGCTGGCAGTCCCAAGGAGGAATTGGTGAAAGGTATTCTAGGACGGAAGGTCGGTATGACCCAGATCTATCAGCAGAATGGCACGGTTGTGCCGGTCACTGTTGTGGAAGCTGGGCCGTGCTTCGTGACTCAGTTGCGTGTGCCCGAGCGTGATGGTTATCGGGCCGTGCAGCTCGGGTTTGGTCCCGCGAAAACCAAGCATTTGACCAAGGGGCAGCAGGGCCACCTGGAGAATGCTGGGGTGCCGCAGCTTCGCCATCTGCGCGAGGTGCGGACACGCGAGGATGAGACATATGCGCTTGGGCAGCGGATCCTTGTGGATATCTTTGAGCCGGGCGAGCGTGTCGATATTCAGGGCAAGTCCAAGGGTCGTGGTTTCCAAGGCGTGGTGAAGCGTCACCACTTCGCGGGTGGCCCGCATACCCACGGCCAGTCTGACCGCGAGCGCGCCCCCGGTTCTATTGGCGCCTGTGCAACCCCCGGTAAGGTCTGGAAGGGCCAGAAGATGCCCGGTCAGCTTGGGAACAAGCAGACCACGGTTCAGAACTTGGAGGTCGTGTTGGTGGATCCGGAACGAAACCTCCTTGCCGTCCGCGGCTCTGTGCCCGGGCCAAAGGGAGCCCTGGTTCTGATCAAGGGCGTCCGTAAGCAACGGGTCGCCAGAGGAGGCTAGCCATGCTAGTTCCCGTCGTCAATATGCAGGGGGAGAAGGTCGGCGAAGTCACGCTGCGACCTGAGGTTTTCGAGAGTGCAGTCAACGTCCCATTGATGCATCAGGCGCTGGTGCGCCAATTGAGCAACGCTCGCCTGGGTACGCATAAGACGAAGACGCGTGGCGAGAACAACCGTTCGAAGGCGAAGTGGTATCGTCAGAAGGGCACCGGGCGTGCGCGACACGGAAGCCGCAACGCGCCCATCTTCGTCGGCGGTGGTGTGGCCCATGGGCCGATGCCCCGGAGCTACGAGAAGAAAATGCCCAAGAAGATGCGCCAGGCGGCACTGCGTTCGGCGCTTTCCGCCAAGGCTGCGGCCCAGCAGGTCGTCGTTGTAGATCAGTTGCAGCTGGACGCTCCGAAAACCAAGGAGATGGTCGGCGCGCTGCGGCGTATGTCGGCATTTCAGGGGCGGACACTCGTTGTGCTACCCTCGAGCAACTCAGCCGTTGAGCTGTCGATGCGTAACTTGGCGCAGGCCAAGACGTTGCGGGCTCAGTATCTGAACATCCGCGACCTGTTGAACTTTGACACACTGGTGCTGCCGCTGGCATCGCTCGAGGCCATCCATGGGCTTCTGGGCGCAGGTGCCGAGGAGTAGGCTGATGAACACCTATGATATTATCGTGCGACCCCTGGAGACGGAGAAAGCCTTTGCTCTACGCGAGCAACAGCAGTATGTCTTCGTCGTCCATATGCAGGCAAACAAGCTGGAAATCAAGCGCGCGGTCGAGGAGATCTATCGTGTCGACGTGGATCGCGTTCGGACGATGGTGATGGCCGGGAAGGCGAACAAGATGCGCGGTCGACGGGTTGTCCGTCGGCGGGCTCCTTGGAAGAAGGCTGTCGTAACCCTGGCCGCTGGCGAGCGGATTGAGGCACTGGAGGCGTAACATGGCCATAAAGAAGTTTCGCCCAACATCACCCGGCCGCCGGAATCTGGTCGGTCAGACGTACGAAGAGATCACCCGGGCTACACCCGAGAAGAGCTTGGTTCGCCAGCTCAACAAGCGTGGTGGACGTAATGCCTATGGGCGCATCACGGTGCGCCACCATGGCGGTGGCCATGCCCGCAAGTATCGGGTGATCGATTTCAAGCGTGACAAACTCGACATCCCGGCGCGCGTTGACTCGATCGAGTATGATCCCAATCGCTCTGCGCGCATCGCGTTGTTGGTCTATGCCGACGGCGAGAAACGCTACATCTTGGCTCCAGTGGGACTGAAGGTCGGAGATACGATTCTCAGCTCCCAGAGTCAGGCCGAGGTCGCGGTCGGAAATGCACTGCCACTTGAGCGCATTCCCATGGGTACGCTCGTGCACAATGTTGAGCTGCACCCAGGACGGGGCGGACAGATGGTCCGTGCGGCAGGTGCTGTGGCTCAGTTGATGGCCCGCGAAGGTGATTACGTTTCCCTTCGTCTGCCCAGCGGCGAGATCCGCATGGTTCGCAAGGTCTGTATGGCAACGGTAGGACAGGTTGGCAACCTTGACCACGCCAACATTCAGTTGGGTAAGGCAGGCCGTAAGCGCTGGCTTGGTCGGCGCCCTTCGGTTCGTGGTTCAGCGATGTCACCCCGGGATCATCCGCATGGCGGTGGTGAAGGCCGAAGTCCGGTGGGTATGCCAGGGCCGAAGTCACCGTGGGGATGGCGTACGCTCGGTCGCAAGACGCGCAAGAACAAGGCGACGGATCAGTATATCGTTCGGCGGCGTCAGTCGGGCTCTGGCCGGCGGCGCTAGGTAGGAGGATAGGATTATGTCACGTTCCTTGAAAAAAGGGCCGTACGTCGAGCCCAAACTTCTGCAGAAGATCGAGGAGATGAACCGGACCGGCACGAAGCGCGTCATCCGGACGTGGTCACGAGCTTCTGTGATCTTCCCGCAGATGGTGGGCCATACGCTTGCTGTCCATGATGGACGTCGCCATGTGCCAATCTACGTCACAGAGAACATGGTGGGCCATCGCCTGGGCGAGTTTGCGCCCACACGGACCTTCCGCGGTCACGTGGCTCGCGAGAAGAAAGTTCGGGTAGGGGGTTAGGCCATGGCTGAGACAGTCCATGCTAAGGCCCGCTATATTCCGATGTCTCCGATGAAGGTGCGCCGGGTCATCAATGCAGTGAGAGGGATGGATGCGCAGACGGCGATGAACGCTCTCAACGCGATGCCTCAAGCAGCGGCGCTCCCAGTCTCGAAGCTGATCCGTTCCGCGGTCGCGAACGCTGATGAGATCGGGCTGGATATCAATAGCTTGTTCATCGCTCAGATCGCTGCGGATGAAGCGCCCGGTGTCATGCCCGGGAAGGGTTGGCGCGCACGCTGGGGAAGCCGTGGACGGTATCGTCCGATTCGCAAGCGTTCGTCCCATATCACCGTCGTTCTCGAAGAGCGACAGGGCTAGACGCACTAAGGAGGTTTGACTTGGGACGCAAGGTTCATCCCTATGGGTTTCGTCTGAAGGTAGTCCGAGACTGGAAGTCTCGGTGGTTTGCCCAGGGTCGCGAGTACGCCAACTTGCTGGATGAGGATCGCAGAATCCGCGAGTTGATCCAGGGCGTGATGGTCGAGCGTTCGCGTGACGGACAGAGCGGTGTTTCGCGTGTTGAGATCGAGCGGTTCCCGCCCAATCAGGTATCGGTCATCATCTGGACCTCGCGTCCGGGCATCGTGATCGGGCGCAAGGGTGACAATGTCAAGGCACTGCGCAAAGACATTGAGGATCTGACCGGTGGCAAGCACGTGCACATCGACGTCCATGAAGTCGAGCAGCCTGATCTGGACGCAACACTGGTCGCGGAGAACATCGTCTCGCAGCTCGAGAAACGTATCTACCACAACCGTGCGATCAAACGTGCGGTGCGACAGGCGATGCGCGCTGGAGCTGAGGGCGTGAAGGTGATGTGCAGCGGGCGTCTCTCGGGGTCCGAGATGGCACGCACCACCTGGATGCGCGAGGGGCAGGTTCCCCTGCAGACGCTGCGCGCCGACATCGACTACGCTCAGAACGAGGCCCTGACGACTTACGGACGGATCGGCGTGAAGGTGTGGATCTACAAGGGTGAGATTCTGCCGCAGAAGTCGGCGGCCCTGGAAGAGGCCCACTAGCCCGCTGGTTCTTGGCTAAGGAGATTGAGCTATGTTGATGCCGAAACGCATGAAATATCGCAAGCAACACCGCGGGCGGATGACGGGAACTGAGAGCCGGGGAGTTAAGGTCGACTTTGGCGACTACGGGCTCCAGGCACTCGAACCCGCTTGGGTGTCTGCCCGTCAAATCGAGGCGGCACGACGCGCCATCGTGCGTCATATGCGCCGTCGAGGTCGCTATTGGGTCCGGATTTTCCCGGACAAGCCGATCACGAGCAAGCCCGCTGAGACCCGTATGGGTAAGGGTAAGGGTGATGTGGAATACTGGGCGGCGGTGATTCGCCCGGGCCGCGTCCTTTTCGAGATCGCTGGTGTTCCCGATGACGTGGCGCACGAGGCCCTGCATCTTGCGGCCTTCAAGTTGCCGATTCGAACCCAGATCATCAGCCGCATCGAGTATGGTGGCGAGGCAGGAGAGTAGGCATGCGCGCGACAGACATTCGTGCTATGACGTCCGAGGATCTGCGTACTCGCCTGCAGGAAACCCGTCGCGAGTTGTTTAACCTGCGCCAGCAATGGTACGCTGGCAGCCTGCAGGATCACAATCGACTGCGTGCTGTCCGCAAGGACATCGCTCGCATCCTGACGGTCCTGCGCGAGCGCGAGCTGGCTACGGAGAAAGAGGGAGGGGCGACGGTATGAAAGAGAGACGGAGACGACTGGTCGGGACGGTGACCAGTGATGCGATGGATAAGACCGTCGTGGTAAGTGTGGAGCGTAAGTACCGCCATTCGTTGTATGAGAAAGTAATACGCTCGATCAAGAAGTACCTGGCGCATGATGAGAACAATGATTGTCGCATCGGCGACAAGGTCCAGATTGTGGAAACACGCCCCTACAGCCGGCGTAAGCGCTGGGCCGTTGAGGAGATTCTGGAGCGCGCCGCATAGGCTAGCTGCAAGGGAGTCGTGCAATGATCCAACGAGAGACGCGATTACAGGTTGCTGACAATTCGGGGGCGCAGGAGCTGCTGTGCATCCGTGTGCTGGGTGGGTCGCGCCGACGCTATGGCTACGTCGGAGACTCCATCGTCGCCACGGTCAAGGCAGCAACGCCGACGTCCTCCGTCAAGAAGGGCGAAGTCGTTCGCGCGGTGATCGTGCGTGTCGCCAAGGAGTATCGTCGGCCCGATGGGTCCTACATTCGCTTTGACGATAACGCGGCTGTCATCCTCGATTCGACGGGGGCGAACCCACGGGGAACGCGCATCTTCGGGCCGGTTGCGCGTGAGCTACGTGAGCGCGGCTACATGAAGATCGTGTCGCTGGCGCCTGAAGTGCTGTAGTGCCGGTGGTAAGGAACGAGAAATGAACCGTATAAAGAAGGGTGACACTGTTGAGGTTGTCGCTGGCGATGACCTCGGAGCACGGGGAGAAGTCCTGCGTCTGCTGCTGAAGGAAAACCGTGTGGTGGTTGCGGGCGTCAATATGGCTATCAAGCACCAGGATCCGCAGCGCGCCGGTCGTGCGCAGGTACAAGGCGGTCGCGTGCAGTTCGAGGCGCCGCTGAACCTCTCCAATGTGATGCTTGTCTGCCCACACTGCAGCCAGGCGTCGCGCGTGGGGTTCAAGGTTGTGGATGGTACCAAGACCCGCGTGTGCCGCAAGTGCGGTGAGGCAATTGACTAAGGAGATGGGGACTATGCAACGCTTAGCTAAGCAGTACCGTGAGTCGATCATGCCGGCAATGGCCGACGAGTTCGGCTACGACAACGTCATGCAGATTCCCCGGATCCGCAAGGTTGTGATCAATATCGGTGTGGGAGAGGCTTTGGATAACCCCAAGGCTCTGGAGTATGCAGTTGCCGATCTGCGCATGATCACGGGTCAGCAGCCCGTCATCACCCGGGCGCGGAGGTCGGTCGCCAACTTCAAACTGCGTGAGGGACGCGCGATCGGGGTGAAGGTCACGCTCCGTGGTGCGCATATGTGGGCATTTCTGGATCGGCTGATCAGCGTTGCCCTTCCCCGCACACGCGACTTCCGGGGTATCCCGGACCGGTTCGACGGGCGCGGGAACTACACCCTGGGGCTACGTGAGCAACTGCTCTTCCCAGAGATCGATTACGACAAGATTGACAAGATCCGGGGTATGGAGATCTCGATCAACACGACGGCAGAGACTGATGAGGAAGCCCGGCGACTTTTAGCGTTGCTGGGAATGCCGTTCGAGCACTAGAACCAACGTGATCTAGAGGTGCCTCAGCCTCTGAAGCTGTGGAGTACTGAACAAGGAGTGAGGTATGGCAAAAACCTGTATGCCGATTCGCGAAACCCGGCGTAAGTACGAGGTGCGTGTACGAAATCGTTGCTCGCGCTGCGGCCGCCCACGGGGATATTACCGTCGTTTCGGTCTATGCCGAATCTGTATCCGTGAACTGGCCTTGGAGGGGAAGATCCCCGGTATGGTCAAGTCCAGTTGGTAATGAGGTGCTAGGATGACAACGTCAGATCCGATTGCCGATATGCTGGCACGTATACGGAATGCTCTAATGGTTAGGCATGCGACGGTCTCGATGCCCTCCTCCAAAATCAAGGTGGCGATTGCCAAGATCTTGAAGGAGGAAGGTTACATCGCCGACTATCGGGTGACCAGCGACGAGAAGTCATTCCAGACCCTGGTGATGGACCTCAAGTATGTGGGGGACACAAAGCACCAGCGTGCTGTGATCACTGAGATTAAGAGAGTCAGCAAGCCAGGACGCCGCATCTACACGTCCGTTCAGGACATACCGTGGATACGCAGTGGCATGGGTATTGCTGTGCTGTCGACGCCTAAGGGCGTGATTACCGGGCAACAGGCGCGTCGCCTCAATGTGGGCGGCGAGGTCCTGTGCTACGTCTGGTAGGCGGGGCTCCACGGATGTGGGGTCGTCAATGGGAGGTACACTGTGTCTCGAATAGGTAAGCAGCCAGTCCCGGTACCCGCCACGGTCAACGTAGCCATCGAGGGGAGTACGGTTACCGTCAAGGGCCCCAAGGGGGTCATGACGCGAGAGTTCCATCCGCAGCTGCAGATCGCTCTTGAAGATGGCGCGATTCACGTACGACGTCCTAACGATGAGCGCCACTTCCGTGCGCTTCACGGTCTGACTCGCGCACTCATCAACAATATGGTGACTGGGGTGACCGAAGGGTACAGCAAGACACTCGAGATTCGTGGCACTGGATATCGGGCCGAGTTGCAGGGCGCCAATCTGGTGATGAATCTTGGTTTTTCCCATCCCGTGGTGATGGTGCCACCGGAGGGAATCCAGTATGAAGTCAATGCCCGCGCCAGCACGGTGACGGTGAAGGGCTATGATAAGGAAATGGTCGGACGCTTGGCTGCCCAGATCAAGGCCTGGCGGCCCGTGGATCCATACCTGGGTAAGGGTATCCGCTTCCAGGGCGAGGTCGTCCGACACAAGGCCGGTAAGACTGGCCAGGCAGGCTAGGCGGCTCAGAGCCGTTGGAACAGCTTCTACCGAATTCAGTTGATTACGTGGTACTGAGGGTGCACAGAACATGAAACCAGAAGTGAATCGCGAGAAAGCCCGGGCTCGGCGTCATACACATATCCGCAAGCATGTGGCGGGGACGCCGGAACGTCCACGTTTGAACGTGTTCCGCAGTCTGAGCCATATCTATGTCCAGGTCATTGATGATAGCGCTGGCGTGACGTTGGTGTCGGCCTCAACCGTAGATCGCGAAGTGCGCGACCAGATCGCCGGGCTTAAGAAGAGTGAGCAGGCGCGTGTCATTGGCAAAGTCGTTGCTGAGCGCGCGTTGTCCAAAGGCATTGTGAAGGTCGTCTTCGATCGTGGTGGCTACAAGTACCACGGCCGTGTCAAGGCTCTGGCCGAGGCTGCTCGCGAGGCTGGCCTCGATTTCTAAGGACGCTGTGGTCTGCAAGGCCGCAGTGCGGCTCGGAAGCCGAATAACTTGACGGAGCGCCCGCGTTAGGCTGCGCCGGCTGGAGGATGTATGGAAGACAGAAGAGAGAGACCTCGCACTCGCCGTGTCGAGGAAGAGAAGGAAGAACTGGATGAGCGCGTGATCGACATCACGCGGGTTGCTAAGGTTGTCAAGGGTGGTCGCACCTTTGGTTTCCGTGTGACCGCGGTCGTGGGCGACAACACGGGCCAGGTTGGCGTGGGCATCGGTAAGGCGCGAACAGTGCCCGATGCGATTGCCAAGGCAACTCAGCGTGCCCGCAAGGACATGCATCCCGTTCCGATTGAGGGAACTACCATTCCTCATGAGGTGGTGGGTGTCTGTGGTGGTGCGCGCGTGATGCTCCGTCCGGCAACCCCGGGCACTGGTGTTATCGCCGGTGGTGGTGTGCGCGCTGTTCTCGGGGCTGCTGGCGTGCGCGACGTGCTGACAAAGTCTATGGGAAGCACAAAGGCGATCAATGTCGTGCAGGCGACGATGGATGCGTTGAGCCAGCTGCGCCGTGTGGAGCAGGTTGCTGAGGAGCGCGGTAAGTCAGTGGCCGAAGTGATGCCTTTCTGGCGTCGGAGGAAGGCATAATGGTTACGCGGTTGCGCATCACGCTTGTTCGTAGCCCGATTGGCTACCCTGGAAACCAAAAGCGCACGGTGCAGTCCCTCGGGCTGCGCAAGATGCAACAGACAGTCGAACTCCCGGATAACCCCGCTGTACGCGGTATGGTTAGTCGGGTCGCTCACCTCGTTGAGGTTGAGGAGATCGCGTCGCAGGCTTCTTCTGCGACGCCAGAGCCGGAAGTATAGGGCTGGAGGTTATCGGATGAAGCTGCATGACTTACATCCCGCTGGGGGAGCAGGTAAGAGCCGGAAACGTGTCGGGCGTGGTATCTCCGCCGGACAGGGCAAGACCGCCGGCCGCGGTATGAAGGGCCAGAACTCTCGTAGTGGCGGCGGGGTTGCCGCTTACTTTGAGGGTGGTCCGCTCCCGCTTGTACGTAAGCTCCCCTTCGTACGGGGTTACAGTTTCTTCAACCCCTACAAGGTTGACTTCGAACCAGTGAACGTGGATGAGCTCGCCGAGCGATTCGAGTCAGGTGCGGAGGTATCGCCCGACACGCTCTTTGGCGTGGGTCTTATCGGCGCAGTTGAGGAGCTCGTGGTTGTCCTTGGACGCGGTGAGTTGGATCGACCGCTCCACGTGAAGGCGCATCGGGTCTCGAAATCGGCACGCGAGAAGGTCGAGGCTGCCGGAGGCTCAGTAGAGCTCTTGCCCTGGACGCGTGGCGGATACCGCACGCGCTAGCGGCAGGCACGACGACGTGGGTGCTGCCTGCTGATGCCGGTGAAGATCTCTGATCTTGGCTCTAGCACGAGCTCATATGGAGGGGATTCATGATTGAGGCCCTGCGCAACGCTTGGAAGCTGCCGGACCTACGCCGGAGGATGTTGTACACGCTGTTGATCCTCGTGATCTTCAGAATGGCGTCGAACATCCCTGTTCCGGGCGTAGACCGGCAGGCCCTGAGCGCCTTCTTCAGCTCAGCCACGGCTACCAGCCAACTGGCTGGACTGTTGGATCTTCTGTCTGGAGGCGCTGTATCGAACTTCTCTGTGCTGGCCGCGGGAGTCTACCCGTATGTCACCGCACAGCTTGTCGTGCAGTTGCTGCTGCCTATCTTCCCCAAGCTCGAGCAGCGGATCAAGGAGGAGGGTGAAGAGGGGCAGCGCAAGATGAACCAGTGGGTCTTCTTCGTTACTGTACCCCTGGCGGCCCTATCGGCGTTTGGTCAGGCCCAGCTTTTCCGTTCCGCAGCAGTGGGCACGCGTCCTATCCTCCCGAACTTCGGGTGGGGACCCGGTCAGCTGTTGCCGACCATCACGATGCTGCTCACAATGACGGCAGGTACGATGTTCGCTATCTGGCTGGGTGAGCTGATTACCGAACAAGGCGTTGGCAATGGCCTGTCGCTGATCATCTTCGGCGGCATCGTGTCGTCGGTTCCCGGAAACCTGCGGAGCATCGCTGAGACGGATAAGGTCCTGGGTGTGCTGATCTTCCTGGTCATCACGGTCCTGACTATGTTGTTCATCGTGTTCGTACAGGACGGAGAGCGGCGCATACGCGTGCAGTATGGTAAGCGCGTGCGCGGTATGAAGGTTTATGGGGGTGGAAGCACCTACATCCCACTGAAGATCAATACCGCGGGTATGATCCCCCTGATCTTCGCTCAGTCGATTTTAGCCTTTCCTGCGGTCATCGCACAGTTCTTCCTGAATAGTACGAACCCAACGATGCGGAACGTGGCCAACGGTCTCATTGAGTTCTTCAGCGGAAAGAATGCCTGGTATGCGCCGGTCTACTTTCTGGCTGTTGTGGGGTTCACGTACTTCTACACTTTCGTGATGGTCGAGCAGCAGAACCTGGCCGAGATGCTGCAGAAGCAGGGCGGCTTCATCCCGGGTGTCCGACCTGGGCGACGTACTGAGGAGTTCATCATGGGCATCTACAAGCGGATCACGCTCGTGGGCGCTCTGTTCCTTGGGTTTGTCGCTGTGTTGCCTTACATCGTTGGCACGTTCATGACCTCGAATCAGATGCTGATCCAGAGTTCGGGCTTGCTGATCGTTGTGGGTACCGTGATGGACACGATGCGCCAGCTTGAGTCCCAGCTGATGATGCGCAACTATGAGGGATTCCTGCGCTAAGGCAGGAACACGGCGATCCCGTTCTGGAGGCTCGCCACGGAATGTGGTATAATAGCAGACTGCGTTGCCGTCTGCGTCCCGGGTAAGTGACGTGCCGGTCGTGACGGCGTGGTCACGGGATCGGGTCAGATTAACAAGGAGTTATGGCGATGAAAGTCTCACCATCAGTGAAGAAACGATGCCCGAAGTGCAAGATCATCAAGCGCCGAGGGGTTGTACGGGTGATTTGTGAGAATCCCAAGCACAAGCAGCGTCAGGGGTAGGCCGAGCGCCCCCTTTCAGACACGCGGTACAGAGGAGGCTTAGAGCATGGTTCGTATTGCAGGAATCGACCTGCCGCGAAACAAGCGTATTGAGGTCGGACTAACCTACATATATGGTATTGGTCGCAGGACCAGTAACGACATACTGGAGCGGGCAGGTGTCGATCCTGATAAACGGGACACCGAGCTAACGGAGGCCGAGGTCGGCGTCATCCGTGACATCCTCGAGCGTGAGTACGTCGTAGAGGGTGATCTGCGTCGGGACGTTCAGATGAATGTCAAGCGCCTTATCGAGATTGGCTCCTACCGTGGGTTGCGCCATCGCCGGAACCTTCCGGTGCGTGGTCAGCGAACGAGGACCAATGCGCGCACGAAGCGTGGTCCCAAGCGGACCGTTCCTGGGCGCGGCCGTCGCCGGGGTTCTAAGAAGAAGTAAGCTGACCAACATTGGTCACTCCTGGATGAGAACAGGGTAATACGGAGCTTGAGGAGGTTTCATGGCTAAGGGTTCGTCTCGACCGTCACAGCGGGGAGGGCAGGCAAGTCGTACGCGGCGCGTCCGGCGCAATGTGCCCCGCGGTTGTTTTCACATCACGACGTCGTTCAACAACACGATTATCACTGTTACGGATCCCGAGGGCAACGTGCTGCGCTGGTTGACTCCGGGGGCCGTTGGGTTCAAGGGGACGCGCAAGAGCACGCCGTTCGCGGCTCGGATTGCGGCGGAGCGCGCGGCTCAGGATTCGATCACTAACGACGGGATGCGCGAGGTCGATGTCTTCGTGAGTGGCGCAGGTCCCGGGCGCGAGGCTTCCTTGCGCGCCATCGCTGCAGTCGGGCTGCGAGTTCGCTCGATTGTGGATTCGACGCCGATCCCGCATAATGGGTGCCGCCCCGCCAAGCGTCGGCGCATCTAGCGGCTAAAGAGCCTAGGCTCGGAAGCTGAGAGAAGGAATAGGAGAGAGTATGGCAAGATATACTGGTCCTGTATGCAAGCTTTGTCGCCGCGAAGAGACGAAGCTATACCTCAAGGGCGCGAAGTGCTACACGGACAAGTGCCCGTTTGAGCGACGTTCTTATCCGCCCGGTCAGCACGGAAAGCAGGCTGAGTTCCGGCGGCGCCGGTCGTCTGACTACACGGTGCAGTTGCGTACGAAGCAACAGACTCGCCGCATTTATGGGGTTCTGGAGCGCCAGTTCCGGCGGTACGTTGGAATGGCCCAGGCATCCAAGGGCCTGACTGGCGAGGTGTTGATCATTACGTTGGAGCGCCGGCTGGACAATGTGGTCTACCGATTGGGGTTGGCAGACTCACGGGCCGCAGCCCGGCAACTGGTACAGCACGGTCATTTTACGGTCAATGGGCGCATGACTGATATCCCGTCCTATCTGGTGAAGGTCGAAGACGTGATCGGTGTCCGGCCTGAGAGCCGTCGCGCACAGTACTTCCGTGAGCGTCGCGATCTCCTTGGGCAGCGAGAGGTGCCTGCGTGGCTGAGCCTGGACGCGGAAGAGCTTTCGGGGCGGGTCATGGTATTGCCGACGCGCCAAGAGATCGACGTCCCTGTCGACGAGCAGGCGATCGTTGAGTTCTACTCGCGCTAATGCTCGGGATACCCTGTCGACGCCTGCAGTGAAGGGCGTCGAACCGGATATCGAGTCTTGGTCCAGACAGGAGGGAACGTGTTAGCTGCGCCGGTTCTGCCAAAGGTAGAGATAGACGTAAACGCTCAACAGTACGGCCGTTACGTGATCGGCCCGTTGGAGAGTGGATATGGCATGACGCTGGGCAACTCCTTACGACGAGTCCTGCTGTCATCGCTGGAGGGATCGGCGATCACGGCCGTTCGGATCGCAGATATCCCGCATGAGTTCACGACAATCCCTGGGGTCAGGGAAGATGTCATCCAGGTCATCCTGAAGCTTAAGCAGGTCCGGTTGTCGATGGAAGGCGATGGACCTCAGTACATGACGTTGCGGGTCGAGGGTGAAGGTCTGGTTACTGCGGGCGATATTATCGCACCTCCGGAAATCGAGATCCTTAACCCTGACCTTGACCTCTTTACGGTCGACGGCGAGGATGCACACCTGGATTTTGAGTTCACAGTGGAGAAGGGTCGCGGATACTTCTCATCGGAAGAGCGTGGGCGGATGCCCATTGGCGTGCTTCCTGTGGATGCGATCTTCAGCCCGATCCGTCGGGCCAATTTCCGGGTTGATCAGGCTCGGGTGGGGCAGTTGACGAACTATGACCGCCTCATTATGGAGATCTGGAGTGACGGACGTATGGCGCCCCTCGACGCGCTTAAGGAATCGGCTCGAGTGCTGGTGACGCACTTGCGCCTCATTGCTGGCGCGGAGCTGGAAGAGGAGCTGGATACGGAGGCTTCTGCTGAGGTGGATGAGATTCCTCATCAGGCCTATGCCACGCCGATCGAGGATCTGGGCTTGGGCGTACGCGTCTACAATGCTCTCAAGCGCACCGGTATCTCCAATGTAGGAGAGGTCCTGGAGATGTTGGCGCGCGGTACGGATTCCCTGTTGTCCATTCGGAACTTCGGGGAGAAGTCGCTTACCGAGTTGGTGGAACAGCTAGAGGCCAAGGGTTTCTACGCTGATGCAGGCGAGGTAGCCGAGTAGGGCCTGCATCAGTGGCCCCTTGGGTCTTTGCCCCTGGGTTACCAACCTTTGGTCGATAACATGGTCAGGAGGTCGAGGTATGCGACATCATGTCGCGGGTAAGAAGCTAAATCGGCCCGCTGGAAAGCGTACGGCTTTGCGGCGGAATCTGGTGACGGAGCTCATCAAGCATGAGCGCATTCAGACGACGCGGGCCAAGGCACAGGCCATTCGTGGTCAGGCTGAGAAGCTGATCACGATTGCCAAGCATGGCCTGGCAGCGGCTGATGCCGAGCCGTCCAAGGGTGTTTTCGCACGTCGCCAGGCTGCGGCGAGGCTCAACGATCCTGAGGTCGTGAAGAAGTTGTTCAACGACATCGCGCCGCGCTTTGTTGATCGTCCGGGCGGCTATACGCGGATGCTGCGCGTTGGGTTGCGCAAGGGTGACGCTGCGGAGATCGTGGTTCTGGAGCTGGTTGACTAGGTTCCCTTTCTGACGACTCTCGTAGAGGCCTTCGGAATGGGTGTTGAGGCAGATTAACAGAAGCCTACGGATGTAGGGTGCGGATAAAGGCGATCGTCGGGTATGACGGGACGGGATACGGGGGGTTTCAGAGACAGAACAATGCCCCCACGATTCAGGCCGAGATCGAAGACGTTCTGGTGCAGTTGACCGGAGCCCCAACCCGAGTCCTTGCAGCGGGTCGTACGGATGCAGGGGTTCACGCCGAGGGGCAGGTCATTGCATTTGATACAGACTGGCGGCATCCGGTTACCGAACTCCAGCGGGGGATGAACGCACTGCTCCCCGAGCAGGTGGTCATCAACGAACTGGATGTGGTCGACGCAGGGTTTCACCCGCGCTATGATGCCAAGAGCCGGTATTACCAGTACACGATCTATCGAGCTTCCGTGCGGCATCCGTTCTATGCTCGGTATAGCTTGCACGTAGAGCAAGTGCTGGACGTGCAAGCTATGTCGCAGGCGACTCAGTATCTGTTGGGATGTCACGATTTCCTGGCTTTCGGTTCTCCTCCGCAAGGGGATCTCTCAGTTCGCGAGGTCTTCAGGGCAGAGTGGATGGCAGAGGAACCGTGGCTGCGGTTCGATATTGAGGCGAACGCCTTCTTGTATCGGATGGTGCGTATGCTTGTGGGGACATTGCTCCGTGTGGGATCTGGAGCATTGACTCCCGAGTCTTTTGCAGAGATCCTTGAAACACGGAGTCGGGAGCGGGCCGGGCCTGCAGCTGTGGCTGAGGGCCTTTGCCTGAAGTCCGTTGCGTACGCAAGCGGACGGGAGAAGGTGTGAGCATAGTCCGCTACACGAGCTCTTTTCTAGCTAGGGGAGTTTTGAAAAAGTGAAGACACTTAGAATACACAAGACCTATGTTGCCAAGCCGGGTGACGTGGAGCGGACGTGGTACGTCGTGGATGCGACGGGCCAGACCCTGGGCCGGTTGGCAACGCAGATCGCGAGCATTCTGCGGGGCAAGAACAAGCCGCAATACACGCCCCACGAGGATGTCGGCGACTTCGTCATCGTCATTAACGCAGAGAAGGTGAATGTCACCGGCCGCAAGCTCGACCAGAAGAAGTACTACTGGCATACCGGTTATCCGGGCGGCATTCGGGAGATCGGCCTGCGCCGGCAGCTTGAGATTCACCCGGACCGGGTTATCACGCATGCGGTCAAGGGGATGCTGCCTCGTGGTCCGCTGGGACGCGATCAGTTGCGCAAGCTCAAGGTCTATGGTGGGGCCAACCACCCCCACGAAGCACAGCAGCCACAGCCGTTGGAGCTGAACAGCCGCTAGGCTATAGCCAGTCTGAAGGAGATGTGAATGTACTACGAAGGTTTGGGACGTCGCAAGACATCAACGGCGCGTGTGCGTCTGCACTCGGATGGTACTGGCCAGATTGTGGTGAACGGCAAGCCATATCAGGAGTACTTTGGCCGCGAGGTCGACTGGCGCAGTGTCACGGGGCCGCTTGAGGCTACGCAGACAGCCGGTCGGTTCGATGTGACCGTTCTGGTCCACGGCGGTGGTATTACGGGGCAGGCAGAGGCCGTTCAGGTAGGCATGGCCCGTGCGTTGCTCGAGGTCAATCCAGACTTCCGTCCTGTGTTGCGCCAAGGCGGGTTGTTGACCCGCGACGCACGCGCCAAGGAGCGGAAAAAGCCAGGACTTCGGCGCGCTCGCAAGGCCCCACAGTACACGAAGCGCTAGTTCTACGCGCATAGTAGATAACCGGGGACGCCTGATAGGGCCTGAGCATCTGGCCTTGGTCATGGGGGTGTTGTTGTAGGGTACGGCTTTGCAGGTAGGCAGACATAGATACTGCCTACCTGTTTTGTTATTGGGGGTAGGTGATGCCTCAGATTACGATTGTCGGCTTGGGTCCTGGTTCGGTTGCGGATCTCACGCGCGCAGCCTGGGAAGCATTGGAGCAAGCAGATGAGGTCTGGCTGCGGACAATGCATCACCCGGTAGTGGCGGAGCTCCCGAGAAACTGCCGGTTGCAGGGCTTCGATGCGGTCTATGAGCGCGCTGACAGCTTCGCCGATGTCTACGCGGAAATTGCGACGCGCGTCCTTGAGTTAGGATCCCGCGATGGGGGCGTCGTCTACGCCGTCCCCGGTCATCCCCTTGTGGGGGAAGCCACTGTGACGGCCATCCTGCGTCAGGCGCGTGGGGCGGCGATCCCCGTGCGCGTCGTCCATGGCTTGAGCTTCATCGAACCGGCGCTCGCAGCGCTGGAACTCGATGCCCTCGATGGCCTCCAGGTGTTTGACGCGCTGGACGTGGTGTCGCTGAACCATCCCCCGCTCAACCCTGACTACCCTGCCCTGATCGCGCAGGTATACAGTCGCGCGGTCGCTTCAGACCTGAAACTGGTCCTGATGAACCAGTACGCCGACGATCATCCTGTAGTTTGGCTTGATGGCGCCGGCACGGATCGAGAGCAGGTCCGTCACATGCCCCTGTATGAGATCGACCGGCATGAAGCCACGCCGCTGACGACACTCTGCGTGATGCCAAACTCCCCTGTCACAAGCTTTGAGGGATTCCAGGAGACCATCGCTCGGCTTCGGTCTCCCGAAGGTTGCCCCTGGGACCGTGAGCAGACCCATGGCAGCCTTCGGGCCAACCTCCTCGAGGAATCGTACGAGGTTCTCGAAGCCATCGATGATGAAGACCCTGATGCGCTTTGTGAGGAACTGGGGGACCTCCTGCTACAGGTCGTCCTTCACGCGCAGATCGCTGTCGAGGAGGGAGAGTTCACCATGGCTGAGGTCATCTCTCGGATCGATAGCAAGCTAAAGCGTCGTCACCCCCATGTCTGGGGTGGCATCGACGTTGCCGGGGTGCGCGATGTCATCACGAATTGGGAGGCGATCAAGCGCCTTGAACGTGCGGACAAGGGTGCAGAGACCCGTTCGTTGCTTGATAGCATCCCGAAGGCGCTGCCTGCGCTCGCACAGGCAGCCGCCTACACAGATCGTGCTGGACGTATCGGGTTCGATCAGGTCGACGCCGATGGGATCTGGGTGGACCTGAACGGTGGCATTGTCTCCCGCCTCAACGCTATGTTGGCATCCCTGCCAGCAGGATCGCACGATGCTCAGGACCCCATGTCCGGCATGCACACGCTTGGTGACGCCTTACTGGTCCTTGTGGACTGGGCGCGGCGCCACAAGATCGATCCGGAGGTAGCCTTGCGCGAGGCCAACGAGCGCTTTGCTCAGCGCTTCTCGGCGCTTGAGTCCGCATCGCGGAAAGGTAACTTGTCGCTCGAGACAGCATCCCCGGCAGACATCCGGGATCTGTGGCGCGCAAACGGGATGGCCTGAGCTACAGCCATCCCGTTGTGATCGACATACCACGCGGCCGCGTCGGATCGCGTGTGCTGGCGTCGACTGAGCTACCGGCGCCACCTGTCAGGCGAGATAGGGCTCCAGCACTTTCTCGAGGGCGCTCTTGGCCTGGTTGCCCACCAGACGCTTCACTTCCTGCCCTCCCCGAAAGATGATCATGGTCGGGATGTTCATGACCCCAAACTGACCCGCCAGATTGGATTTGTCCACGTTCACTTTGACGATGGTCAGACGGTCCCCGAGATCCTCCGCCAGGGCCTCGAGTGTCGGTCCGAGCTTCTTACACGGCGGGCACCATTCGGCGAAAAAGTCCACCAACACCGGCACGGTGCTGTTGTCAAGCACTTCCTGGAAATCAGTTTCGTCCACCTGTCGTAGGGTTCCCATCCTTCTCCTATCTCCTGCGATATCTGCGTCAAAGTCCGCCACGCCGATTATCACACGCCCCGATTGGGTGTCAAGCAACTGACGTAAGGGCACCATCAGTCCTGGTAGGCCGAGTCCTGGCTCCAGGGAATGACTACTCGATGGGAGCCAGGGTGTGGTTCCTTGCACTACCTGAAGTAAGGATCCAGGATGGCCTCGCGGAACGCCGTCAGGCTCTCTGGGCTCGATCCTACTGACCAGTTGATATGGGGCCACTCACGATCCGAAGTGACTTCGAAGAGGAGCAGAGCTCTCACGAGAGGGTATTTGGTCGGCAACGAGCTGAAAGCATCTCGAAGCCAGGTTGCCTTGTCTCCACCCTGCTCTGCGCTTCCCATTTCGACGACCATCACTGGTTTTCCCCACGCGGATGCGGCCTGGTATTGGCGTTCGAAGAGGTCATCGAAGGTGCGCCAGGCTGCCCATTCCTCTGTGATGTCAGTGCCGTGATTCAGGACTGTCGTTCCGACCCAGTCGACGACATCCTCTCCCGGATAGTAGGCTGATGCCCATTCGTGCAACCACATCCCGCTCCAGAAGAACTGGACATTGTTCGCGCCTTCATCCCGGAAGATGCCGACTATGTGGCGAAAAGCGGCTCGATACCCCTCGGGATCACCCTGCCACGGATACCAGGAGCGTTCACCTGGCTCCGTGCTCTGCTCGTGGGCAAACCGGATGATGATCGGACCTCTCAGATCGCGCGCGCCACGTGCCCAGGACCTGATGTAGTCATCTCTTGTTCCGCTCGCGATTGCCTGGAGTGTATAGTCCGGTTGGGTGGCGACTGGGTTGGCGAAGTTGCGTTGCCAGGGCTCCCAGGTGATCACCGGCGTGAGACCGGCGCTGTGAGCGGCAGCGATCTGTTCGCGTGCGAAGGCGCTGTCTGAATCACCCCAGGCCTGGAACCAGAGTACATAAGCTGTGCGGTGTTGTGCCAACCGCTCGAAGGCAAAGACCGAGGAGAACCCGTCATAGGGAACGCCCTGGGTGTAGACCCCTAACCCTACAGTCCCTGCGGCGTTCAGCGGTCGTGCCGGGCGCGGGGCCGGCGTTGCCGTTGGTGTTGGAGACGGGGTTGGCGTGTACGTCGGCGTGGCCGTCATCGTTGGCGTTGGGGTCTGGGTTGGTGTCGGCGTGCTCGTAGGCGTTGGGGTGGCGGAGGGTGTCACCGTAGCGGTCGGCGTTGCCGTGGGTGTTGCCGTTGGTGTGGGCGACGGTGTGCTTGATGGAGTCACCGTGGGGTGGATTGGCATCAGGTCTCCTCGACCACACGCAGACAGAATCGTGATCAGGAGGAAAACGGAAAGCCGCCAGATAGCCGGGCGATGGATCATTGCCTGTCGCCCCGGATGACGAGGGGCAGGTATGCAAAGTGCCCGTATGTTGCGGTCAGTGTCTGGGGCGTCGTTTGCCCAATGATCTCATGGGTTCTTGTTCCACCGTTGGACCAGAAAGCGAAGGGCATCCCATTTTGCTCCGCAGGCGCACCGATACTGCGGCGCGCGCCGACCATCATAGCAATCGTGAAGGGCGTGGTATAGTCGATGCCCTCATATGCCAGGGTCAAGCCACTGGCTGGCTTGGTCAGGAAGGTATAGGGCACGGTCCGTGGTTGTATCTCCACGCATGCTGCCGGGTCAAGCAATTCGGGGATGTGGTCGATTGCGGTCAGACAGAGGACCATCGTTGTGTTGTCGTTGTGGCTGGGAACGATGAAGCTACCGCTATCTATGCCCTCGAGGCTGAGGAATGGTGAATGCAAATGCTCGTTGAAGAACCACTGTGCATGCCAGCGCAGGCCCGTCGCAGGCAAAGGTTGGCCTGTTCTGGGATCGACAGCGCCACCACTGAAGCTGAGCGGTGTGCCAATCGTGTAGAGGTCGCCGGATTTTGGTTGGACGATGGTGACGATCGGTGGGGCGTCGCCAACGACCACAGCAAGCCGGTCGCCGCTTGACTGTCCCTGCAGCGTAGTGACTGTCAGCACCGCCGTATAGGTGCCTGCCGCCGTGTAAGTGTGAAGGGGGTGTGATTCGGTCGATGTGCCGCCATCGCCGAAGGCCCAGTGGTAACTCAGCCGCCCCTCTGGATCCTCGATTGAGAGGGTGCTGGTGAACTGGACCTGCAGCGGCACTTCGAGCCCATAGCGAGGTGTGGCGTTGACTTCCACTGCGGGCGCGCTGGTGTGCACGATGCGCCGGATCTCGCTTTCGCCGCCGGGATCGGGGTTCATTGCCACATAGTAGAGATATCCGTCAGGGCCGAGCCGCAGGTCCACGGGACCACCCAGGGCCGAGATCTCCTCCAAGAAGGGGCTCGCGATCGCGGTGCCATCCTGGTTGACGGTCAGATAGCTGATCGAGCGCTTGTCATAGTCGGCAATGAAGAGCGTGTCTTGGTATCGGGACGGGTAGCGGGTGCCCGAGTAGAAGTCGCCCGCGACGACTGCAGCACCTGCAACGTTCTGGTAAGCATAGCGCGGCGGCTCGATGCCGCTGTTGGGCTCCGCCTCGTAAAGCGGCTGACAGTAGGTGGCGGTGCCTGCGAAAGTGTTGTAGAGCGAGTGACGTAGGTTGCCGCTGGCCCCACCCTCATAGCATGGCCAGCCGAAGTTGGTTCCCTTACCCCCGTAGTTGATCTCCTCCCACGCATACCAGCCGACATCACCCACATACAGAACGTTCTCAGTTGGATGTAGCGCAACGCGGAAAGGATTGCGCAGGCCTGAGGCCCATACCCGTGAGCGGTTGCTGGCTGGATCTCCATCGTAATAGGGGTTGTCGGGCAGACCAAGGCCCGTATCCGGGTCAATCCTCAGAATCTTGCCGCCCAGGCTGTTCAGATCCTGAGCGCGCCCTGCACGGAAGTCGGGCGTAATGTAAGGGGCGCCCTCGCCATTGGTGACCCAGAGAGTCCCATCGTGACCGAAGACAATGTCGCCGATGCTGTGCGACGGCCCCTCAGAGGGTAGACAATCGACGGTGGGCGAGCCGCCGGGCTCGGTACACGCAGGATCCGTTCCCAGGTCGCCACCGCTATCGGCGGGGTCGCCCAGTGTGTCAATCGTGCTGTTGGTGCCCAGAATCAGGCGTCTGGCGTCGGGCTCTGTGGCAGGAAGGGCCACCGTGTATCCCTGTGCGGGATCGGCTGCAACCCGCAGAAGGCGGCTGACACGCGCACCATAGCCATCCTTCCCGTCGACAGCACCTGGGGCGCCTGGAAGTTCGGGTGGATCGTAGGTGTAGAGCAGGTATACGTAGGGTGCTGTTGGAAACTCCGGATGCACGGCGATTCCGATCAGACCGCGGTTCCAGTTGTTGTTGACCTCATCAGAGATGTCGATGAACTCGGTTGTTGTCTCGCCGTCATAGATCAGGACAAGGCCGCTCTGGTGGGCGACAAACATCCGCCCATCCGGTGCCCAGTCGATAGTTGTCGGCTGCGCAAGCCCTGCGAGAACGCGTTCCGTGGTGAAGTCCCAAGTCTGCGGCGACGGTCGATTGTAGAACCAGACACCGCATAATCCCGCATAGAGCGTCTGCGTAATGCCACCCTGGCTGACCGTCAATGCGGTTGCTGTTCTCCCTTCAGTTCCCTGATTGATGGGCGCTGACCAGTCGCTCCAGTGCGTGCCACCATCGATCGTCTCGGCAATGTATCCAGGCCCGGCGAGGTAGACGTGGTCAGCAACGCGAGGATCGATGGCGAGAAGATTGCGGTTGTCCTCGCCGTAGGACAGGAGTGGTGTTAGCCAAGTCATGCCGCCGTCAACGCTCTTGAGCACGCTACGACTGTCCGTGGCGTAGACGGCGTTGGGTTGCTGCTGGTCGAAGACAATTGAGTGTATTGCGCCCGCGCCCGAATCATAGACAAGGTCCCACGTAGTTCCCCCGTCACCTGTGCGGTAGAGGGCAGCTGTAGCGTCCCCGTTGCCACGGTCACTGATGCCGACTAGCGCTGTATCCTCGTTGGTGGGATGGATTGCCAGGGCGGTCACAGTACTGTTGGCCAGGGTCAGAACCTCGCTCCAGCCTATCCCCCCGTCTGTGCTGCGCACCAGTATGGCCCGTCCTGCGTTCACACCGCCCGCAAGAACGATGTCTGTAGCCGTGGCGGCGATCTCGATAGCGTGGATATCGGCGGTACCGGCGTAGGCCGAGGTGAATGTTCTCCCATCGCGCGCAACGAGGATGGCCTGGCTACTGCTCCCGGTGATCCCAGCGAAGATGACACCACTGCTTTGCGGGTGAACGGCGAAGCTGGAGACACAATCGCCAAGCAAGCGCTCCCATATCTCACCGGCAGGGTCTGTGAGCCAGCCGCCGCTACAACCGGTGGCGACGTAGACCAGGTCCTGATTCTGCGGATCGATCTCGATGTGGCGCGGTTCGGTAGTGGCAAGAATGCCCTGGTTGCGTGGAGTCCACGTGATACCGCCATCGTCGCTGCGATAGATGCCGCGTTCCCGGAATCCGAGATAGAGGGGCGCGAGGCCACCGCCGGGTGCCCCGGTAAGGTCGAGCGCCATCGCCTGGATGATGTCGGGGGTCAGGTCGCCAACGCGTGGTGTCCAGGTGTCGCCGCCATCCGTGCTGACAGCGAGCTCGCGCCAGTCGTCGGCGGCGTAGACCAGACCGGATAGGTCAACCGCCAAACGATAGCCCCGGTCCGTATAGACACGCGTCCACGTCAACCCGGCATCTTGCGAACGGTAGACCGCTTTGTCGGTCTGTGTGCCTGCATAGATGAGGCCGGGCGTTGACGGGTGCGGCACAATGTGGGTGAACTGCTGGCCAGTCCCATAGGTGCTCGTGAACGCCTGTGCCCAAGTCGTACCACCATCATTGCTGCGGTAGACTACCGCAGTCTGTGTGCTGTCCTGCCGGCTATAGCCGCCAGCATAGACGATCGTCGGCGTAGTCGGATCAATAGCGACTGTGTAGAGATCGCCCTCAGCGACTGTGAGAACGGTAGTCCAACTCATACCACTGTCCTGGGTGACGTAGATCCTGGCATTGCGAACCCATGACGTGCCGGGGCCCTGCTCTACGCCTACCGCGAATGCCCTGGCAGAGTTAACTGAATCAACGGCGATGCCGCGGATCGCACCCATATCGGGAGCGACCCCACTCATAACCTGTTCCCACGTATCACCCCTGTTCTGGCTCCGAAGGATCAGCTTCCCTGATGTCCCCTCGCCACCTGCATATACCAGCGATTCTGACGTGGCCAACGCGTGGATCGTTACACCCGTGGTTGTGTAGACGGTGGCCCAGTTGGCACCACCATCTGAGGTCCTGTAGATCGTGCTGTCCTGCCCGCTGTAAGGGTGGCCTACGACGGCATACAGTGTGTTGGATACGTCGGGTCGTGCCGCGATGGCATTGACCTGGCCAAGTGGGCCACCCAAGGGCTGCCATAGATCGGTCAGGAGGATATCGATGCCGCGCGTTGTGCCTCCTGGCGCCACGGTCACTGTGTCCGGACGCCCGTCACTCCCGTAGTCGTACCACGCATAGGGCTCCTCACCGGGGTCATAGCCGAAGCTGTTGTTCAGATCAAGGTAGGTGAAGACGTAGTAGGTGCCCTCATCGACACCATCGATGCTGTAGGCACCCACGACGGTCGAGGTACTGCCTGTAGCCACCGGCGGCGGCGCTGGGGGCACCGTAGTAGTGAACACAGCGAGCTCGATGCCAATCGTGCCGGGCCGGCTGCCGTAGTAGGTGACAGTGCCGCTGATCGCGCCAGGCGCCGCACGCACTGCGGGCACTACCAGGAATGCGCTGATGGTCAGCATAAGGGCCGCAACGCCGAGACTGGCAAGGACGCTTCTATATGCTATCTGAGGTAACTGCGGTTGGCTCACTAACGCTCTCCTCCCGTTTTGCTGGCTCATTCATCGGCCACGCGTCGGAGTTGTGAACCGACCTGTCGCCGAATATCGACGCCATACCACGCGTTGGCAATGGTGCGACTCAACCCAAGTACGTAGAATCCAGCCCAGAAGAGACTACCCAGATCTGCTGTAGTCAGCAGTGATTCGGTTAACAAATGGTATACGCTTGCTCCGATGAGCGCCAGGACCAGCAGGATCTGGGGAAGAGTCTCCTGCCAGTACCAGCGGTAGATATGTTCTTTGCGGGTCACGCGGTAAGTGGGTTTTCGATGCGGTCCGTAACCAAGTGCGACCACCGTTGCCTTTGCATAGACCGGGGCCATCCCAAGCCACGTCTGCCTGGCTCGCCATAGATCCTCGTAAGGCAGACCCTCCGCGAGGCTCACGAGCATAAGCTCGATTGCGGCTGCCAATGGCCAGAAGTGGAGGGCATACGCTGTGTGGTCTGTCACGAGCGGATAGATGCCAAAGACCAACGAGAAGATCGGCGTTACCGCGAAGACCAGGACCGCAAAACTGAGCATGTAGAAGAAACCCAGCTCAGCAAATTGCAGATGTTGGCGCAGAGAAAGGCCGCGTTTGTTGCCCCAGAAAGTGATACGCATCGTGTCAATGGCCCATGTGCCGCGCTGCTTGATGGCGTTGGCCATGTCCTCGGGGGCGCTCTGCCCAACGGCGCCAACGATGGGCAGGTAGGCGCCCCGCCAACCACGGCGAAGCGCTTCGACGCCAGATTGCAGGTCCTCGACGAGATTCCATGTTGGAAATCCCCCAATATCCTCGAGCGCCTCACGACGCCAAAGGAGCCCTGAGCCACAGGGGAATACAGCATTGGCTGCGTTCTTGGCAAACATTGCCTGACGGTAAAATAGCGGCTCCAGGTTGCCGAAGGGGTCGCCTGGACTTACCTGGGCTTCCTTGATGGTCTGAACGAAGGCCAGCCGCTGATCCTGTTGGAGGTGCTGTACCGCAGTGGACAAGAAGGCGCGGTCCCCGACGAGATCGTCCGCATCCCGGGTCTCGACGAAGGCCGGAGGGCGCGTCCAGGTCTGGATAAGGCCGAGTGCGGCATTCAGGTTGCCTGCCTTGGCCTCTCCGTTGCGTGCTGGATCACCTCTCAGGGGAGGGGCCAGGTAGTCAACAGCGGCTTCAGTGTAGGTGTTGGCCAGGAGAGTGGCGACCTCGCGAATCGCCAGGCGGTGGCCATCATCGCTGATGATGATCTTCAGATGCTGCTGTGGATAGTCCTGGTCGAGCACAGAGCGCGCTGTGGCCTCGACCATCCAGGCTGGTTCTCCATACGTCGGGATGATCACGGCCACGTCGACAGCTTCCGAAGCCGGCAATGGCACCAAGGGCGACACTTTGTGCGTCCAGTGATTGGCTACAGTGATGATGAGCATGCCGGCCATCTGGAGCGCCGCCAGGCCGAACGCGATCGCCAGCCATGGAGCCTGCCAGTTCAGGTTGCCTATGAGCCAGGGTATATACCAGGCAAGGGTCAGGACCGCCAGAATCCCTGCCAGGCGGGTTCTCCAGAGCTTCACGCTATGGCTCCTGTGGAAAAGATGAGGATCGTGCGGCTGTCTGCCGCCCGGTTACCGGATCGGGGCGTGACGTGGCCTGCCAGATGACCGTCTCGACGGGATAGCTGACATAGGCGAGGTCGGCCCCTGGATTGACGACGGTGCTGACGTGCGAGTAGACCCGCGTATACACGGTGCACTGATCCAGAGCCTCCTGGATCTCGGCGGGCCAGCTATAAGAGCCCCGAACATCGACGATCCAGTCGTAGTCACAGATGCCGGGTGCGCCGGGCTCGCTTGTGAGTCTGTAGGTGTCGTAAACGTCCCACGGCGACGTGATGCGTCCGCGCGCGTAGAGTGCCAGCGTGATAGGCCAGGATTCGTTGATGAGCAGGGTCTCGCCAGGGGAGACGCGCTCGGCCAGAAACTCCGCGGGCCAGGTAAGGTTGGGAAAGGCGCGGTCAGCTTGGGTGACCTGGAGCAACCCCAACGCGGTGAGGCCCGCCATGGTAGCCAGGGCCACGGCCTTTCCGGCAAGTCGGTTGCGCGTGGCGCTCCAAAAGCTGCTTAGGGCCACGCCCACGAGGGGATAGGCGAAGAGGAATCCCAGGACCAGATGCTTGTTGGTTCCAACTGGATCGCGTGCCAGGATGTGGTAGACCGGCCAAATGCCCAGGCAGGCGATGAAGATTGTCGCAACCATTCGCCGGCCTCTGGCTTGGAGCCAGCCGAGGAGCGCAAGTGTGACCGGAAGGATGCTCAAGTAGGCGATGGCGAAGAGGATGACGTCCGGCGAGACGCCGAAACTTGGCCGATTCTGGATCCGCCAGTCGAAGAAGACACCAATCTGGTCGCGGAGGGGCACGAAGATTGCCAGTCCTATCGCCCCACCGGTAAAGGCAAGCAGCGGTACATCGGTGACTCCACGCTCCCCGCGCAACACGAGGAGGATGCCGACAAGGGGGATGATCATCAGACCGGTGGGGTACTTCGAGAAGACGGCAAAGGCATAGGCGGCGGCGGCGAGAAGGAGCCAGCCTCGATGGTTGCGGTGGCACAACTCCGTCACTGCCCAAAAGGCGACCGCGATGCCCATCAGGGCTGCCACATCATAGACGCCCTGGCGCGCCAGGGCCACGAAGGGTCCGTTGAGGGCAAAAGCTAGCGTTGCCCAAAAGCCGGCCTTCACGCCGAACACGTTCTTTGTGGCTTGCCCCAGCATCACAAGTGTGATTGTGCTCAGCAGCACGGCGATGACGCGCGTTCCAACAAGGCCGCCCACATGGTAGCCGATTGCTGCCAGCACCGGCCAGACCAGGGACCCTCCGAACCATGTCAGATACCCGTCGGTCTGACCATGGCCCTCAAGCGTACGTATGCCGGCGGTGATGTAGATCCCTTCATCGAAGAAGGCACCGTTGTAGGTGAGGGTGAGTGCACATAGCAGCGCGAAGAGCAAGACTACGCCATGCGTCGCGCGTGCGTAACTCGGAATCCGGGTATCGAACCGTGCCTGAGCGTTCATAGTTGGTGATCAGAGCACAAGCTCTCAGGGCGCAATCTCTCGTGGCTCTTGAGCGACGGGGCGCTTCTTGAGATCGTAGAAAGCCAACTCCATCACGCACGTGAGCGCTTCCTTTACGATTCCAGCAGACATCTTCGACTGCCCGACGCGTCGATCCTGGAACGTGATGGGAAATTCCTGGATCCGCGCCCCCAACCGCTCGGCGTAGAAGATGGACGCAACCTGGAAACCGTAGCCACGAGCACAGATCTCGTACCAGGGGATCTGCTCCAGGAGCTCGCGACGGTAACAGCGGAAGCCACCCGTCGTGTCGTGGGTCTTGAGCCTCAGGAGAGCCCGCGATACCAGGTTGCCACCACGGCTGATCAGGCGACGCTTGACCGTCCAGTCAGGGGTGCTTCCCCCCTTCACGTAGCGCGATCCGATGACCAGGTCAGCTGATTGTATCTCCGAGAGAAAGCGTGGTAGGGCTATCGGATCATGGGAGAAGTCGCAGTCCATCTCGAAGACGTAATCGTACCCTTCCGCCAATGCCCACTCGAACCCTGCAATGTAAGCCGGGCCCAAGCCGAGTTTTGCAGGCCGGTGCATCACGTGCACCTCGGGATGGGATTGGGCAAGCCCATCAGCAATGATACCGGTGCCGTCGGGTGAGTTGTCGTCGACTACGAGGATATGGAAGTCAGCCTGGAGCGCCAAGATGGCCGCGACCAGTGGTGGGAGGTTATCCGCCTCATTGTACGTTGGTATGATCACGAGCTGCCGCTGCCGCGTTATCATGGTTTGACCTCCGAATCCTTTTAGAAAATATTGAAGAAGATTATAGTAGATTTAGTTGACCGCGTCAAGGGCCTTCCTCGACTCAGGCTTGCGAAGGATATCTGGAGTGTCTCTCTTGTCTTTTGGTTCCTGATGGGTAACATTCGGCCCTACCGTGTGGGTTATAGTGTGGTTTGAACGTCCTGCTGTTGATAGGAGGCACGGGGATGGTGCGGAAATTCCGTCGAATACTTCTTCTCCTGGCGATCGCTGTGAACAGTTTTGCGACCGACGCGCGAGCCTACGCCGGAGACGTGATCTTCGTTGATGCTCTGGGTGGGAATGACACCGCCGATGGACGTACTGAGGGTACCGCGCTGCGAACGCTGCAACGTGCCGCCAGCCTGGCAACGCCTGGTACGGTAGTCCATGTGCTGCCGGGCATCTACAGAGAGTCGGTACGCCCTGCTGTCAGCGGCACTGCAACGACGCCGATCGTTTACGTTGCTGACCAGGGATCAGGGACGGTGGCTGTACGGGGATCCGAACCTGCGAGTGCCCTCACGTGGACACGATTGTCCGCCAACACCATCGGGCTGCCAGCCTATGTTGCGCCGTCGAACGTCTGGACGGCGGATCTCTCGGCGTGGGGCCTGGACGGGGCGCCGCGGTTCGTCGTTGCCCTGGATGCGACTGGCGAGGTTCAGACGCGGTTGTCCCTGGCCCGCGAGCCAGATTGGCATGTCGAGACACCCTGGCGCTACGCTGAGTACTGGTGGACCGCAGATGGCGGATGGGATGTATCTGGCTGCGATCCCTCAGATCCCGCTAACGATTGGAACTGCGACCTCTTCTGGCGTTGTGACACGCACCTAACTGACCGGAGCGCCTTTGCAGAGCCATTACCGGGAATCGAGGACGGCGACCTGACGTCACTTGGGGATATCACCGGCGCCGAGTTGGTGGCGCTGGATGCAAAGTGGGGACACTATCTCTACCGGCGCCGTATCATAGGGCATGAGGTAGGAGCTGGACGTATTGCGCTGGGAGGCCCGTGTCTACAAGATGGTGGCGAGGTTGACCCGGGCCTGGGGTGGGGTACGAAATACTACGTGGAGGACCATCCAGGGCTCCTCGATACGCCCGGTGAGTGGTGGTATGATGCCGCCGCGCGCAAGCTCTTCTTGTGGCCCCCAACGGCTGGCAGCCCGGCGACGCAGAGGATCGAGATCTCGCGACGGCAACACGGCCTCGATCTCACCGACCGTTCCTACATCACGCTCGACGGCTTGACGGTGGAGCTGTTCAATGGGGATGCGGTTCACCAGGCGAACTACTGGGCTGAGCGCTCGCATGGAAACACTCTCCGCAACCTGGTGTTGCGCTATGCCAACCAGGGCGTTCTCGTACAGCAGACGGTCCAGGTTGGGCAGTCTGCCGACAACGTGACGCGCAATTTCACCCTCGAGAACTCCGAGATCGCCCATATGGATACGCACGGCCTCTTCGTCACCCCATGGTGGGACGGAGCACCAAGTCGCGGTTTCCCATTCTCGGGCATCTACGACACGGTCATCCGCGGGAACGAGTTCCATCACCTCGGTTTTCGTACTGATCTGGACGACCCAATCGGCGTGAAGTTCCAATTTGCCGACTGGCTGCGGTTTGAGGACAACTACGTCCACGACGTTGCGCACAATGGTGTGCAGTTTCTTTGGTCGGTGGTCGACTCCGACCGCAGCTATGACGTGCCGGCGGATGCGATCAAGATCGGTGATGTCCTGGTCAAGGACAACACCATCGAGAACGTCTGTCAACTCACGACCGACTGTGGCGCCCTCAAGTTCTGGGGGCAGCCACCGGACAATCATATCTTCCGTGATGTCCTGGTCACGGGGAACATCCTTCGCGATGTCCATGCATGGAGCTATGTCGCGAAACAGCGGGTCGGATGGTGGCTGGGCGGCGAAGGATGCATCGTCCAGGGACAGGCGGGATTCGGCCTCTACCTGGACTATGCCAGCGGCATCCATGCTTTCCGCAACGTGGCTTACAACAACGCCTACGGCGGGGTGATGCTGGCAGGTACCTGGCGCGACGGTGATCTGATCTTCGTGAATAACACGATCGCCAATTCGCTGTACGGCTTTCGCCTTAGTGGTGTCGAGGCCGATACCCACGGTGGCAGTGTCAACACGCAGATTCGCAACAACATCCTTGCCGGCAACGAGGGTTACGCGATATACCAGTGCACCGCCAACGCCACTAGCCTTGGCAGGCTGGAGATCGATCACAACCTCTACTTCAACAACGGTTGGCGTTCCTATGACCAGGGGGGTGTGTGGACACCTGGCCTGATGGCAATCAGGACGCCGACAGGCCAGGCCTACTATCCTGGCCTGGTAGACGTCCAGGCGCACCCCTATCAGTGGGAGATGAACGGCCTGACGGGGGATCCTCGATTCCTTTCCTATGCGGCATACGACCATGATCCCTATGATGGCTCGTGGCCTGACTTCCGGCTCGTACCTGAGAGCATAGCGATCGATCGTGGTGGTCCTCTGCCGGCATCGCTAGCGGCACTGCTGAGCAGCTTTGGCCTGGCTGATCCGTATCAGGGAGCTGCGCGTGACGTCGGGTGGCAGGAGGCGGGCTTCTTGGCAGTGGTCTCTCCTCAGTCGCAGGGCATCGCGCCGGGTGGGGAGGCCAGATACACTGTCACAGTGCGCCTTGGCAGCACCGGATTGACTGAGGCGCGCCTGGTGGCAACGAACCCTGACCCACGCCTCGCGTTGGAGCTTTCACCCATGCTGATGAACGGTGATGGGCAAGCAACTCTGTTGGTCCGTGATCGACTCGAGGCGCTCGGGGGAGGTGCGTATAGGGTGCCCATCCTGGTTACCAGTGGGGAGATGACGCAGGCGCTCACGGTGACGCTGCTCATCGCTACGTCACGCGTGTTCCTCCCGGTGGTGGTGCGATAGGATCTGGAGGGGTGCCGTGCTGAGCGACTGGCAGCGCAGCCGAGTGCGGCACTGTATCCGGCCTGGAGCAGTTGCCTTCTCCTAGTGGGTATGCTATAATCGAGTTGATGGTAGCTATGGCGGGGGGCTCTGGTCCTAAGTGTTTTGCCGGCCAGGCTGGTAGCGCGATGCACGCTTCGTGCTGTGACCAGATTGCCGTGCACGCGTCCGCACACAGTCTGCTATCGATCTTATGACAGAAGAACCAATTGGCGTGGACGCAAGTCCACCAGATGCCGAACTGGATGGCAGCTCCGAGACGGGGATTCCCCCTGAGAAGGCGCGCTTCCGCATGTTCGGTCGTACAGTAGCTGACTGGACTGCCACCGTCTGGCGATGGGGACGTGATCGCCAGTCGGTGCTTGCTGTAATTGGACGCTACAGTGCGCACCTGGCGATCGTCAGTCTTGCTGTGCTGATTGGAGTCGTTGGTCGCGTCACCCTCACGCCAGTGGGGGCTGTTGGATCCTCAACCTCTCGATCGTTGTCACTTCCTGCCGCAGCCGAACCCGTCGCATCACCCACCGCCCCGGAAAACGCCACTGCGGCGGTGTACGAACTTCAGCGCCCTCGCGCAGTCGTGCGACAGGCCAACCCGTTGACTACTATCCCGGAGCGGGAGCGCCTGGAAGTGATCACCTATACTGTCGAGTCGGGCGACAATATCTTCTTCATTGCGGAGAAGTTCAAGTTGGCCTATACGACCATCGTCTGGTCCAATATGGAGACGCTGCAGGGTGCGCCGTGGTTGATCCAACCCGGCCTGACACTGTTTATCCCTCCTGTGGATGGCGTCTACCACACCGTAATGGATGGCGAGAACGCGGAAGTGATCGCCGAGAAGTACGACGTATCGGTGGACACACTCTATAACAACTGGAATGCCGTGGCGCGCGGCGAAGCCCTAGTGGCAGGTGCGCAGTTGGTCATCCCGGGCGGAATGGGCGAAGACTTCGAGCTTGAGCCACCGCCGCCGGAACCTTCGTCGCCTGCGGTTGGCATAGCATCGGCAAGCTGGGGGTACTGTGGGGATACCGCCGTCTCTGGGTATGGTGGTAATGGCTGGTTCATTCTGCCAACGGGTTCCTATGCTGTCTCCGGTTGGCGGTTTGCCGACCCGAGCAACCGCGGGCATATTGGCCTGGACTATCGGTGCCGGCTCGGTGATCCCATTTACGCGGCGGATTCTGGCGTCGTGGTGTGGGCAGGATGGAATGGTGGCTATGGGAATCTCGTCCGCGTCCGCCATGGGAACGGCTATGAGACCTACTATGCGCACTTCAGCGCCTATGCCGTGAGCTGTGGTGATCCCGTGGTCCAGGGGCAAGTGGTGGGGTATTGTGGTTCCACTGGTTGGTCGACGGGGCCACACCTGCACTATGAGATCCGCTACAATGGCGTCCCACAGAACCCCGAGCTCTTCGAGCCCTAGGCATCGCGAAGACACCCGTTCGCATCCTATAATCCAATGACCCATCGTTCGCCTGTTTCCCTGGCTTGGCACAGACCGCCTCTCGTTCGTTCTCTCGCGTGTGCGGTGGCTCTGACCTGGCGTTGGCAAGACGATCGTGTAGGGCAGCGCCCTGTCCTGGGACGCCTGACTGCGCATGGCGCCTTAGTGTTGACGTTGCTGTTCATGATCATACTTGGCAGCTTGCGCCTCGATTCGCTGCCTGCCATCGTCAAAGCTGCCGATAAGACTCTGCTCGCAGGATTCGCCCAGAACGTCGATGCGGCGCCTTCGACGGCTGGAGTCACTAGCAGTCCCTACTACAATGCGGCATCACAAGCACGCATTGCCCGCCAGGTTCAGATGCACACGGCGATCCCCGAGCGACCGCGTCTGGAGGTGGTTACCTACACGGTCCAACCTGGCGATACTGCGGAGAAGATCGCTGAAGCTTTCGGTCTTCAGCCGACGACCCTGCTCTGGTCGAACCCAGACATGGAGAAGATGCCCGATCTGCTCAATGTCGGGCAGGTGCTAACGATTCTTCCCCTGGATGGCGTCTATCACACCGTCGTGGCCGATGACACGCTCGAGAGTCTGGCGGAAACCTACAAAGTGGACGTGAGTTCGATCGTTGAATGTCCTTTCAACGATCTTCCGACAGGGGGCCTTCTCGTTGAGGGTGCTCAGATCATTGTGCCGGGGGGCACCAAACCCTACCAAACACGCGAGGTCACCACATACGAAGGACCTGTACCGGATGTCGCCCAATCGTCCGGTCTGTTTGCCTGGCCCGTTTCTGGTGTGCTGACTCAGGGATACTGGTATGGACACCGTGCAATCGACGTCGGCGGATTTGTCGGCGCGGCGATTAAAGCCTCCGATGGCGGGTATGTGAGCTTTGCTGGCTGGACCGACATCGGCTATGGCTACCTGGTCGTTATTAATCACCAGAATGGATATCAGACATATTACGCTCACCTGAGCGATATCTACGTCTATGAGGGGCAGTCGGTCGCCATGGGTGAGGTGATTGGTGCCATGGGGAGTACCGGCAACTCTACGGGCCCGCACTTGCACTTTGAGGTTCGCTACGATGGCTACCCGACGAACCCGCTGATCTACTTGCAGTGACCGTGAGCTTGTTGTAGTGCACCAGGGTCAGGTACTTATCAAGAACTCAGACCGCAAGCCTCACAGCTTGCGGTCTGAGTGTATACGGAGGTGGGCGATGGAGCTGACCATCGAGGCTGCCCGCACCCTCTACGGGGATGCGGACAGTGTTCACGACTTTGATCATATCCTGCGGGTGCTGGCGCTGTCTGAGCGCATCGCCGCCGCGGAGGGCGCCGACCTGGGAATCGTGCGAACGGCTGCCCTGTTGCACGACTGGGGAAGGGCTGAGGCACAGGCCAATGGGCAGAACCACGCTGAGGTAGCAGCAGCGCGGGCGCGCAGCTACTTGGTAGATGCGGGTGTGCCAGAGGGCCGTGTAGCAGCTGTCGTGCACGCGATCCTGGCCCATCGGTTCCGTGCGGCTCCTGCGCCGCAGACGCTCGAGGCTCAGGTTCTCTTCGATGCCGATAAGCTCGATGCCATAGGCGCCATTGGTGTTGCGCGGGCATTTGCCTATGGCGGGGCTCATAGGCAACGCCTGTGGGCCCCGCGCGTCGTCGTCGATGCCGCGCGTTGGGATGTCGAAGGTGATGATCCTGAGCGCCATACGCCTGTGCACGAGTTCGTTGTCAAGCTCTCCCGCATCAAGGACCAGCTCTATACGCAGGAGGGTCGTCGTATCGCTGCTGCCCGCCATTCGGTGATGGCGGCCTTCTACGACCAGCTCGACGCTGAGGTCAACGGAGAACGTTGAGCTTCACGTAGGACCAATGAAAACGAGGGGGCACGGCTAACGTGCCCCCTCGTTGCGTCTGACTGCCAGCTTGAGTTACTGGTCGCGCGATCGCAGGTGGGGGTACAGCAGGACGTCACGAATCGAGCGGTGATCAGTGAAGAGCATCGCGAGACGGTCGATGCCCAGGCCGAATCCACCGTTCGGGGGCATACCGTACATCATGGCCTGAAGATAGTCCTCATCCATAGGTTGGGCCTCTTGATCTCCAGCTTCGTAGGCGCGGCCCTGTTGCGCAAAGCGCTGTTCCTGTTCAAAGGGGTCATTGAGCTCTGTAAAGGCGTTGCCCATCTCCATCCCACCGACAAAGAGCTCGAAGCGCTCCACGTGTGTCGGATCGTCTGGCTTCTGCTTGGCGAGCGGCGAGATCTCGACCGGATAGTCGTGCACGAACGTGGGCTGTATGAGATGCGGTTCTGCTTCGCCGAGCAGTGTGTCCACGAGGTGGCCCCAACTGGCGTCACTGGCAGCGCTATAGCCCCGCTGGCGCATTTCCGCACGCAGACGATCGGCGTCAGGATAGGCCACGTAGTCGATGCCAGTGGCTTGCTGGATTGCATCGCGCAGGGTGACCCGGCGCCACGGAGGCGTCAAGTCGATGCCCTGCCCGGCGAAGGATAGCTGCCGCGAGTCCAGCGTAGCCTCTGCTGTGTGCGCCAGCATCTGTTCGACGGTCTCCATAATACCGTAGAGATCCGTGTAGGCGCAATAGAGCTCCAACTGGGTGAACTCAGGATTGTGCTTGTAGGAGACCCCCTCGTTTCGGAAATCACGCCCGATCTCGTAGACACGTTCATACATTCCGACAAGCAGTCGCTTGAGATAGAGCTCAAACGAGATCCGGAGGTACAAGTCCTGCTTGAGCTGGTTGTGGTAAGTCGTGAATGGCCGCGCGGCAGCACCACCATAGATCGGCTGCAGTATCGGCGTCTCTACCTCCAGGTAGTCGTGGCTGTCGAGCCACGACCGAAGGGCGGTGATCATCCTGGAGCGGACGCGAAAGACGTCGCGAACCTCGCGGTTGACGGCAAGGTCCGCATAGCGTTGCCGATACCGCTCCTCGATATCCGAGAAGGCACTGAAACGCGTGATGTTGCCTTGCTCGTCCTCGATCTCCTTTGGAATGGGCAGGGGCGTGATTGCTTTCGCGAGCATCGTCACGACCTCGGTCTGCACACTGATCTCACCCGTGCGGGTTCGAACCATAGTGCCCGTTGCCTCGACGAAGTCGCCGAGATCGACGGTACGCCTAAACAGGCTGAAAGCGTCCTCGCCAAGGTCGTTGCTACGGATGAACAACTGCAGCCGGTCCGTGGCATCCTCAATGTGCGCAAATGCTAGCTTGCCCATGTTGCGCATACTGACCACCCGACCCGCCACCGTGACCTGTGGTGCTGGGGAGCCGTCCGCTACTGAGGCCTCAAAGGCGGCGATAGCCTGCGCTGTTGTGTGCGTTCGGTGAGAGCGATGAGGGTAGGGAGCGACATTGGCCTCTTGTAGCCGAGTTGCCTTCTCAGCACGCTGGCGCTCCAGATCGTTGAGTTCCATAGATGGCTCCTAGCGGATCGACTTGACGTCGAATACCAGATCGCCATCCGGTGCTCGCACCACAGCCTTGTCGCCTACCCGCTTTCCGATCAGAGCCCGGCCAAGAGGGGACTCATTCGAGATTCGACCATTGCTGGGGTCTGCTTCCGAAGAGCCGACCACGAAGTACTCCTCGTCATCGCTCTCCCCGCGTTCTCTGACCGTCACAGTGCTGCCGATACCAACGATATCAGTATTGGGACCATTCTTGGAAATGATCTGCGCCCTGCGGAGTCTTTCCTCGAGGTCGAGGATCCTACCCTCAACAAAGGCTTGCTCACTCCTGGCGATCTCCAGCTCTGCGTTCTCGATCAGCTCGCCTTCTCCGAGCGCATTATGCAGCCTCTCCGCTACTTCGAGACGGCGGACCGATTTGAGATGATCCAACTCCTCGCTCAGGGAGTCAAAACCTTCCTGGGTTAGGTACACGACATCGCGACTACTCATTGCACTATTTCCTCCAGGCGCCCACACACCTTCGTGTAACAGGGCCATGATAAAAACAAAACCCGGAAGCCCGGGAGGGCTTTCAGGTTTGCTTATTATACCATTTAACAGCTGTTGTGTAAAGGCAGTCGAAGCGTCTCCGGTGTTGAAGTTGTCGCGCTGGGACCCTCTAGAGCAGCGTGCCCTGCGCTGCGATTGGGCGTTATGAGCGGTGGGGGGCTAGCCAAACACTCAATCGTCGGCGATTGCCTGAACCACCCTGCGTATCTGCTGAGAGATCAGGCTCTGGGGCTGCATCTCCACGATGGGCTTACCGTTCTGGATGCTGGCATAAGCAAGGTCGGGCACGGGGGGAATGGCCGCGATCATCTCGGTGTGGATCATCTGCTCGACCATAGTTCGACTGATGGTGCCGGAGGCTGGTGCTCTGTGGATGAGTACAGCACGGATCCTCTGCTGCGACACCCCCAGCGCCTCGAGCGCGGTGGTCATCGCATTGGTCAGGGCGACGCCCACGCGGTTGGGCTCCACGGTGAGGATCACCCGGCTACACAGCGACAGAGCTTCTTTCTGGGGGTCACCAAGCCGCGGTGGTAGATCCAAGATCACGTAGTCATAGTCGGCTCTGAGGAATCGGATGATGGTGCGGATGTGGGCTCGGTCGCCGGACGGCCCAATTCCCGCCGGCTTGGGGCTCGCCAGGAGCGTGCGGAGTCCCGACTCGTGTTTCACCAGAGCCTGCCGAACGCTGGTTGCTGTGAGTTGTGCGAGTGGTTGGTCGAAAAGCGCCGGTAGCCCGGCGGCTACCTCTGCAGGTGTCTCGAGCCCGATATGGAGGGCGAACACTGCGCCCCCCTCCTGCAGCTCCACGAGGGCCCCGGATGTGTCTTTGCGCATATGCATAAGCTCAATCGCCGTGTTCAGCGCAAGGGTGCTGGTGCCGATCCCGCCCTTGGTCGGCAGGAACCCGATGACCTTACCATGTGCGGGCTCCTCACGTGGGCGCGACCGCCGCTCGAGCAGTGTCTCAACACGGGCGATGAGCTCCTGTGGGCGAATGGGCTTCGTCAGATAGTCGTCGACGCCAGCCTGGAGACCTGCCACGCGATCGCTGACCGCGGCCCGGGCCGTGAACATAAGAATGGGGATCGACTCGGTCACCGGATGGCTGCGCAACTGTGTGGCCACCGCGTAACCATCCATATCGGGCATCATCACGTCGAGGATGATGAGGGCTGGCTGCATTTCCAGAGCTCTCTGAACGGTTTGCTGACCATTTGCAGCGACGGCGATGGTATAGCCCTGACGCTCGAGCATCAGGCCGACGAGCTTGAGGGCATCGACATCGTCATCCGCAATCAGGATCAGGCGACGTTCCATTCAGACGTGCTCACTTTCCTGAGTAACAGCTTGCTTCATTATATCGCGGCATGGTGGTGCTCACAAGCTTCCGCGGCAACGCCGTGTAGGCTGCCCACCCTAGAGCAGACTGGCCACGATCAGGCCAAGCACGCCGATGATCGCGATCACGATCAGGCTGTAGAGTGTGGTACGGCGTAGGACATCGCTCTCGCTTCCGCCAAGTCCCACCGTGCTGCAGCCCACCATGATCTTGGCTGGCGCGAAGATGGATCCCAGGGCCCCCCCAGCATTGTGCAGCCCCAAGACGAGTGGAATGAACAGGCCGAGCCTTTGGGCGACCTCGAGCTGCAGGGCTCCCATCAGCACGTTCGCATTGGTATTGCTGCCGGTCATGAAGGCCCCCAGGGCCCCAATGAAGGGGGCTACGATTGGGAAGAGCTGCCCGGCAAGCGCTGCCATCGCACTTGCCAGCTCGGACACCATCCCCGAGGCCTGCATTGTGATGGCCATTGCCATCATCGTCAGGATCCCCATCGTCGACTGTATGCCGCTGCGCATCACACCTGCTCGAATCCTGGCGCCACTTCCTGGTGGAAGACTACCACGGCGCCTGGCAAGCAGCACTGCAATCCCGGCGGCGTATATGAGCTGCGCACCGGGATGACCGAAGACCGAGATCGTTTGTGTCCTGCCCGACGGGAGGATGGTACCATCGGCGAGAGTGCGTGCCGGGATATCGAATGCGATCTTGATCCGGTTGAGGAGCGAGGACAGCGCCGGGACGAAGTTCACCGTCATGATGATAGCGATCAAGATCACGTATGGTAGTACACGCAGGAGTGTGGCGCCATCTATCGCCCGCACATCTGAGGCCCCGCCGGCACGACGCGCTCGCCAAAGTGCCCATAGGCCCCCAACAATCAGTCCTGCCAACGCTCCCAACATAGCCGAGATGTTCACCACGCCGATACGGACCGAGACAAATTGCACCAGGCTCATGGTCAGTCCCATCGAGACCAGAGGCCCGACGCCTCGTCTTATCCCTCCCTTGCCGGCACCAATCCCCAATACTAGAGCGCCCACAATCAGGCAAACCACGCCCAGGACGCCTGCCATCCATGGCCCGATAAACGCTCCCTCCAACCCTGTGGCCGATACCAGTGCTTCGTATGAGGCGCCGAGTGATCCGAATGAGATTGACCAACTGTGCCCGAGCGAGGTAAGGATCACCGCTTGTGGAGCGGCAAAGCCCATCGACACAAGGATCGGCGCAACGACGGCAACGGGAACGCCATAGCCGCCGACACCTTGGAGGAAGGAGGCGAAACCATAGGCCAACAAGAGCATCTGCAGCGTCTGGTCCGGAGCGAGGCGCTGCAGCATTGTGCTCATCGCCGCTAGTGTGCCGTCAGCCTCGGTGACGCGGAAGAAGATCAGGGCACCCCAGATGATGTAGAGTACGTACAATGCCCGGAAAAACCCCTCCACCTGTGCCCACAAGAGCACGCGGGGGCCCGCGCCAAAGCGCAAGGCTGCAATGATCAACGCTGCTGCCCAGCCGGCGGCCCCGGCCTTGGAGCCACTCCAACGGTATTTGACCATGAGCACAAGGATGGTGATGAGGGGGACGCTTGCCAGAAGTGTGTTCATGCAGATCGCCTTCTCCAGGAGCTGTGACCGCTTTGGGTAGCCCGCATTCTAGCACAGACCGGCGCACCAGGGCGCCGGTCTGTGGATCAATCAGAGAGATCTGTCATCAGAGCTGTTGTGGAATCTCCGGATGGTCTGGATCAGTTTTCTCCGTAGAGTTGGCCCTTGAGGAGCATCATCTCGCGCTTGAAGCCGTCATCCTGCTCCAATCTGGCTCTCACCCGCTCGTAACCATAGAGGACCGTTGTGTGGTCCCGGCCTCCGAGTTCGGCGCCGATCTGGGGAAGAGATGCATCGGTTTCCTCCCGCATCAGGTACATGGCGATCTGCCGCGGTTGCGCGATGCTTCGTGTACGGCGCGTCCCTCGCAACTCCTCCGGCGAGAGGTTGAAGAAGCTGGCGACGGCGTTGATAATGTCCACAGCCGACACCTCGGGACGATTGGGGAGCAGATCAGCCAAGGCTTTCTCTGCTACCTGCTTCTCCAGGGGAAGCCCTGTCAAACGGCTCATGGCTAGCACTCGATTGAGCGCCCCCTCCAACTCACGAATGTTGCTCTCGATATTGGTGGCGATGTAGCTGAGCAGCTCGTTGGGCACTTCGACGCTGTTCTGCTCGGCTTTTGACTGCAAGATCGCCATCCGTGTCTCGTAGTCGGGTGTCTGGATATCGACCATCAGGCCCCACTCGAAACGAGACCGCAGTCGTTCCTCCAACGTGACCATGGCTTTGGGGACCCGATCGCTGCTCATAACGATCTGCCGGCCGTTGTCGCGCAACGTGTTGAAGGTGTGGAAGAACTCCTCCTGCGTGCTCTCCTTTCCGGCGATGAACTGGATATCGTCGACGAGCAGCACGTCGGCATTGCGATAGCGCTCCCGGAACTGCTCCGTTGTGTGGGTCCGGATGGCTTCGATTAGTTCATTTGTGAAGGTCTCCGAGGTGACGTAGATCACCTGAAGGCCCTGGCGGAAACAGAGATGACCGATGGCGTGAAGGAGGTGCGTCTTCCCGAGGCCCACGCCCCCGTGGATGAAAAGAGGATTGTAGGCCTTGGCGGGCGACTCGGCGACGGCCTGGGAGGCTGCCTGTGCCAGTCGATTGCTGGGCCCCACTACAAAAGACTCGAATGTGTAGCTGCTGTTGAGCCCTGGGTCGCGAGGTGGTTGGTGGGGTGTCTCGTCGACCGCCACGAACAGGGCCGGCAACGCACTTTCAGCTTGTTTGGCATCCCAGACGACGAAACGTGCTTCCATCTCCTCGCCTGTCAGCCGTGCCAGAGTCCGTTTGATGACCGGATAGAGGCGGTTCTCAAGCCACTCAACCGCGTAGCCGTTCTTGACACCAATCACGAGGGTATCTTCGTTCTCGACGCCGATCGCGTGAGTGTCCCTGAGCCATGTATCAAAGGTCGCCCGGGCCATCTTGAGCTCAAGCTCGCCCAGTGTGGCCTGCCATAATCTTTGGGGTGTGAGATCGTTCACGCAGATCTCCTTGTCATCTCTTGACGCACGAGCCGTCCCTCCTCGTCCCATCTGTTCGATATGCGGCACAACGACATGTGGCTCCTACACCTCGTGCATGTGGAACCTTGAGGCAGGTAAGCTTGGCGCTGTGTGCAGAGACCTGAGCACAACGATCAGAGTACCACCCGCCTTGGCGTTTCCCTGTGCGTCTTCTGGCTCGAGTCCGCCTGCTGCGTCAGGCCTTTGGGTGATCTGCCTCGTTGTAGGATAGCGGCGTCTGCCAGACCACCAATGCTATTGTACCAAGATCCCGCTATCCACGCAATGCCCGGAGGTGGGTTTTGTCTTAAGAAGTCCCGAACATTAAACTTGCATGCAGGCTTGTGGAGAGCACTTCCCTATGTGCCCAGATGCGCCGCTTTCCGCACCTGGTCACCCCTAGATCTGCGAATTGGGGTGTGGAGACTCCTGTGGATAAGTCTACGCGATCTGCCCCAACAGCGCATTTTGCGACGAACGGGCCTGCCCGGGACAATGTTGCCTTCACAACCTACATCCGTTCGACCTGCAGTCCTCGCTCTGGATTCGGTCACCATGACTCAGCTAGCCGGGCCAGCCTTCGCCTCACGTACTGCGTGTTCCGAGGTAGTAGCAGCATAGGTCCTGCAGCGCGCATACCTCGCATTGTGGCCTGCGCGCCTGGCAAACAGTTCGACCGTGTTCGATGATGTTCAGATGTCCTGCATAGTACAGCTCTTCGGGCAGCAATTGCTCGAGGAGTTCGTGGGCTTTCTCCCGCGATGTCCTGTCGGGGATGAGTCCGAGCCTGCGTGTGACCCGGTGGACATGTGTATCCACTGGGAAAGCGGGTCGCCCCATGGAGAAGAGCAGCACGATCGCCGCCGTCTTGGGTCCAACACCGTTCAGGCTCAGCAGCCAGGCTCTGGCTTCCTCCAGGGACCACGTGCGCAGGAATTCGAGCGAGATCGTCCCCTCGTGCTCGGTGATGGCCTTCAGGGCATCCTGAATGTGGGGTCCCTTGGTGGGCGCCAGGCCGGCAGGTGAGATCGCGCTGATCACTTCTTCTGCAGGCGCATCGCGGACAGCCTCCCACGTCGCGAAGCGCCCTCGCAGTCTCTGATAGGCGATGTCACGATTGCGGTCATTGGTGTTCTGGCTCAAGATCGTGTTGATCAGCATGGCTACGGGATCGTTGTCCATAGTGGGGTCCGAACGTTGGTCGCCATAGATCCCTAGCAGCCGCCGGTGGATCTCCAGTGCTCTTGCCCTCGTCCCCGTATCGCACGATACTTCCTCAGAGAATTGTTCGCGTTCGGTCATATCCCCTGCTCCATCACTCCGCTTGCGCGTCGTATCCATTCCTTCTCGGCCTCGAAGGTCAAATACTCCATGGCCGCATCTATGCCTACCCAGACCACAAAGAACTGCTGATCATCGGAACTGGGTCGCTGGATCTGATCTTGCGACAGCAAGCGCATCAGGAAGTAGCGCTCGACTCGGCGGATAGTCCGGCCGCCCAGCAGGAACGTGACCAGTTGCTCTCCAAGGTCTGCCAGTAACTCCAGATCGCCATACCCGGTCTCTTCCCGTACCTCCCTGAGGGCTGCAGACTCTGGAGTCTCCGGGGCCTCGATATGGCCCTTGGGGAGGCGGATCTCGTCTCTGCCAGGCCGAATGAGCAGCAGAACCTCGCGGCCATTCTGGCTGACCACAACCCCGCCCGCAGCATGATACGTGGTTGTACTCTCTGTGATTGGCATACGTCTCCTCATCTTCCCATCTTTGTGCCCCGTTGCACGGTGACGGGTCCGTCCACGGTGCCGCAAGATGTGGTCCTCATCCGCCGAGCAGGCGTCGGTTCATCTCCTGCACTGCAGCGGTATGGTCGCTCAGGTCCTCTACCAGCCGCCCCGCATCTCCCATATAGCGCATCCGGCGGGCCAGGAAGGCGATGGCATCGCTATCGAGCGTCGGCACGGTCAGGTCCCTTGCATTGCCCCGCACCATCCGCAGGCCGTCGATCAACCAGCGCAGAAATGTATACGCTCGCCGGAGGCGTGCATAGTCATCATCGGAAAGCAGGCCTACGTTGGCAAGAGCATGCATCGCCTCTCGGATGTTGGTCGTCCGCAGCTGCATATGGTGGGCCCCGTGGATGATCTGTAGTCCCTGGACGAGATACTCAACATCGACGAGGCCCCCGGGACTGAACTTGGCGTTGAAGGTCCCCCCCGAGACCAGGTGGCGCATCTGGCGTTCCCGCATCGCTCGCATCGCGGAGACGTCGAAGGCTCCCTCTTCGTAGATGAGCTCGTCCCGAAGTGCAGTAATGGTCTCACCAAGCCCATGGTTGCCGGCAATGGGGCGGAGTTTGACCAGGGCTTGCCTCTCATAGGGCCAGGCGGGCCCCCCGGGCGCGAAGTAGCGCCGGAAGGAGTCCTGTGACACGGCCAGGCTGCCCGCCTTGCCATAGGGACGTAGCTGCAGATCGACCTGGAAGATACCCTCGCGTTTGGCCTCAATCGACTGGACGAATAGCGCCACGAGTCTCTCGTAGAACTCTGCGGTACTGATGACCGGCGGGCCAGAGGTGTCGCCATTGCCTTTGTAGATGAACATCAACTCAATGTCTGAAGCGAACCCGAGCTCGCGACCTCCACATTTTCCCAGTGCGCAGACGGTCATCTCGCTGATAACGCCGCTTTCGAGACGTGGTGTCCCGTACTGGGCGCGGAGGTCCTCGTGACATAGGTGATAGGCGGCATTGACGACCACCTCGGCCAGCGCCGTGAGTTCTTCGGAGAAATCCCAGAACTCCTGGGTGTGGCCCAGGATGTGGCGCATGTCGATGCGAAACATCTCACGGTCCTTGAACGCATTGAGCGCCTCGCGCCACGTGGGATCGGTTCCGTCCGGGGGAGGCTGTGGACCGGCGTGCACGGCGGCCAGCGCGCCCTCGATCTCGCTCTGCAGTTCGGACCGGGTTTTGCTGGTATGGAGTGCATCAGTGTCGCGGACAACCGGGAACAGGTTGGCGTGCTGCATGCGCAGGAAATCATCCCACAGGAACTCGCTGACACCCAGCAGGTGCGCCAGCCGCCTGAGTACTTCCGGGTTCTCGAGTGATGCGAGCTCATCGGGCCAGTTTGGCTGACGGAATAGGTCGTGCACGAACTCGCGGAAATGCAGCAGGGCCGTCTCCGGATCAGGCGTGTGTGGCAGGAGGTGGGTAAAGTGTTTGATGAGCACGACCGCGGCGCGGAGCTCGCGTTGCCTTTCGGAGGACGTGATCTTCCGGCCGCCTGCGTCTGTGACGAACAGGGAATCGTGGGCGCGATCGCCGAATGATTCCACATGGACGCGGGCGATGTAGATGTGATTGAAGGCCAGCGCGTTGGTGAATTCATACAGGAACCCGATCGTATCCGGCGCAGTGATATGGAGTACCGTGTACTGCTCAGAGCTGGCGTTGTCGATCTCGATCTCGACGGGGTAAAGGGTGGTATCAGTGTCCGTCGGCGTGGGAGTGGCCGAAGCCACGTGTCGGGCCAGAAGCCGGGTAAGCTGGCCGTGGGCTTCCTGGCCTCGGCCAGCATCCATGCGCTCGAGCATTGCGTTCAGGTCCAGGGCATAGCGTTGCCAGGTGTCTGCTGTTGGGTCACCGCGCACGGCTTGAATCGTGAAGGCATCCACGATCTTGCGTCGATCCGATCGTACCCAGGCTCCCGCCTCAACCCCGGAGGCCGGCTCGTAGGTGAAGACGTGGCCCTCCTCGATGGAACAGCTGTAAGCGAACAGCAGTCCGCAGATCAGCGAGAGCTCGCCAGGGTAGTCAAATCCAACAATCGTGATGCGCCATCGCCCTTCGTCGAGCGGAACTGCTTCGACCTCAACCAGGTTGTCTGGCCCAAGCCGGTCGGCAAGCGCGGCATGGCGCCGGATCTCGTGGGTCGTGAATACCTCGGTGTAGGAGGCATCCATGCGCGAGATGTGCGAGTGGTTTAGGTCCGGGGCTGGTGGCTCGGGCTTTGTCCCCACCGTTGGTTGCTCCCCCAGGTATTTCAGGTAGACCGAACGGATCGCCGCACGGTGCTGTTCATAGCGTTCCAGGAAGTGCTCGCCCGCAGCCTTGCCGTCGAACTCCAGCCGGCGGCCCAACTGCGTCAATGCTTTGTCATCGTCGGGCAGGGTATGCGTCTGGCGGTAGTGCATCATCTGCAGGTGGTGCTCGACTGCGCGCAGGAAGATGTACCCGTCGGTCAGGGTGCGGCCATCGCGGGGCGCAAGAAGCCCGGCACCCGTTAGCCGCGCCAATGCATCAAGCGTGTTGCCACTACGAACTTCGGGATAGCCCCTACCGTAGCTCAATTGCAGATACTGGGTCACGAACTCGATGTCGCGTATCGAGCCCTCACCGAGTTTGACCTCGCCCCACGTCTGCCCCTCACGGCGCAGATGGCTTTCGGTCAAGCGTTTCATCGTGCTGACGCTGATCCGCGCGGCATCCGAATCGACGGCATAGACGATGGGCATAGCGCTGTCAAGGAAGCGCTGTCCCAGTCCCTCGTCGCCAGCAACAACCCGCGCTTTTAGAAGTGCCTGTTTTTCCCAGATGCGGGCGTTCTGCTGAAGATAGGAGAGGTATCCATCCAGCGAGATGACGAGTGGCCCTGAGCGTCCCCACGGGCGCAGACGCATATCCACACGGTACAGAAATCCCTCGTCGGTGACACGGGTCAACACGTCGATTAGTCCCTGGCCCACCTGACGATAGGTGTCCGAGTTGCTGTCCGCCAGGAACAGGAGATCAATGTCGGAGCTATAGTTGAGCTCTTTCCCTCCTAGCTTTCCCAGCGCCAGGACCACGAAGCCATCGGATGGTCGCGATTCCCCTGTGGCCTTGCTCGCCGCCAGCGCCAATGCCGCGTTGATCAGGCCATCTGCGAGGATTGAGAGCTGGTGCGTGACGACTGGCAGATCAAAGAGGGCGAGCAGATCGCAGACACCGATACGCAGCAGTTCCAGGCGCTGAAAGCGGCGAAGCGCGTCGAGTGCATCCGGGCTGTCAAGACCTTTGCTCTCGACGATCTGTGGCGCGGGTTGGTGATGGACAAGTGCACGGGGTTCGACCAGAAGTTCGATCGCTTCTGGATGGCGGAGTAGGATCTCGGTAAGGAATTGGCTGCCCGCAAACAGCTTGACGAGGATGTCTAGCGCCCGCAGGTTGCGCGATAGCCACCGCACCTGCTCTCCCATGTCGGTGCTACTCTGCAGGAAGCGTTCGAGGCAGACCAAGACGCGGTCCGGATTCCCGGTCTCGGAAAGCATCGTTAACAGGTAGGGTAGGAGAGCGGCGAGGGAATGAATCGCCCCAGAACGCTGGGCGATGCGGTTCAGCCGGCGGTGGGTGGCTTCCCAGTCCGAAAAACCGATGGGTGCCAGCCAACGCTCTATGTCCTCGGCGCTTAGCTGCCCATAGAGCAGTTCGCGAGCTCCCTCGTAGATATCAGGAATCATAGCCATCCGATCTCGGTGTGCTGAACCCTATGAGGACCAGCTCGTTTGATAGGCTGCAGCGTTGCATGCTTGCCGATTATAGGAATCCGACTGGGGCTTGTCAAAGATGGCCCGTTTGGGGCATAGACGACGGGATCTCTGTCGCCTATCATGCCCTCTGTGGATGGGGAGCTGGGTAAGCCGGTGTGTTGGATCTGCTCAGCCGGAAAGGAGACAGACAATGCTGAAAACGGTTGCGGATGTGCTCGAGATGGGTAAGCATGTCGAGATGGTAGACATGCGGTTTACCGATCTTCTGGGAATGTGGCATCACTTCACGCTGCCTGCACGAGAGTTGTCGGAGCGGTTGTTCGAGGAGGGGATGGGCTTCGATGGGTCTTCCATCCGGGCCTTTCAGGAGATCCACGAGTCAGACATGATTCTGATCCCCGACCCCGCAACGGCCTTCATGGATCAGATATACGAGGTGCCGACGCTGGTCATGATCTGCGATATCTACGACCCGGTCACGCTACAGCCCTATACCCGAGATGCGCGGTATGTGGCGCGCAAGGCGGAGGCCTACCTGAAGCAGACCGGCATCGCCGACATCAGCTACTGGGGTCCTGAGGCGGAGTTTTTCCTGTTCGATACCGTGCGCTATGGCGCCTCGACCAACAGCGCCTTCCACTACATTGATAGCGCCGAAGCCTGGTGGAATAGTGGTGGCGAGGGCGGCAAGGGCGGTCAGATTGGGGCCAAGCAGGGCTATTTCCCGGTACCGCCTACGGACACCAAGCAGGATGTCCGCAGCAAGATCGTGATGGCTCTGGAGGCAGCCGGTGTACCCGTCGAGTTGCACCACCATGAGGTCGCCACTGCCGGGCAGTCCGAGATCGATATGCGCTATGGGACGCTCGTCCGCATGGCCGACAGCGTCCAGATCTACAAGTACCTGGTCAAGAACGTAGCGCGGCAGAATGGCTTGACTGCGACGTTCATGCCCAAGCCACTGTTCGGTGACAACGGAAGTGGGATGCACGTGCACCAGAGCCTGTGGCGCGGTGAGAGCAACGTTTTCTTCGATGAATCCGGATACGCCCAGCTCTCGGACACGGCGAAGTACTACATCGGCGGGCTTCTGGCTCACGCGCCCGCGCTCCTGGCGATTGTGGCGCCGACCACGAACTCCTATCGCCGGCTGGTACCTGGCTATGAGGCACCCGTCAACCTGGCGTATTCACAGCGCAACCGGTCGGCCGTCTGCCGCATCCCGGTATACTCGAAGAGCCCCAAGGCCAAGCGCGTCGAGTTCCGCGCTCCGGATCCGGCGGCCAATCCCTACTTGTGCTTTGCAGCTCTGTTGATGGCGGGTCTCGACGGCGTCCAGAATCAGATCGATCCTGGCGAGCCGATGGACAAGGATCTCTACGACTTGCCCGCTGAGGAAGCTCGGAAGGTAAAACAGGTGCCTGGTTCCTTGCCCGAGGTATTGGCAGCGCTTGAAGCCGACCACGAGTTCTTGCTCAAGGGCGACGTGTTCACTCCCGATTTGTTGACGGCCTACATCAAGTACAAGAAGACGGCTGAGGTGGATCCCATGCGGTTGCGCCCGCATCCGTATGAGTTCACACTGTATTACGACATCTAGACCCATAGGCGCACGGGCCGGCTTGGTCAGGTCCGTGCGCCACATCCGTTCGCTATGGGGTATGCGTGGGCCCTTCTATGACGACTGAGTGTTGGTCCCGGGGGGGATCTGCTGGAGGAGGAGAAGTGCGTTGTCGTAGTTGGTCATAGAGGGGCCCGCGCCGACGCAGTCGTCCTATTGTTGGGACGTGCGGTCATGCTAGAATACCTTTGCCTGTGGCTGGGCCACACGGACAAGGGTATGAGCGACACACTGGATTCCCCCAACGTTCAAAGCCTCAACGGCGCCGGCAGCCTGGCGCTGAACTCTCGGGTTGCACGGAGCCTGGTGGATTTCCACCGAATTGGCGCCGCGATTACGGGCCTTGCGCCGCGTAGTCACGCCGGCGCTGAGACTGCGAGCGTTACCAGCGTTCTGCGCTTGATCACCGAAAGCGCTCTCCACGCAGTTCCCGGTGCCACCGTCCTCTATTACGCCTACAACGCCGCTGAGCGAGCCTTTGACCCGGCTTCGCAGATCATGGCTGGAAGCGTTGGCGGTGCGGATGACGGGGCACCTTTTGATCCGCCGCGTGGCGATGGTCTCGGACAGCGTGCGGTACAACGACAGCAGCGGGTGCTCTCCTATGAGACACCGGAGGTCCCGATTCACCCGCGGGCTAAGCGAGCGGGTGCGCGTGCTGTGGGGTGTTTTCCCCTTGTGGTTGCGGGCCAATCGCTTGGTGTCCTCTTCGTCTACCTGTGGAACGCCGATCGTTTCGAGCCTATGGAGCTTCTCCTGCTCGACACGTTGGCGAGCTACGCCGTGATGGCGGTCCAGCAGGGCCGGCGGCTGTCCGATGCGCAGCGCAATTTGGACAGAAGCGAGGAAGCCGTCAACCGGCTGTGGCGTGCCGGGATGTTGATCTCGTCGCGACTGGGCCTCGACGAAACGCTCGAGGCGATCCTGCAGATGGCTCTGGATGTCACGGGGGCCCACCATGGCATTTTTCGCCTGGTGAGCGGCGATGGGCAGCGTCTCGTCACGCGAGCGATTGCTGGTGCCCTGGGTCGCCCGCAGATGGATGACTTGCCTATAGACGGCTCCAGCGTGATGGGCTGGGTCGCCGCCCACAGCACCTCCCTCTGCATTCACGATCTGGAGGCTGCGCCCTGGGTGCGCCTCTATCATCCCCTTGATGCCGATCTCAAGATGCGCTCGGAGCTGGCGGTGCCCCTGATTGGGGCGGGGGGACGGCTGGAGGGTGTCCTCAACCTCGAAAGCCCCCTGGTCGGCGCGTTCGGCGACGCCGACCGGCATCTGCTGCAATCTCTGGCGACGCAGGCCGTCATCGCGATTCAGGAGGTCCGGCTCCTCGATGCCCTGTTGGAGGCGGCACGCCTGATCCAGGTTGAGCCGTATCCACGTGCGTTTGAGCAGCTGGTTTCCCAGGCTGCCGACCTGCTGAACGCTGCAGTCAGCACGATCTGGCTGGTCGAGGGTGATGACGTGGTCCTTCAGGCGACGACCGAGGGTCCACGCCGGGGTGACCGGCTGCCCCTGCGTGAGAGTCTTACGGGTCTCGCGATTCTGCAGCGTGCGCCTGTGACGTCAGAAGACTTGCGGACGGACCATCGCTTCTATCGCGCCGATCTGGCAGAGAGTCAGTCCTGGACCCGTGCGCTGATCGTGCCGTTGCTGACGAGCGCCGAGGCTACCTCTGGTGGGCAGAATGGCCCCGGTGGGAGCGCGATTGGTGCGTTCAGCGTCTACGGGGTTGGCGTGGAGCGGGGCAGTTTCGCTGAGTCGGAGTGGGACAAGAAGGTGCTCACGTGCCTGGCTCACTATGCGGCGCTCGCCTATCAGAACGCTGTGCACCAACGTGCGCTGCGCTCCGCCGAGGAGCGCCATGCTGTTGCGGAAACATTTGCCGCCGTAGGCGATGTGGCTGCCAACGTTCTGCACCACCTCAACAACAAGGTGGGGACGATCCCCGTCCGCGTGCAGGCGATTCAGGACAAGTGTGCTCCCTCGCTGACAGGCGATGCCTATCTTGCCGCCAATATCGCCGAGATCGAGCGCAGCGCGCGTGAAGCGATGGACGCAGTGCGGGATAGCTTGATTTATCTGCGGCCCATCCACGCTTCCCCGGTGGACATCGCCGGATGTGTGGGTGCAGCCCTTGCCTCCCTTCACCCTCCGGACGCGACCCGGGTTATCTTGTCGGACCTGGAGGCCTTGCCGCCGGTCAACGCCAGTCAGCGGAGCCTGACCTTCGTCTTCACCAATCTTCTCGAGAACGCCATGGCCGCAATGCAGGGACGGGGGACCATCACGATTCGCGGGTATGCCGATGAGACGTGGGTCGAGCTTGTAGTCGAAGACGATGGTCCGGGGATCCCTGTCGAGATGCATGAACGGATCTTCGAGTTCGCCCCAGCCGGACAAGCGCCGGGGCGCAACGGCAACCTCGGCTTCGGCCTCTGGTGGGTGAAGACCCTGATGGCTCGTCTCGGTGGGACGGTGCGAGTCGAGAGTGATGGGCACCGCGGGACGCGTTTCAGGCTGTCGCTGCCGCGCGTTGGGATGGGCCATGCCGGATAAGGGCGGGGGGCGTGCCCTTGTCGTCGAGGATGAGCTGGCATGGCAGCAGATCGTTGGTGAGATCCTGGCCGAGTTCGGGCTGGCGATCGATGTTGCCGGGGACGTCGACGCAGCGATGGCCTTGCTGCGGCAGTCGGCCCATCGGCTGGCGGTGGTCGATCTCGCATTGGGCGAAGGGCAAGCCGCCAACAAAGATGGGCTGCGGGTGCTCGAAGCCGTGCGGCGCCACGACCCGGGCTGTGCCACCATCCTGCTGACAGGGTTCGCGACCGTTGAGTTGGCCGTCCGCGTGTTGACCGACTACGGCGCCCTGAGTTGCGTCGAGAAGGGCGCCTTTGATCGTGGGGCTTTCCGTGTGCTGGTGGGACAGGCGTTGGCGCTTGCGCCTGTGCAGGCGACGGCACTGAGCACACCCACGGGCGCACGACCCGCGCAGAGCACGGCCATACGTGAGGAAGGCGCCGCAGTCCAGGCGCCCGCAGCGCGTGGCACGAATCACGCTGGCACCGCTTCTGGCAACAAGGTCCTCATCGTCGACGATGATGCGGGATGGCGCGAGATCCTCTCAGAGCTGCTGGAGGAATCCGGCTACCAGGTGCGCGCGTGCAGCAGTTACGCAGAGGCCGTAGGACACCTGCGACGCGAGCCGCCGACCCTGGCCGTCGTGGATCTCTCACTCTCGCGCTCTCCCTGGTCGCGCGAGGCCGGATCGGACCTGGATGGCTATCGCGTGCTCCAGGCGGCGCGTGACCTTGGCGTGGCTTCCATCGTTGTGAGCGGCATTGCCGCGACCGGTGACATCGGTCGTGCTTATGTGGAGTATGGCGCGTTCTCCTACGTCGAAAAACAGACCTTTGACCGGCGGCTCTTCTTGCAGGCCGTGGCGGATGCGTGCGCGGCGCGTGAGGAGGACCAAGAGCTAGCCGGCCTCACCGCGCGTGAGATTGAGGTCCTGGCCCTATTGGCGCAGGGCAAGACGAACAAAGACATTGCCGACGCATTGGTCATCTCAACGAACACGGTCAAACGCCACCTCAAGGCCATTTTCGACAAACTCGGCGTCCACACGCGCGCCGCCGCGACGGCAAAGGCGATCGGCGCAGGCATCTCCGATTGATCCTTCCCCTCAACATCGCATATGTGCGATGGCGACGATCCGCAATACCCACTACCTGCTCTCTGATAACCCCAGCTCCTCGGCTACCTCGCGTTCAGTGATGCCGAAGCTTGCTCACCCCGTGAAGGCGAGTATACTTCGCTCCACCTTTCGACGGCGTAGGCTCTCATCCAACGGGTTGGGAGCCTACGTTGCCGCTACACCTTGAGGATGTGTGCGTGCCGATCTATGAGTATTACTGCGCGGTCTGCCAGGGGC
>JAXDDP010000033.1:0-17216 GCA_034676785.1 Anaerolineae bacterium | reverse complement strand
GCGGCATAGCGCGACAGCGTCGGCAGAATGGCAACCGAGACGGCGGTGACGACGAGCCCCAGAGGAAACTGGATCAATGTGGCGGCGTATTTCATCCAGGCAATGCCGCTGGGGCCCGTCCGCGAGGCGAGGTTGAAGCTAAGCGCCACAGCCGCCTGGTCTACCAACAGACCGGCGCCAATGGGCAGGTAGAGCTGTCCCATCTGTAGCAGTGCCGGATGCAGCGGAAACAAGGTCTTGAGCCGGAATGGAAGCTCTCTCCTTCCCTGAGTTCGCATGCCTCGAAGCCCTGGGATCTGGAAGGCCGCCTGCGCCAGCGTCGCAACCAGCAGACCTACCGCCAGCGACTTCGTTCCCAGCGGGCTGCGCCCATAGAGGATAATGACGGCAACCATCGTGGCGTTGTAGACCGCGCTGGTGAACGCCGGCAGCCTGAAGCGCTGCATTGCGTAGAGGACTGCGGAGAAGAGGCCGGCAACGTTGAGCAGGAAGACCGCAGGCGAAGTGATGCGAATCATCGATGTGGCCAGATCGAGGTACTCCGGAGCAAGCCCTCTTCCCAGCACCCTGGCTACCCATGGGGCAGCCAACTCCAGGAAGATGACCAGCGACGCCAGAAGTAGAGAGATGATCGTAAAGACCTGACTGAATACACGCCAGAGCTCTTCGCGATCCTCAGAGCGTGCGTAACCGGAGAAAACGGGGACCAGAGACGAGCTGAGCATGCCCCCGACCAACTGGTCGTGTAGCATAGTGGGAACCTGCGTTGCTACATCAAAGGCACTGACAGCGCCACCTGCACCAAAGTAGTAGGACTTGGTCATCTCGCGAACAAGACCCAGTGCCCGGCTGGCCACGTTGCCGATGGACATCAGGATTGCCGCCCGCGAGACACGCCGCGCTTCGGTGGATAGCCCCCCCTGCTCTGTCATTGCAAGGGCGCATTCTACTGTCTTTTAAGCTTGTGGCAACCTCTAGAGGAGAAGGCCTGCTCGGGCATCCTCTTCCCGGGCGACACGGATCCCTTCATCCACATCGACATGACGCAACATGACGATCCCGATGATGAAGAACACGATCAGGCTCAAGATTGCGGGACGGCTGTTACCGAAAATGCCCACGGCACCGGCGAACAGTAGTGGGCCCAAAATGGCGGAGAACTTTTCCATCACGCCGAACAGGCCAAAGAACTCACCGCTCTTGGCTGCAGGCGATAGGCTGGCGTACAGGCTGCGACTCAATGCCTGGCTTCCACCCTGCACGATCGCCACCATCCAGGCGAGCAGCCAAAACTCGATGACTGAGTTGAGGAAATAGCCCCAGACCGATATGACCGCGTAGACGATCAGCGAGAGGATGATGCTACGCCGTGTGTCAAATGTCGCCACGAGGCGCGAGAAGACCGGGCGCCCCAAGAGGAGCGCGAAGACCACGCCCACAACCTCGACCGCCGCAATCAGACCCAGGATGATACCAAGGTTCTCCGAAGGCATCGCGCGCGCACCAAGGGCGCCCACGAGCGGCAGGGCTACAAGATTGTAGACGATGAACGCCAGGTAGAACGGCCGGCGCGACTCCGCCTTGCTTGGCAAGCGGCCAAAGATCAGGCTGAAGGGGATACCCACGAACTGCACCAGGAGCAGGGCCAGAATCAGCAGCGTACTGTCGAAACCCAGTTCGGCACCGTAGATGCTGGCGACGCTGATGATTGTCCCAATGGCGTCGTTATAGATGAGGAAGGCGACCAGGAACTTGAACAGCTCTTTGTAACGCTGAATCTCCTTGAAGGTCTGAGCCAGACGGCGGAAGCTCTCGCGGATCGCGCTGCTCCCCAGCCGTTGGCTTGCCGTTGCCGACGGAGGCTCGGGCACGCGGCGCAGAATGGGGATCGAGAAGAGCGCCCACCAGATCGCAACGCTGAGGAAGGAGAGTCGGGGTCCCAAGGTGCCCGGAAGAGCCATGATCATCGCTGCGTTGATCGCCAACAGCAGGCCGCCGCCCAGATAACCGAGCGCATAACCCCGTGCCGAGACCGCATCCCGCTCATCCTCATCGGCAACGTGTGGCAGCAGGGCATCGTAGAAAACGGTGGAGCCAGTGAAACCAAGCCTCGCAATGACGAACAGGATCGAGGCCAGCAACCAGTCCCCCGTGTCGACCAGGACCATCAGGCCGGTGCTCACAATTCCCATCAACGCAAAGGCTGTCAGAAACTGCTTCTTGCCACGCACGACATCCGAGACCGTGCCGAGAATTGGGGAGATGATCGTGGCGATCAACAGCGATAGGCTAAGGCCAAGGCTCCAATAAGCCGTCGCGACAGCCTCCGACGAGAGCGTCGCACCAGCGACCTGGCTGTAGTAGACGGGCAGCACCGCCGCCAGGATCGTCGTGGCAAACGCAGAGTTTGCCCAGTCATACATACACCAGGCGTTGATGATCTGTTTGTGGGTGAAACGCTTTCCGCCGGTCTCCGCCGCTGACGTCATCGCGTTTGCCTCTTTCTACATGAGGAGGAAATGGATCACAGTATATTGATTGGGTCGATATCCACAACCCATCCCGGAGGCAACTCCAGGGGACGAAGCAGATCAGCCGGCGCCATACTGCGCAACAGGATCTGCCACCGGTAGAGGCCACGCACGCGTGCGAAGAAAGCTGGGGCAGGGCCAATGAGCTCAGTGATAGGCAGCCCCCTCTGGGTGAGAAGTGCCCGCAGACGTTGGGCCATCAGTTCGGCGCTCCGCTGCGCTCTCACCGGGTCGCGGTGGGCCGTGAGCAGCCGTGCCAGGCGCACCGCAGGAGGATAGCCAGCACGGCGCCGGAAGGCCAACTCGCGCTCCGCGAACGTCTCGTAATCATGGGCTGCAGCCAACTGGATGGCGTAGTGTTCCGGGTGGTACGTCTGCAGAATGACCTGTCCTCCCAAGATACCGCGACCGGCACGCCCTGCCACCTGGGCCAACGTCTGGAAGGTGCGTTCAGCCGCACGAAAGTCCGGCAGGTTCAGGGCAGTGTCGGCAGAGATGATGCCGACTACGGTCACCTTGGGAATGTCAAGGCCGCGCGCGATCATCTGGGTCCCGATCAGGATATCGGCATCCCCCCGGGCGAAGGCGCGCATGATCGTAACATGCGCCCCACGTGATGCCGAAACGTCGCGGTCCCAGCGCATGAGGCGGGCCGCAGGCCAGCGTTCGGCGACCTGCGCGGCCAACCCCTCGGTGCCCAGCCCGAAAGCCCGCACACGCCGTGAGCCACACGCTGGGCATCGCGACACGGTGGCCCGTTGGTACCCGCAACGATGGCAGACGAGGGCATCGGCCTTGGTGGGCGCAACCTCTCCCCGGGTACCATGCTGTGTCAGCGGAATATCGCAACGCGGGCAAGTGGCAACCCAGCCACAGTCGCGGCAGAAAACGTAGGTCGCGGAGCCACGTCGATTGAGGAAGAGGATGACCTGCTCCTCCTGACCTATGGCCTGGTCGACGGCGGCCTGGAGTGTGGCGGAGAAGATCGAGCGATTGCCCGCCCGGAGCTCAGCCCGCATATCGACAACCTCGACGGGCGGAAGGGGAATGGTAACCCCCTCCGGCGTTGTGCCCTCGGAGGCGCGCCCTCCCACAGGCGTCCTCTCAGAGACGTCACCCTCATCTACGCTTTGATAGCGGTTGCGGGGTAAGTGCAACACCTGCTGCCAGTCGGCGATACGCCGCGCATGGCTCATGATGCGTGTCGGGAGCTGCAGGAGCCGGTAACGCCCGGCCTTCGCTCGAGCATAGGATTCGAGTGAAGGCGTTGCGCTGCCCATGATCAGCAGCGCGCCGGACTGGCGCGCCAGTCGCTCGGCGACTTCGCGGGTGTGATAATAGGGCGAGGTGCCACTCTTGTAGCTATCGTCCTCCTCCTCGTCCATCACGATGAGGCCCAGCGCTGGAAATGGCGCAAACAGCGCTGAGCGTGCCCCGACCAGTACAGCGATTTCGCCGCTGCGCACGCGCCGCCAGGTGTCATAGCGTTCGCCCTCGCTCATCCCGCTGTGCCAGAGCCCCACCTGTCCCGGGAAGCGTACCGCAAACCGGTGCACCGTCTGTGGGGTCAGGCTGATCTCGGGGACGAGAACCAGCGCCTGCTGGTGCCGGTGGATCACCTCTGCCGTCGCACGTAAGTAGAGCTCGGTCTTCCCCGCGCCCGTCACCCCCAGGAGGAGTATCGGGGGACTCTGCGCACCGGCGTGCAGCAGTCTTGTGAGCGCCTCCCAGACGGCAAGCTGCCCTGCTGTGAGCCTGGGAGGCTGATCGGGTGTGAAGACCATCTCCTCGAGCGGATCCCGGATAACCTCCTGACGCCCCATGCTGACAAGGCCGCGCTCACTAAGCTTCCCGAGGTGGTAGGCAGTGGCGTCTGTCTCGGCCTGCACAACGCTGACCTCGACCGGCGCCGCTTCGCCTTCGAGGAAATGTAGGACTGCGAGGTAGACCTCGGTGCGCTTGAGCCTTGACAGATGCGCTTGCCATTGCTCCCGCGGCGCTGCCAGGCTGACAATTGCAACGGTCTTGGGAGCCACCCGAGGCAGACGAAGGGATCGCTCAACGTCGATGTAACCGCGTCGTTTCAAGAACTGGCGCGCCCGTCGCAGATCGATCTTACCAAGCGCCGACTGCACTTGTGTAGTTGTCAGAGGCCCGCGGTCCACGAGCAGCTGCAACAGCGCGGTTGCCTGACGCGGCAATCCGGCGGGCACGTCACGCACCTTGGGAATGAGGCGCAGGATGACCTGTGGGTGCATCCCCGGCGGGAGCATAGGCTGGATACAGCGATGCAAGGGTGCCAACGTCTCACGTGAGAGCCAGTTGGCCATTCGCAGCATCGTGTCGGTGAGCACAGGCTCTGGATCGAGGACCGACCCGATCTCACGCGTCCCCGTCACGGTGGAGGTGGGTGAAAGGTGCATGATCAGGCCGGGGAGTGTCTGTGTGCGCAGGGGCACGGAGACGAGCTGACCCACACGGACCTCGGAAGCCAGCGCATCAGGGACCCGGTAATCCAGAAACGGCGCATCCTTCAGGCGAATGGGCTGGAAGACCAGGACTTGCGCATACATGTCACACCGAGTCCTTGCCCGGGAGCCCTTGATAGATATGCATGAGCTGACGCCCTGTGCGAGCCCAGGAAAAGTGTCGATCGGCCCTCTCACGCAGACGCTCGCCCAGCGCCTGAGCCGCTGACGGATCAGCCACGACCGACGCCAGAGCATGAGCAAGCGCAGTCACGTCGCCCAACGGGGCCGCATAGACGCCGAGGGAGCCCAGATACTCCCGACTGACCGGGGTATCATAAGCCACCACGGGCAAACCCATGGCCATATAGTTCAGGATCTTGCCGCTTCCTTCGGTAGCCGAGAGCTTGGGTGCCACGGCAACATCCCCGAGCGCCAGGTACTCGGGCGCCCGGTCGTACGGGATCTTGCCAGTGAAGACCACGTCCTGCGCCGTCAGCCCCATCGCGTGGGCGCGCTCGCTGTAGGCCTCGACGCCGGGGAAACCCATCACAAGACAGGAGACCGGCACATCCTGTGCCCGCAATTGGGCCAACGCCGCCAGCAGTTGCGGAACGCCCTGGTAATCGGCAAGCAGCCCAAGGTAGACGATGACGCGGCGTTCAGGCGGGATACCCAGGGCCGCCCGCTCCGCAGCACGCGCCTCGGGTGTCAGACAAGTGGGGCAAAAGAAGTCGAGGTTCACGCTGTCAGGGAGCGGATGGACAGACTCCGTGCGACCAAATCCCTGTTCGACAAGCACTGTGCCATGTGTCGTGCTGGTGACAATCGCGTCGGGCATCTCGATGATCGATGCCTCCAGGCGACGCCACCAGGTATGGGCAGCACTATCCTTCCTGATGAACCCATGGTCAAGCATCTCACCGGTCAGACTGCCCTGAAAGTCGAACACAGATGGAATCCCACGCAGCCTGCCTATGACGGCACCAATGAGCGCACCCTCATGCAGATGCCCGTGGATGACGTCCGGTCGCCAACGCAGTGTCTCCTGCAGCGCACGCACAAACAGCAGAACGTCGAAGGCGATCTTATGACGCGAGGATCCGACCTCGTAGTCCGCCCGCCACGGTGTGGGCCGCGAACGGATGATGTCCAGGCCGGGCCAGTTGCGTCCCAGGTAATAGGTGACGATGCGGACCTGCTGTCCGCTGTCCTGGAGAGCGCGGGCCTCCTCGAGGATCCGGACGTGGCATCCGTAGTCAAGGAAGAACGATGTGGGTGCGATCATAAGGATGCGGCGCACCGCGGTGCGGCGTGGACGACTCATATCGCGATAGTAGCCCCGTTTCAGTTCGACGAAAGCGCGGGCTGACGTATATAGGGCAGCTGCAGGCGGCGCTGCCTAACGGTCCGATCTGCCTGTAACACCGTTGCCCAACATAGAGCGCAGCGTGCGCCCAAAAAGGGTATCCCGCTCAATCGCCTGGGCCTCTGGTCCAAATGTGCGCGAGCGGCTCTGCTTTATCCAGTGTTCCCTGTCAGCGCTCGCCGAGGCCACCAGGGCTTCTATCCCTTCGGCATCGCCATCGGCAACCTTCTGCCTCAGCGCAGTGAGCTGTGCCGCTAGCCCGTCAAGCCCGCGCAGTACCGTCTCGCGACCGAGAAGGGTCGTCATCCGCGTGGAAGCAACATCGCTCGCAGCGCCGGCCGTCGCCGTGGCAAACTCCCGTCCGGCTGCTCGCCGAACCTCGGCCCAACCAGGTGCATCGACCGTCGCCCGCATCAACGCTGCCGCCACCAGCGCCGGTACGGTGGTGCTCATCAGGCGTACCGCATCGTGCTCCACCGGGCTCATGAAGAGTGGCGTCGCGCCCAGCACCAGGGCCAAATTGGCAACCGTCCGCACTGCACTGGGATGATCCTCGGCATCCGCGGCAATGGCATAGACGGCCTCGTGAAACAATTCCGGGCGCGCATCGGCGACGCCATGCAGTGGCTCCCAACCACTCACACCCGGCGCCAGAAAGGGATCGCCCCCCACATAGTGCGCATTGGCCGGCAGCACAGCCTTGGCCCAGGCGATGGCAGGCGCCTTCAGCTGCGTCGTATCCGTGACCACGACACGCATGGTGGGATCCAGAAGCCGCCCCACGTCTTCCAATACCTCGCGAAGCTCGGAGAAAGGCACAGCCAGGATCACCAGCTGTGCACCATCGAGCGCCAGGTCCAGGTTGATCGCCGTCGTGGTGAATGCCCCCATCTGCTGGGCCAGGCGGGCCTGGCCCGTGTCGCGGTCGTGTCCCACGATCTCGAGGTGCTCGCCATCCTTCGACCCACGCAAAGCAAGTCCGATCGAAGCGCCAATGCATCCGGCACCGACAATGGTGATTCTCTGGCGTGCTGGCTGCTGACCCGCGGCATCCCTGTCCGATTTGGGCATAGCCCTTACCTCCTATGCTTCGTCCGCCGCCTGGAGTGCGGTCAATAGGTCAGGTTCCAGGGGGCCCTCGGCAACGCCGGCGGGCAGATCATCGTGGTGATGCTGAATGAGCGCAACCGCCCGAGGCAACACGCCCGCTTCCGCAGCCATTCTGGCCCCCCAGCGCGCATGGTTCCGCCGGACAATGAAACCGCGACGCCACCCGCGCAGGGCCGTCGTTGCCCTGGCCTCAACATCGCGCCCCCATGCCTCAGCCTGTCGGGGAGCCAGAGCCTCGACCAAAACCACGAGGACACGCTCCCACAGGAGCGGAGGCGAGGCAATCTTACCCACATCATGCAACAACGCTGCAACGAAAAGGTCTGGGTCGACCCAGCCCCCACGTTCCAGAGTTCGGCACACCTCGATCCCATGGTGTTGCTCGGCACGCGTCAACGCGCGGAAGAGGTCCAACAGCCTGGCGGGGTCTGCCTGGCCTGCGAGTTTCCCGATGACGTAGGACTCATCCACAGGGACAAACGCCGCGCCGGCAACGCTGAAGAACTGCCGCACGCGATGTCGCGCGCGCTGCTGCGCGCGCTGCCACGCTTGCTTTCCACCCATGCGGAGCGGACTCTCGTCTTCTAGAACAGCAGAATGCGATAGAAAAACTGCTGGAGCGGGGTGACCATCAGGCTGACCAGGTCCAGGCCCAAGCGTGGCAGGAGGAAGAGCACGAACAGCAGGATGTACACGGCATAGGGCTCCAGGCTCTCGATGAAATCCCCAACGCGGGGAGGCGCTATTCCCGCCAGCACCCGTGACCCATCCAGAGGGGGGATAGGCAGCAAGTTGAAGGCCGCGAGCCCGATATTGACCGCGATGGCAGCAAAGAGCACCTGCGCCAGCCGGTAGGCCATAGACGCCTCGAGCGTCGCCAACAGCCCCAACCGGAAGGGGATTGCGAGGATCAAGGCCTGGATGATGTTCGATACGGGGCCGGCAAGGGCCGAAAGGGCCATGCCAGTCCGCGGGTTCGACACCCGCGTCATCCGATAGGGGTTCACCCGCGCGGCCCGCCCCCAACCAAACCCGGTCAGCAGGATGGACAGCGTGCCGATGGGATCGAGATGCACGAACGGGTTCAATGAGAGCCGCCCCTGCAGTTCCGGCGTCTCATCACCCAACAGATGCGCGACCCACCCATGCGCCCACTCGTGGATGGGAATACCGAGAAAGATCACCAGGATCCGACCAATAAGAACGTCCGCACTCAGTCCAAGCATCGCACATTATCTCCAATCAGGTGACCTGGGCGCGTCCAGCCACTGCAAGCATAGCAGATGGACACAGGATCCCGACACAGTACCCGCATTGTGTCACAGAACGAGCGTTTTTCAATGCGCTGGCCCGCGGAACGCGCAGGTCTTTGACTTTGAGCAAGGAGCGCCCTATGATCAGAACCATTCAGGAGGTTATGCCATGACCTACCAACCCACATTAGCGTCGGTGAAGACTCACCCCCTGCCCGACTGGTACAACGATGCCAAGTTCGGCATCTTCATCCACTGGGGCGTCTATAGCGTGCCGGCGTATGCGCCGGCAGGTGAGATGGACATAGAAAAGGCGCTCAGCGGCGAGATGGACCTTTCCCAATCGCCCTATGCCGAGTGGTATCAGAACAGCCTGCGCGTTGAGGGGAGCCCTACCCACCAGTACCACGTCAAGACCTACGGCGAAGGGTTCCGCTACGAACAGTTTGCACCCCAGTTCAACGAGCAGCTCCGCCAGTGGGACCCCGGCGCGTGGGCAGGCCTCTTTGCGCGCGCCGGGGCCCGGTATGTGGTACTGGTCACGAAGCACCACGACGGCTTTCTGATGTGGCCCAGCCGGCACCCTAACCCGCACATCGAAGGATGGCAAGCGTCGCGCGATGTTGTCGGAGAGCTCTCCCGTGCCGCCAACGCCGCGGGGCTGAGAATGGGCCTCTACTATTCCAGCCTGCTCGACTGGAGCTTCACCGGCAGACCCATCACTTCGGTGGCTGACCTCATCGCAGGAAGTGACGCCAGCCGCCTGTATGCCGACTATGTCGAGAGCCATTGGCTCGAGCTCATCGAACGCTACGATCCCTGGATCCTATGGAGCGACATCGGCTATCCACCTGGCTACGAACTGCCCAAGCTCTGGGCGCATTTCTACAACCATAAGCCCGATGGGGTGGTCAATGACCGCTGGATGCAGACGCCCAGGTTTCTCTTCAGTCGGCTTGGGCGGGCAATTCTGATGCAGATGATCCGGCGTATGCCGGGTGGTAAGTCGCCGCAGGCTCCACACTTTGACTTTGTGACCCCTGAATACGCGACCCTCGACGAGATCTCGCCAACCAAGTGGGAGACATGCCGTGGAATCGGCCATTCCTTTGGCTATAACCAATTCGAAAGCGCCGACGAGTATCAGAGAGCCGATGATCTGATTCACCTCCTCGCCGACGTTGTGAGCAAGAATGGCAACCTGCTACTCAACGTGGGCCCCTGCGCCGATGGCAGCATCCATCCAGCACAGCAAGCTGCACTCGAAGGACTGGGGCGGTGGCTACAGGCCAATGGTGAATCCATCTACGGCACACAGCCCTGGCACCGGTACAAGGATACCGACCCGAACGGCGGCGAGGTCCGCTATACATCGAAAGGGCGAACCCTGTACGTCATCGTGATAGACCCGCCCCAGGGCAGTGTTCTCGCGCTGCCTCCAGATATCGAGGGCGAGACCTCGTTGCTCGAGACAGGAGAGATGCTCAAAGCCGAGCGCTCCGGAGATCGCTTTCTGATCACACTGCCCCCCCGACCAGGAGACCAGTGGATCCCGGCGCTCAGGATCCATCAGACGACGGATAGCAAACCTTGACCGCCAGACAGCAGAGTGCACTATGGTTGGGCACTTTGTCGTGCGCAAGCACGAAGCCCTACACTTGCCAGCGCTGATCGTGTTCCTACCATAGGAATAGGGGCAGTGTTTAGTCAATTGCTAGAGGGAGGCACGCTGGTATAATCCCCTGCTGCACCCCTCTTTTCCAGGCTTCTGTCATCCAGGATCAGGTCAGGAGACGATATCCGTGAAACTAGTCATTCCTATGGCGGGTCTGGGGACGCGTATGCGCCCGCATACATGGGCACGCCCAAAACCCCTGCTTCCTGTGGCCGGCCGGCCGATACTTGCCCATATTCTGGAGCGCTTCCAGGGCCTGCCCATTGAGCAGTATGTCTTCATCGTCGGGTGGCTCGGCGATCAAATACGAAGCTACGCCGAAGAACATTTCGACATACCCACCGCGTTCGTGACTCAGGACAAGATGCTTGGGCAGGCGCACGCCATCTGGCTGGCACGCGAGCACCTTGTAGGCCCCTTGTTCCTTATGTGGGTTGATACCCTCTTCTACGAAACCGACCTCTCCGGCCTGGACGACCCAGATCTGGATGGCATGGTTTTCACCAAGCAAGTCGATGATCCACGGCGATTCGGCGTGGTCGAGGTGGATGCCGCCGGGCGGGTCACCAAGCTGATCGAAAAGCCCGACAGTGTCGACAACAAGACCGTGTTGATGGGACTCTACTACTTCCGCGATGGCGAGGCGCTGGTTCGAGCATGCAAGGAGCTGATGGACCGCCGGCTCAAGACCAAGGGTGAGTACTATCTTGCTGATGCGGTCTCGCTCATGGTCGAACAGGGCGCCAACTTCCGCACGCGGGAAGTCGGCGTCTGGCAGGACACCGGTAAGCCCGAAACAACACTTGATACCATGCGCTACGTGCTGGAGCACGGGGATGACAACAGCTTCACAACCCCGCGGCCAGGCGTTGCCATCATTCCCCCGGTCTACATCCATCCGGGCGCCATTGTGGAGCGCTCGATCGTGGGACCGTATGTTTCAATCGAGAAGGAAGCCCGGATTCGAGACAGTATCCTGCGCGATACGCTGGTGGACGAGGGCGCCGAAGTCGACGCGGTGTTGCTGAGGTCATCCATCATCGGGCGTGGGGCGCAGTTGCGGGGAGAGTTCCGCGCCATGAACGTGGGTGATTCCTCAACCGTCTGTTATCTACCCAATGAGGAGTACGAGATCCCATGACAGCTCTCCCGAAGCAAGCCGCGAACCACATCTCACGGAGGGCGATGGACATTCCCCCATCGGGGATACGGAAGTTCTTTGACATCGCGGCGACGATGGACGATGTGATTAGCCTCGGTATCGGCGAGCCGGACTTTGACACACCCCAGCCAATCGTACAGGCGGGTATCGAGGCGCTACAGCGTGGTGCCACCCACTACACCTCTAACTCGGGGCTGGTGGAACTCCGTGAGGCTCTCAGTCGTCACGTTGAGCGACGCTACGCCATTGCCTATTCGCCCGACAGCGAGATTCTGGTAACAGTGGGCGTCTCCGAGGCGCTCTACCTGGCTATGGCCGCGACGCTCAACCCCGGTGATGAGATCATCATCGCCGACCCCAGTTTCGTCGCCTACGAGCCAACCGCCAGAATGGTGGAGGCTGTCCCGACGATGGTCCGCACGACAGTGCAGTCGGGATTCCAGCTCACGGCACAGGCCATCGAGGCTGCGATCACCGAACGCACCAAAGCGCTACTCATCGCTTCGCCCAACAACCCCACCGGCACAACGATCGATCCTGATGAGCAGGCCCGCATCGCGGACGTTGTCGCAAGGCATGATCTCCTGGTCATTTCCGACGAGATCTACGATCGCCTGGTCTATGGGGTCGAGCAGATCTGCTTCGCCGGCCTTCCTGGAATGCGCGAACGCACCATTGTGTTGCAGGGCTTCTCCAAGTCCTATGCAATGACGGGGTGGCGTGTCGGTTACATGATGGCGCCAGCAGCGCTCGCGGCCGAGATCCGCAAGCTGCACCAGTACTTGATCATGTCGGCACCCACAGCTTCGCAGTGGGCAGCACTCAAAGCACTGGAGGTCGGCGAGCCCTTCGTGGAGATGATGCGTGCCGAATACGACCGCCGGCGGCGGTTGATTGTCACGGGGTTGAACAGCCTGGGGTTGACCTGTGTGGAGCCGCATGGAGCGTTCTACGCCTTCCCATCGATTGCGGTCACCGGCATGGACGATAATGCCTTTGCTGAGGGGCTTCTGCAGGAGGAGCGTGTCGCAGCAATCCCGGGCAGCGTTTTCGGCGCTGCAGGCACGGGCTTTGTCCGCATGTCATATGCCACCGCCTACGAGAAGATCGAGATCGCACTGGAGCGTATGGCGCGGTTTATGCGACGTCACGGCTGAACCTACAGGGCGCTGCTGCTACTCAGGCATTGCATTCGGGCGTCGGAACGCCCACACACTTTTCCAGTCTTACCCATCTGGGGAGATGGGGGTAAGGGCCATACCAGCCAAGAGGGAGAAAGCGTAGGCCGGTTGATTCCATTCCAAGGAGTGAATTGACAATGCCCGAAGAGCTGAATCCCTTCCAATTGGCGCAGGCGCAGTTCGATCAGGTCGCCGAGCAAATGGAACTCGACGATGCGGTGCGCAGCATCCTGCGCTGGCCTCTCCGTGAGTTCCGCTTCCAACTGCCGGTGCGAATGGATGATGGCAGCATCAAGGTCTTCTTCGGCTTCCGGGTGCAGCACAATGATGCCCGTGGGCCAGCCAAGGGGGGCATCCGCTTCGCCGCAAACGAGACGCTCGACACGGTGCGCGCTCTGGCGACCTGGATGACTTGGAAGTGCGCGGTCGCCGATATACCCTTGGGCGGAGCCAAGGGCGGCGTCGTGGTCGACCCGTCCTCGCTCTCCACCAGCGAGAAGGAACGCCTTTGCCGCGAATGGATTGACGCCGTCTGGAAGAACCTGGGACCCCGTAATGACGTACCCGCCCCCGACGTAGGTACCACGGCACAGATGATGGGCTGGATGATGGATGAATACTCCAAGTTGCACGGCGAGTACGTGCCCGGCGTGATCACGGGAAAACCACTCGGTGGTGGTGGTTCTGAGGGGCGAACGGCGGCAACAGGCTTCGGCGTGGTGGTGACCATCCGCGAAGCGATGAAGCACCTGGGCCTCTCCGCGGTGGGCAGAACGGCCTCCATCCAGGGCTTTGGCAACGTGGCCCAACACGCGGCGCTCACCTTCATCGAAATGCTCGGTGGGCGGGTGATCAGCGTCTCCTGCTGGGACCGCCATGACAGGCGGGCCTACACCTACACCAAGGAAGACGGCATTGATCCCCGGTTCCTGCAGAGCATCACCGACCAGTATGGAACCGTCGACAAAGCCCAGGCGCAAGCCGCACACTATGTCATTGAGGACGGCGATGCCTGGTTGAGCAAGGATGTTGATGTGTTGATCCCGGCTGCGGTGGAGGGCGTGATCACCGAGTCAACTGCGGAACGCATCAGCCCTACGGTGAAGATCCTCGCCGAGGGCGCCAATGGGCCTACGACCCTCGAGGCCGACGCGGTGCTCAGGAAACGGCGCGTCTTCGTGATTCCCGACTTCCTCTGCAACGCTGGGGGTGTTACTTGCTCCTACTTCGAGCAGGTCCAGAATGACATGAACTACTACTGGGAAGAGCGCGAAGTCCTTGCCAAGCTTGACCAGAAGATGACTAACGCCTTCAGAGCCGTGCTGGCAATGGCGTTGGAAAAGAACCTCTACATGCGCGACGCAGCTTACTGGGTTGCCATTGCACGCGTTGAGAAGGCTATGCACCTGCGCGGCTGGGTCTAAACCCCCACACGCTTGTTAGCCACAAGAAAAGATCCCCCCAGAGACGTCTCTGGGGGGATCTCGTAACGGTTTTACCTAGTATCGCAGAAGTGCCCCGATGCGCGAATCCGCCATCTGGTCGTCGTCGACGACCTTGACGTTCCCCCCCTTCTCGACAACCTGGGTAACCGCAGCCTCGACGGCGTCTGGGATCTCCACGAACGTTCCCCCGCAGAAGAGACACCGGTCCATCTCCTGAGCAGTAAGGTACCCGCAACCTGCACACTGGTAGCCCGACTGCCGGTAACCCCGCTCAACCACCAGCATCTGAACGCGCCCCTCATTGGCTACGCTCAGGGTCTGATCCAGCCCTACCACGCCGTTCATCCCCTTACCCGCCTGGGTGCGCACCGACTCGACCACCCGGGCATGCTCGCGTTCTTCCAGCGCCTCGAGTAGCCGGAACGAATGGTCACGAATTTCCGCCTCGTTCACGACCATCTCGCTAGAGAAGGTGTCGGCGACCAGGTCGCGCATTGCAGGCGAAAGTGCCTCCATGAACTGGGCTAGCGTGTGTTCCGCTCCCCCCACCAGTATGCGCCGCGGGTGGTATTTCTCGCAGAACTCAGTCAGATCGGCGGCGATATCCTTCAGATTCCGCTGTACCAGTGCGGCCTCATGTCTGCCCGACAGCGGGGCGCCGCCGCGCATGCCATGGACGGACGATCCCCGCCCCCTGCGCGTGTGCCGGATGTCCTCGCCTTCCATGCCGACCTGATCCACCAATTCACCCATCTGAAAATAGTAGAACTCGCCACCCTTCCGGTCAATGAGCGCAACGACGTACTTTCCATACAACCCATCGACCTCGACGAGCGGAGAGATATAGGGTCTGCGTGCGACAGTAGCTCCTGAACGGACCGGAACCGCAAGCGAGTAGGCATACCAGATGCCTTCGGCTGCGTTCGTGAACATCGCGAGGCCACGTCCAGACCAGTCATATTCGTATTCCACATACCGCTTGACGGCCTCGATGTCTTCAGCTGCAATCCGTACACCCATCTGCTTGAGCATTTCGCGGAGCTCCAGCTTGTACTCATCGGCTGTGCGCCGCGTGGGGTCGACGTTCAGGTATAGACTTAGTATTGGCCCTTCTGTCTGGATGGAGGCCAACTCTCTCAGCGCTGTCTCATCAAACATCGTTCCATCCTCCTATAGCCTGTGCCCTTCAGGGCATATGTGATGTGGCCATCGTAGCCCGTACTCTCTCTCGGTTTCCGGTCTCCGGTCGCACCTCCTTTTCCACATTGGGCGTATCGGTACCAGTCTGTAGGGTAAAACACAGACTGCGGGTCAGCTTTTCAGCATCCCCGCAGTCTCGACATATTCAGTGGCTGTCAATGCACCTGATGCTTCTCGCATACGCACTCCTCGCCTCAGGGTATGCCTCCATTCTATGGAGTTCACGGCGGGTTGTCAAGGCACATTCGTCGCCTCTGGGACAGGTAGCCTGACCTTTCGTCGCCGGTAGGCCCTACCCGGTAATGTCGCTACGGGCGGAGGCTGCCGTAGCCTGTTCGAGCAACGCCTGGATGCGCGGAACCATCTCTGCGGGATTCGGCAACAACCCTTCCAGCAATAACAGGTTCTCGAAGAGCTGTTCAATGGACAGATCGACCAGTGCATCCGCAGACGGCCTGCCGCTGAGCGCGGCCAGGTCTCGGATCAGAGGATGCCCGCGGTTGACTTCCAGGATCTTGGCGGGTATCTCGTAATTCTCCTCCAGAAGGCGCCGCACGCGCTGCATATCGCGCTCGGGACCACTCTCCGCCGATACCAAACGACACGGGCTATCCTTGAGCACCTTCGATTCCTTCACCTCGGTGACCCGATCGCCCAGCACCTTGCGGAAGCGGGCAAGCAGCTTCCCAAATTGCTCCGGGCCCAATTCTGGCGTAACCGGCTCCGACTCGGTGTTCTCCACTTTCGGAAGCACGAGGTCGGGATCATCGACGTTCGCCAACGGTTTACCCTCGATCTCGCGTAGACTCTGGACCATGAAAGCGTCCAACGGGTCGACGAGGTAGAGCACCTCCAGATCGTTAGCCCGGAAGGGGTCCAGATGAGGGCTGCGTTGCACAGACTGCACGCTGTCGCCCAGAATGTAGTAGAGGCTCTCCTGATCCTCCTTCATCCGCTCGACATACGTCGAAAGCGCGATGAGCTCCCCATCGGACTTGGTGGTCTGAAACCGCAGCAGCGGCAACAGCTCATCGCGTCCCGCGAAGTCCGAGGCAACCCCTTCCTTGATGAAGAGGCCCCAATGCTCCCAAAAGTGCCGATACTCGTCGGGCTTCTCCTCGCCAAGGTCCTGCAACGCCTTGAGGAGCCGTCCACGCAGCGCACGCTTGATGTGCCCGATCGTGCGATTGGACTGCACAGTTTCGCGGGCGACGTTGAGGGGAACATCGGCAGAGTCCACTACACCCTCGACAAAGCGAAGGTATTCAGGCAGCAGGTCTTTGTTGTGCTCCTGGATCAGGACCTTGCGGGAGTAGAGCCTCAGCCCGTAGTCCGGGCGAGACCGGAACAGGCCCTGGTCACGGTCGGCCGGGATATAGAGCACGCTGTGGATCTCGACCGGTGCATCGGAGACGATGTGAACGTGCAGCTGGGGATCCTTGACGTCCATCGTCAACTGCCGGTAGAAGCTCTTGTAGTCATCCTCCGACACCTGACTCGGGGACTGGCGCCAGATCGCCGTCTGCTGGTTGGCGATGGTCTCGCCTACGTAGATCGGGAATGACACGTAGTTGGAGTGCGTTTTTACGATCTGTTCCAGCCGCCACGTCGACGTGTACTCCTTGGCGTCGTCCTTCAGCTGGATCTCGATCGTCGTTCCACGATCCTCCTTCGCCGCAGGGCGGAGCTGATAGGTGCTATCGCCCTTGGAGATCCACGTCCATGCCTGGGCATCCGGCTGGTAGGAACGCGAGGTGACACGAACCTCATCCGCGACCATGAAGACTGCATAGAAACCGACGCCGAATTGCCCGATGATATC